>JANQSL010000050.1 GCA_028284075.1 Candidatus Sumerlaeia bacterium | reverse complement strand
AGTCTCCGGTGGATCCGGCGGCGGCGCGTCCGCCTCTGCCAGTGCAGGAGCAAGGATTGATTTGGAGTTATCGACCTACCTCTCGCTTGTCGCGACCCTTGAAGCCCATCTCAGTGCCGTTGCCATGGTGGCCAGCATGGCCGGAGCAACTGCCGAGGCCGATGCCATCGCTGTCGCCGTTGCCGCGGCGGGTGCTTACGCCACGGCATTCACAGCGTCCTATGCGAGTGCCCAGGCATCAGCCAGTGCGCTCGCCAGCGCCATTGCGGACGTGACTGCGGCCGCCGCCGCCAGCGCCAGCGCCATTGCATTTGCTGAAGCGATCGCCTTTGCAGCTGCATGGGCCGAGGCCCATGCCACAGCGACTCTTGCTCTGTGCAAGGTTTTTCACCGCCCCGTGGATGCGGAATTTGCGGTCACCCTGGTTTTTGAGACAGAGGCAATCGACGGATTCAGTTTTTCTGTGAAGGACATTTACGAATCCGCGGATGCGACTGCGGTGAATCTCTTCACCGGACCTCCTCCGACTCAGGCACTCGAGTCGCCGATCAAGAGAAACGAAGTGGCTATTTACTAGCCACACCTTGGGAAAAAACGGACGGGCCGGTCTTCGAGAGGCCGGCCCGTCTTCTTTTGGCAAACGACTTGCAAGTGATCAGACCACCTATTTCACCGACGGAAAACGTTCAATGGCGAGTTCCTCCCAAACTCTTCCGACCCTTGACGAGTTGCTTGATGCCTCGTCCGCCGCACAAGAGTTCTCAGATGCCCTCAGGCAGCTTGCGAGGGGAGGGAAGCCTGGCCCGGCAATTCGTTTCAATGCCGGATCACCTCCTGTCAAGGTTCGCCGGGCGCTCTGCCAGCTCCTGGAAACTCATCCCGACCTTGTGGTTCAATCCGTAAGTCTTGAAGGAAGATCCGGTTGCTCTGATTTTCGAGGGACCATGGCAGTTGAAACCCCCGACGGCGAGGCCACCTACCGTTTTGTTTGGGACTGTGCGTGGAAAGCCGGCGAGGTCGGCTACAAAACATTCTGGGGTGACCCCGATCAGCAGAAAGCCGCCCGTGAGTTTGATTACAGGTGTTTTGAAGTGTTCGAGAAAGTGACCTGACAAATCAGGTCGGCGGAGGTGGCGGAATCTCCGAGGGGTCAAAATCCACTTCCTGAGTTTCGGTGTCCGATCGAAAGCGCGAGGGAATCGGCATACTGTGAGACTCAGAGGGTTCTTCCGCCGGAACATCCGGTTCGTCAAACGCGTTGCCTTGTTTCTGGACGTCCTTTGAAGAGACTCGGGCAGGTGGCGCTTCCGGGGCCGGTGTGGCAACGGGGCCTGGCCGCCGCGGTCCGCCCTCGATTGCTCGCGACCTGAAATCGTCGGGGAGATCCTGCTCTTCGAAGTGTGTGTCGGTGGGGATGCGGATCGCCGTATTGGATTCCGTTGAGTAATCCAGATCTCCCCCCAGAGTCGAGTTCAGAGCTCTCTGAATGTCGGCGTTCCGCTCATAGTCGATCACAATCGTCTCGATTGCATCCTCAATTGTCGACATGCGCGCCTCGTCCATGGCCTCCATCGCAAGATCCAGCCTGAGCATGTTTTCCTTCAGCGACTTGAGATGTTCCTCTTCCATTACGTCCGCGGCCGCTTCGATTATGGAGTTGGCGCGTGCCTGAAGACGTTCCGCCTTTGAGCGTCGCTGGGAGAATCGAACAAACGCCTCGTCCTCATCCAGCGCGGATTCGGCGCTTTGCAACAGGCGTTGAATCTCACCGCGCCGTGAACCGATTTCACCGTAGTTTTCAACCACGACCCCTGTCTGTGTCCCGGTTGTAAGATCGAGTGCACTAACGGAAAGAATCCCGTTTGCGTCGATCTGAAAATGCACCTCGATTTCCGGAAGTTCTTTTGGTGCAGGCGGAACCCCTGTCAGCCGGAAACGAGCAAGAGAATGGTTCTCCACCGCTTTTTTTCGCTCTCCCTGGAGAACATGCACCAAAACCGTGGTTTGATTATCCACCACTGTCGTGAACTTGTCGCTGGCTTCGCAGGGAATCGTGGAATTGCGCTCGATGAGAGATTTGAACACTCCTCCCGCCAGTTCGATTCCCAGAGTGAGCGGAGTGACGTCGAGGAGCAGGACTTCCCTGAGCGCACCGGTAATCACGGCGCTTTGGATTGCCGCGCCGGCGGAAACCGCCTCGTCAGGATTCACGGATCTGTTTGGTTCGCGTCCGAAGAACTCCGACACGATTTCATGCACCCGGGGAATGCGGGTGGAGCCTCCCACAAGGATGACTTCGCTGATTTCCTGAACGGTTCGGCCTGAGTCCTCCAGCGCCCGGCGACACGGCTCAATGAGTCGTTCAAATATCGGCTCCATCATCTCGTTGAACTCCGCCCGTTTGACCTCCATTTCCAGATGCTGCGGTCCTCGCTCGTCGGCGACGATGAACGGCAGCGAGATTGTTGTGGAGTTTACATTGGAAAGCTCGCACTTTGCCTTTTCCGCGGCCTCACGAATTCGCTGAACCGCTGCCGAATCTCCGGTGGGATCAATTCCCTTTTCCGTTACAATATGATCGCAAATTTCCTGAAACAACCGTTGGTCGACATCGTCTCCCCCGAGCTTGTTGTCGCCGTTCGTGGAAAGGACCTCGAAGACATCGCCCTGAATGTCGAGAACCGAGACATCAAATGTGCCGCCGCCAAAGTCGAAAACGGCAATGCATCCCGAGTGTTCTCCACCAAACCCGTATGCGAGTGCAGCCGCCGTGGGTTCATTGACAATACGCTGAACATCCAGGCCGGCCATCTCCGCGGCGGACTTGGTCGCCGTTCTCTGCTGGTCGTTGAAGTGCGCCGGAACGGTAATGACCGCTTCCGTCACTTCGTCACCGATGAAGTCCTCAGCGTATGCGCGCAACTTGTCGAGAATGTCCGCCGACACTTCCTCCGGCCGAAGACGAATGTCCTCTTCAATCAGAACGCCCGCCATTCCATCCTCAAGTTGCGTTGAGGTGTAGGGCAGTTCTTCCAGATCGTCTTCCGTCAGATCCTCGAAGCGCTTCCCCATGATGCGCTTGACGGACCGAATAACACGTTTCGGGCTTGTGACGAGCTGGCGTCTGGCGACTTCGCCGACGACAATGTCCTCACCACTCTTGTAATACACGACGGAGGGCGTGAGTGGAGAGCCTTCGGGATTGGGAACGATCTCGACTCTCGTTCCGTCGATGAAAGAGACGACGGAGTTTGTGGTTCCAAGATCGATCCCGATAGTTCGTGCCATGAGAGTTGTTTTGCCGTGAGAGAGCTAGGATCAGTTATTTCTTTTTGAAGAGCCCGTTCAACTTGTCCATCAGGCTTCCCGTTTTGCCACCCGCCCCGCCCAGCATCGTCAGCCTCAACTTCGCCTGCTCGTTCGTTGCGTCCCAGCGGATCACGTCCTCGTAGATTTCCTTTGCTTTGCTGACAACGCCCGCCGTTTCGTAAACATGACCCAGGACCAGTTTGAACTCCACATTGAAGGGTTCCATTTGGCAGGCTTTCTCGGCGGACTGTACCGCCTTCGTGAAGCTGCCCTTCGACTTCATGATGCACTGAGCGTGTTTGACGTGATACTGGGCCTCTCCCTCCGGGTCGTTTTGAACGGCAACTTCAAAGAAACTCAGCGCCTTTTGATACTCGCCGGTTTTGAACATTTGCATTCCACGAACGAATGCCTTCTGGGCCATCGACTTCTTTTGCGCAACAACATCGACGTTGCGGGATCTGACCATCTGACTTTCCGGAATATCACCTCCGCTATCCGTGTTCCCGGCGTCGCCGGCCACTACCGGAGCCGCCGCCGGAGGGGGCTGAGGTGCGGCGGCAGGCGCGGCGCCACCTTTGCTCCGCAGAATGGAGTCATACTCCGCCCGCTTCTTTTTATCCTTCAGAGTATTATAGGCCTGGGAAATGACGGCGAGGTCACTTGCGTTCTTTGACGCTTCATCCTGAGACTGCGCCTTGTCAGGGTGCAGCTTGCGCGCCAGATCGTAGTAGACACGCTTGATTTCGCGTTCCGGCGCATCTCTGGACACACCGAGAAGCCTGTAGTAGTCCTGAACCTGATCCATACCACATCCTGCACAACAAAGGCGCCACAAAACGAATGGCACCTTTGCGGCATTGTCTCAGCCAAGCTGTTCGAAACATCTTCGCCACGACGCCCTTGTGTCAATGCCTGTCGCGGCAGCGGTTGGTTTCAACTCAAAGGCGTCTAGATGCCTGAAAACGCGAGCTTAACGGACTCTTCAGTACTTTGACGGCCGGATTCCTTCGCACCCGGCGGCCTCGACACTTCACGTGATTCCAGACGCTGTGCCTCAGCTTCAATTTCCGCAAACCCCAGCAGGGCCAAACGCCGAACCCTGGCGCTATCGGAGGTCTTTCGAATCTCGCGCAGAGCCGTTTTCGCCACTGACCGCATCAGGTCGACGCTCTGTCTGAGTTCCGAGGCATTGTTTGTCATGGCAAACACCTCCTTTTTTCTCGGTGGCCACAGCACCTGTCTCATCGACGGCGTTTTTTCAAGCTGATTATATTGTCGATATCGGACACTCATCGAACTTTCGGGAAAACTGCACCTGTTTTTTCCCGCCAGCGATCGAACTTCTCCCCGAAAGCTTGCTTCATCATTCGATCCTCGTCGCGACACAGCGGGACGATGATCCCTCCGAAAGCCGCAAACAGAGCGAGGGCAAGGAGGTCTCCCGCCGCCAGTAACGCCCCGAGGCACATGACGGTATCTCCGAGATACATGGGATGTCTTACGCGAGAAAAGAGACCCCGGGATGTAACCAGAGACTCCGGCATCCCCAGTTCTCCGGCCTCCGCTTTGAGAATGCGATAGTGCCACAGATGAATGGCTGCGCCTCCCGCGATAAGCATGGAACCGACACCCATTGGAATTTGCAGAAAGACCCGTGTCAGGGGCCCTGCCGACATTGCCCATGCCGCGTATGCCACCATTCCGAGACTGACCAGGACCTTGGGAGGCCACCAGCGGGAGACACCTGACAGAAGGTTGTTGTTTATACGGGGCGCCGTACGGTCGACGGATGAGCTCTTCGGAGGTTCTTTGCTTTGCAAGGGTCTACTCCATTTGCTCCGTCCCGCTCGCGAACAACCACGGGAAAACAGTCCTTTTGCAGACGGTTGGCAGGCCTGCTGTCGTTCGCAGCCGCTGCGCCCTCTTTTCTGAGTGCCGGTGAAACGTTATTCGTGCCAGTTGGTTCCACGTGGAAGTATCTGACACATTCCGGATCACCAGGCTGGAATCCGGCGAGAGTTTTTTGATGGCGATCCGTTGACGGGAATAGCACACCGATGGTTTTCACCTGCTAAAGTTTTATCGTTCTTTCCGGATGCCTTGTCATTTCGTGGTTTGCGCCGGAGTCATTTTCTGTCAGCAAGCCATGACACATCCTCCCCAACCGGTTTGCCATGTCTCCCAAACTCTGCCCGAAGATTATCCTTGAGGGAACACGTCTGACCTTCAAGACGGAAACCGCTTTTGCCCTCAACGAGCACCCCCGTCTTGTCGGTGTGCGCAAGTATCGCTATCACTCGCCTGTCATCAGCGGCGAATGGTGTGGTTTCACGAATACCCCGTGGGGGAGAGGTCTGATCAATTTCGCGCCGGAGGAGGAGGCGCTCGCCATGGAAACGTGGCACACATGGGTGCGCCTTTTCGAACTTCAGCGCTACTACTCATGGATTGTTGATCGCTTCCACATCAGCAGCCGCATGTGGCAGAAGGTTCATGCGAACCGCGACTACGATTATCGCTGGCTCGAACAGCGTCTCGAGCCCCTGGGATTTCATCTGGTCTTTCTGACCCGCTCACCGGATTCCTTCGCCTCTGCGCGGAAGGAACGGCTCAAGGTGAGCGGCAATCCCTCTCAGTATGACGACCTCAGCGTTTTTGTGCGTGAACAGGACGCTCTTGAAAACATCGTCGGTGAATCCATTCTGCCGACATTGCGCCTGGACGTTTCTGACAATAACGTTAACACCGCGGTGGAGAGCATTGCAAACTGGATGGAGGAAACAGGAGGCTTGTACGCGCCCTCCGCACAGGCTGGCGAAGGGAGAACGCGTACAACAGATTCGTCTGACAACAGCTAATTCGGAAATCCGATTCCGGGACCGAGGTAGAGAATATCCCCGTGAGAGACGGTTCCGTTTGTGGGGTCGTACAGCGCGACTCCGTCAGGGTTTTCGGCGAGTTCCGGACCGTCATGGTCCAGGTCCGGACCGTGGCTGAGATAGAAGTACTGCGCTGCCGTGTTGTTGAAGTTCAGCAGCGACTCAACGTACTCATTGAACTCGGTATCGTCATTTTCGACCGCCAGAATGTCGTCGCGAGTTCCATAGTGGAATTGAGGATTCTCGCCGTCGGTTGCGGGAAACGGCTCGTTCAGGCGCAATGTAATAAGCGCAACAGGCGTTGTGATGTCAATTGAAGTGCGCGTTTCAAAGACCTCGGTTGCCGGAGGAGTCGGCGGATAAGGCAGGATCAAATCTCCTTCTTCAGGACGAAGAGCTGTTGAGTTGTTTGGTGAACGGAACTGTACAACTTCCGGTTACACGAAGGAAGGAGGGCCGTGTGCAGAGAGTTTCCCCGCCTCCGGTTCGGAGATGATATCTCTGCGGTTTGCTGGTGGAGAAACCGGGTGGTCGGAGGTATCGACGAGAACCGGCGGCCCACCGGTCAGGAGGAGTTCGCTTTGGCCGGCATCTGTACACAGCGGGCAGGTTTCCCCGTGAACCCGTGGGGGAGTTCTGTCAGGCAGCCTGTTTTCCCCGTGGATCCCGGACTCCACATGAACGTGAATAACTGGATGGATAATGGAGAAATACGCAGGCAACCAGTGTGATGTCGGCCCATCGGCCCTGGACGAAGAACAGTAATCTCGGTTGCACGGGAGAGAGCCCTTCGTTGCAGTTGCTCCGGTACTGTCTTCCACCTCCCGGGAGTGGATGCCACAGATCCATATCTGCCGACAGGAAACGGCCATTTGTCTCGCAGCAGACAGAAATCACTTACACCACGTCAGCAGGTGGTTCTTGCCATATTCAGGCAGTCATCGATACCTTTGACTCCCCAGGAGGCATGGGAAGCCGCCATAAGAGACTCGCCCGGTATCGGTCTGGCCACGGTTTACAGGGCGGTTCGCATCCTCACGGAAGCGGGGGAACTCCGGCCGGTTGAAATCGCTGACGAGATTCCGCGCTACGAGATGGCCTCAGGCCCCCACCATCACCATTTCTACTGTCGGAAATGCACCCGGATTTATGAGGTCCACAAATGCCCGCCGCGCCTGGATGACCTCGTGCCTCAGGGGTTCAAAATGGACGACCACAGCATTGTGTTGTACGGGACGTGCAGAAGCTGTCTCGGCGACCGGGCTACAACCGACTAGTGTGCGACGGTCGGGAGTCTGTTGGTTTTTCTGAGGCCCAATACCCCTGGCAGAGTGACGCTTCCGGCGGTTTGTCATCAGTCGTGCCGGCAAGACGCGAATCTCTGATGTTCACCTAGTTTTGATACCAGAAGCCGCGTCCCGGTCCGAAATACAGAATATCGCCGCTGGAAACCGTTCCATTGGTCGGATCGTAGAGTGCCCCATCATTGTGGGTATGCGGGCCGGGGGGTGCGTTGATATGGGGAACTTCGGCGTCATGGTCCTGATCGGGACCGAAGCTGACGAAGAAATAGGAGACATTCTCCGGGGGAAGATTTCCGGTGATTTCCCGGAAATACCGGTTCCAAACGAGGATCCAGTTGTGAGTGGGAGTGTAATTCCGCCGGACTTCCAGATAATCTTTCGTCACTGCATGATACAGCCTGGATTCGAGGGCTCGTGTTACTGCGAAGGGATCCTCTTTCCGCGAAGTCAGATAAGCGACGGGAGTCGTCAATAACACCGGAACCCTTGTTTCCATGGGGTTTACCGTAATCGCAGCCTGAGGGTTGCCGATCCACTCTCCCAGCTCATCCGCCGGGATAGGGTATTTGTTGAAATCCACGGCATAGGTTTCCATCCCTGTCGCCATGGTGCGCATGTCCGCCTTCACTCGCGACACTTTTGAGCGCGTTTGGGCTTCGAGGAAATTGGGAACCGCGATGGCGGCAAGAATCGCGATGATGGCAACAACGATCAGCAGCTCGATCAGTGTGAACGCCGGACGCTTTTGAGGGGTTTTGGTCATGGGAACGCTCACCTCCGATTTTAATAATGAGAATGATTATCATTGACGGGGGCTCGTCAAGCCAATCTTACTCACCCCCGCGATCAGTCGGATCGTTTCATCAATTCGAGGAGGTTCCTCCATGAAGTCTACAGTTTTTGCCCTGACAGCTCTTGCCATGGGCACCGCCACTTTTGCCCAGGCGCAGGTCAGTTTCGGGACCCGCTCCAGTGCGGCGGAGGCTCTGACCGTTGCGGAGATCGAGACTGCTCTTGGTGTTTCCAACACGTTTGCCATCGATGGTGTGGAAATCGGACCCGATGTTTCCTCCGACCCAACGGTTTTTCTTGTTCATCTGGATACCAGTGGCGACGAGACCTTCGCTCAAGTTAACCTGACAACCAAAACCGCTATCTGGACGAAGAGCGTTGCGCAACTCAAAGCGGACCTTGGCGGCGTGTACAATTCAACCGCCACCTTTCCAATTCTCGTGGGTGAACTCACGTACGACCCCAACAGCAGTACCTCCGGAACCCTTTACTTTGCCGACTCATCCACGGTTGCGACCTCCGAGTACGCCGTTCTCGCCATTGATGTGGCAACGCAGAATGCGTCGGAAGTGCTTCGTGACACCGGCATCGGCGGTTGGAACAGCCAGGGTGTTCTTTCGAATGGCCGTCTTGTAGCCGCCCTTGGAGAAGACTACGAAGCGACCTTTGCCCTCGGAGAACCGAATGTGGGTTGGGTCGATCCGGCGGATGTTTCTCCCGCATACACCCAGGTTTACGACATGGATGACTTTGTGACGGCAGCCGGTCTTCCCGGCACCTCCGAGGTTCCACCGGAAACCATCGGTGTCAATCCGGCCAATGACGATGTTTATGTCTTCGGGCATGACGAGTTCGAGCTGTTTCGCATTGAGGATTTCGACGGCGTTTCCCCCACTCTTACGCGTCTGAACATTTCCGGCTGGACGGGATCCGTGGACTTTCACGGTCTTGCAGTGGACACGGATGCAAATATCTACGGTTTCGATGAAGGCACTCCTGACATCGAGATCTTCGATGCCAATGCGTCGGCACCAATCACACCGATCGCGCTTTCCACGATCGGAAGCGAAATCGGCCTCGTAACGCCGGGCGATTTTGAAGTGACCCTGTGGCGTGGCCTCAAGGCCACAAAAACAAGTGCCACAACCTCTCGTCTCTATCTTGCCAGTGGCACTGCCGATGCCGGGATTGTTGCCATCGACTTCGGCAGCGGGCCCGCCAGTGTGGTAAACTGGGAGGTGTTTCAGTAAACTCGTCAGAACCCGGGTTCTGACGTCTTGCTTCGCTCTATGGATCGGGTACGACGATGTGGACATCCACTGCGTTGGACTCGTGAGCTTCGATCCCCGGATGCTGAATTCGGGTCCTTCACACCTGACGAACCTGGCTGAAACATTCAAACCGCCATCGGATTTGCTCCGATGGCGGTTTGACTTTCTTTGTTTCATCTGATTGACTTGGTTAGTGACGTTGCGCGCCCGCTTGAAAAGCGGCTTGCCACGTGTTACGGATTTTGTTTTCCGTGGCGCCGGAAGTGCAGGATGGGGAAGCGTTGAATCACTTTTAATCAGAACAACAATGGATTTCGGGTTCGCCGGGATGCGGCAAGCTTTTTGCCTTATCGTTCCCTGCGTTTTGTGTATTCCGTTCCATCGGGTTGTCCGGACAGTTGAGGGAAGAACTCGTGAAAAAATCACAGACAGGCAGGGCGGTTACCTTAACGGAGACTTTGACGATGATTGCGGGTGGAGGCGTTCTTGTGGCCGTTGTTTTCGCCAACATGGACGTGTTGAAAATCCAGCGCAACGTGGCGCAGGTGGAGATGGACTTTGCGGCGCTGAGACAGGCGCTCGAAAATTACCAGCTCGATAACGCCGGTGTTTATCCCTTCACCGATCCGCTTCCCACCGACCTGGACGGATACGGCAATACGCGCACCTCCGAGTTTTTAACACTCAATATCACCATCACCACTCCCATTGCCTACATGGCGTCCTATCCCACTGATCCGTTCAAGAACGGAGCCGTGTCCACCATCGGGCCGAACCAGGGGCTCACGTTTGCCACCGGCAACGCGCGCGACGAGGGCTATCCCTTCATTGCCATGCAGCAGGCCGGTCCCAACCCGGGAGATCCGGGTCTCGGCTTCGGTCTGTTTCCCTCCGCCGGAGCCTGGCAGGACGCTTTCGACGTCTGGGGTTTTTACCGGCTGAGCAGTATCGGCCCCGGACAAGCCTGGCCAGGCTCCAGCGTATGGCCGGGAGTTTCGTTTGCCAGCATCTCCAGTTACTATGACCCTACCAACGGAACCGGGTCCTTTGGCCTCATCACCATGAACCAGAACCAGGGAGCGTCGGCTCCGGCCGGAGATTTCTGGTCTCTGTACCAATAGGGCGGTTTCCAATCTCTTCCGGGGCGGGCAAGTCCATGCGGCCGGTGATTTCTCTCATTTCAATAATCTGGATTTGTTTCACTCCTCTTTTTCTCTCCGCTGATGAGTCTGTCGCGTTGAGTGGTTTCCGTGAAGAGGTCCAAACAGTCTTCGACGAAACGGAGACCGCTCTTGCAGACCTTGATGATGTACCCGACTCCGCAATCGCATGGATCGAGGCACTTCGCCAGATTGCGGAAGCGGCACCCCTTGGCGAAGACCCTTCAACCTGGGGACGCAGTTTCATTACGGCCAATGCACGTTATCTGGCGGCTCTCGATGCGGACGCCGCAACGCAGTCGCTGGGTTCCGCCGCGGAAACGATTCGCTCCATGCACGACCGCCTTCGCAGTGCCGCCATGGCTCGTGTGACCGAAGCGCTCGGCGAAGCGGAGGCATTGCGCATTCGTAACGAAGCTGAAGCGGAGGCAAAAAAAAATCCACTGAAGGAACTTCCCGGCACGACGAAGAGTGCGGTCGACGGAATGTTCAGCATCGGAAAGAAACTCCCCGGCATCGGCGTCGGCAACGTGACGGAGAGCCTGAACCCCATGGCGAGCCTCTCCCGCTCCATCGACACCACCACCATGGTTCTCGACTCCTACCCCGAGAAGGTTCGCAGCGAGACGGAAGTGATTCTCGCAAACCCTTCGACGAAGCAGGCCCTCGACAGCGTCGAACGTTTTTCTCACTCCAGCGTTAAGTTTGCGGAAGTGTCCGAAACGCTGCCGGAGGAAATCCGGACGACGCTCGAGCAGCTTGCCGAAGATCAACCCGCTTATCAGGATACGATTCGCGACGTGAACGCACTTGTCGGCACGACCGGTCAGACGACCGAGAGTATCAATGAACTTGCGGCGACTCTCGATCAGGTTGTCAGGAGTGTGGCGGAACTTGCGGCGATGTTTCCGCCGGATCCCAATGCTCCACCTCCGCCACCGGCCCGAACGTTCGATATTCGCGAATATGAATCCGCCCTCAATGAACTCAACACCACCCTGCGAGAGACTCAGGTCATTCTCCGGCAAGTCGACGGGCTTGTGGAAAAGGACCGTGTCCGGCACTACCTCGACGAGGCGAATGGAACAGCCACTGCCATTGTTGCCCGCATTGAAAAAGCCGTCATCACCATCAGCGTTGTGATCTGCGCCCTGCTGCTGGTGTTCGTTGTCGGATTTTTCTTCATCAAACGTAATCTGTGGATGAAAAAGTGACTGGAAATTGTTTCGGTTTTTCTCACGGAATCACTGGAATACCGGACAGGCTTTTCGTTTCCGTGCGGCATACAAGTGACTGACGGTTCTCTCCATACCCGAAGACGAAGAGGCGCATGCCGTTCAGGGTGGTTTGTAACCTCCGGCACCTAACGAAAAAAAAGCGAAAATTGACTTGCTAACCAACAGGACTTCTGCTGCCTTTCTCCGCGCTCGACCTATTCATCCGAAAGCAGAGGACAGGAACCATGCAGGGCATTATGCAAGGCACCATTCAGGAACTTGAGCACGAGGCGGTCAGCACCAGAAAAATGCTGGAACGCATCCCGGAAGACAAATTCGACTATAAACCCCACGAGAAATCCTATTCCCTGCGCGGTCTGGCGTCTCACATTGTGGATGGCGTGGAATGGGGCATTCCCACTCTCACCGAAGACGTGTTCGTTATGGACATGGAAGCGTGGAAGCCTTACGCCGCCTCCGACAAGGAAGACCTTCTTGCCACGTGGGACAAGAACCTGGCGGCACTCATCGAGTGCATGAAGAACACTCCGGACGAAAAACTCTTCGTGAACTGGACCATGAAGGACAAGAAGTCCGGCAAGACCTTCATGACGATGCCGCGCATTGCCGTTCTGCGCGCTTTCATCATCAGCCACATGATTCATCACCGCGGTCAGTTGTCGGTCTACCTGCGCATGGTCGACGCGCCTCTGCCGCAGGTCTACGGCCCCACCGCCGATGAACCGGAAATGATGATGATGGACTGAGTCCATGCAATCGGGGCGGGTGAAACAAATCACCCGCCCCCCGGTTACTTCCGTGCGATTTACAGGGAGTCTACACCGCTCCGCGATTGACCGCTTCGCCGCTTCTTCGCGCCTCTTCGTGAGCTTCCTGCACCTGCAGACTGTTCAGCGCATTGATGCACGCCTTGATTCCCGCAAGAACAACATCCGTGCTGACGGCCCGTCCTTTCACGCGAATGCCGGCTTCGCGCTCGATGGTGACTGTGACACGGCCCAGGGCGTCCTCGCCTTCCGTGACGGCATCCAGCACAAACCCGACGAGGCGAATGTCCTCCTCGGTCAGTTCGTCAATACATGTGAACGCCGCGTCGATGGGACCGTCGCCGTTGCAGGTGGCCGCTTTCTCTTCACCGTTCTGTCGCAGCGAGATCGTTGCCGACGGTTTACCGCTGCTGGCCGCGGCGTATTCGTAGGACACCAGCTCCCACGTTTGCGATGAACCCTTGAACAGTACTTCGTCCGCCAGGGCGATCAGGTCATCCTCATAAACGTCCTTCTTCTTGTCGCACAGCTCCTTGAAGCGGGCGAAAGCCGCCTCCGCCTCTTCGTCCGACAGGTTGTAGCCCAGACTTTTGATGCGTGTGTTGAAGGCGTGGCGTCCGCTGTGCTTGCCCAGCACCATGCCTTCTCCCGTCCAGCCCACACTCTCCGGCGTCATGATCTCGTACGTTTCCTTGTACTTCAACATGCCGTCCTGGTGAATGCCGCTCTCGTGTGCAAAGGCGTTTGCGCCAACGATGGCTTTGTTGGCCTGAACGCGCTGACCCGTCATTTCACTCACCAGACGGGACGTGCGATAGATCTCCGCCGTATTGATGTTGCAGTGCATGGGGAAGAAATCCGACCGCGTTCTGAAGTTCATCGCGATCTCTTCAAGGGATGCGTTGCCGGCACGTTCGCCCAGGCCGTTGACGGTGCACTCGATCTGGCGTGCCCCTTCCATGACCGCCGCCAGGGAGTTCGCCACCGCCAGCCCCAGATCGTTGTGACAATGTGTGCTGATGACGATGTTTTCAATGCCCGGCGTGTGTTTCCGCAGATAGCGAATACGGTCGGCGTACTGTGCCGGCTGGCAATAACCGACCGTGTCGGGAACGTTGATTGTGGTCGCGCCCGCTTCGATGGCTGCGGCGGTGACCTCGCACATGAAGTCGAATTCCGTGCGCCCCGCATCTTCCAGGGAAAACTCCACGTCCTCGACGATGGAGCGCGCCAGCTTGACCATTGCCGTCACGATTTCGATGACCTGTGCGGGCGATTTTCTCAGCTTGTACTCCATATGAATGGGCGACGTGGCGATGAACGTGTGAATGCGGGGACGTTTTGCCGGCTTCACGGCTTCACCGGCCCGCACAATGTCGCCCTCTCGCGCCCGGGCCAAACCGGCAATCGTCATGGGATTGTCGTAGTTGCCCATTTGCTTTGCGATTTCGTTCACAGCCTCAAAGTCGCCGTCGGAGCTAATGGGAAAGCCCGCCTCGATGATATCAACGCCCAGGCGATGCAGCTGATTGGCAACGGCGAGCTTTTCCCGCAGGTTCATGCTGCATCCCGGCGCCTGCTCGCCGTCCCGCAACGTGGTATCGAAGATAAAAACACGATCGGTTTTCTGCTGGTTTCCGTTGCTGGTCGTCATGATCGAATCACCTCAGAGATATGAAACCGGCCTTTTGATCAGAAAGCTGGAAGGTCCGGATGAGTGTCAAATGTTGGTCGCGAGTGGGGGAGCGGCGATTCGGCCGTAACCGTCCGCACGGGAACGATCACGGCTTTCGAAGTCGAAGACCGAGGAGGAGCCGGTTGTGGTTTATGGCGATTACGCTGTTCAGTCTTCCCGCTGCCATCGTTCGTTCCGTGCCTCGAAAATGAAAACGCCCCCGGAGGACGTTGTCTTGTCCGCCGGGGGCGCGTTGATGTTCGCTCGGTACCACCCCGATTCGCCTGCATTGCAGGCTCTTCATTGCTCCTCTGACGGGGGAGGTCATCCCGGCCGGCTCTACTTGCCCTTTTGAGGGCTTTCGCACCGGCGGCTCGGAGGCCAGTTCAGCGGTCGGTCGGCGGAACCCTTCCAGCCTGGGGGTTCCTCTCTGTTGCTCGTCCGATTCGCCTACTTTTCCTCGTCGCAGCCATTCACGGGGCCGGAGGCGGCTTTCACCGCGGCCGTATGTTCAGCCAAGGGGTCCGCACAACCCTCGTCCCTGTCAAGGGGGGAAGTGCACGGGTTCCTTCCCGTGCAGACCTGCAGCTGTCTTCAGAAAACAGGTCTCCCTTTTTTTTCATGAGTTCCTGAAATCCGGAGCCGGATCATTACACTCTTCGCTGTGGCCGACTGTAGAGGCTGTAGAGAGTGTAGAGAATTCCCGGGAGGAGTCCGAATTCTTACGGCATTACTGTCCGGAAGCGGTAGAGACGGTAGAGACGGTAAAGAATTTCTGCCCGTTTCTCTACCGTCTCTACCACCTTTACCGGTAATGACAAGTCAGCCCATAAATCCGGATGAAAGCCTGGAGGCGGGTAAATCACCACTGAGACACGGAGGCACGGAGTTCAGAGAGGGTTCTTGTGACTCTGTGCCTTCGTGGTCTTCCAACATAAAAGTTTGTCTACTCTGTCTACAGGGACCATCGGTTGAGAGTGAGACCGGAATTCCGTGAAGTTAATGACTCAGGTGCTCGTGGAGTAACTGAATCCGATCTCCGCTTTTTGTTAAAACAATCGTTCCCCGACCCTTCGTGCTGATTTCGCGGCCATCCTTCACGGCGCTCCAATTGAATACGAATGTTGCCACCGCCAGACTCCGATCTGCTGCCACAACCTTGATATCTGAAAGATAGTAATTGTTTTCTTCCACGGGCAGGGCCCAGGTCTTTTCGAAGACACCTCGAATCGCCTCTGTTCCCTCGAAATCGCCGTCCGTAAACCGGCACATCGCATTTTCATGAATGAGGGGAGCAACCTGATCGAAGTCCTGCGTGTCAGACAGCTTCTGGTAGAGTTCAAGAAACTCCAGGACTTCGGCATTCTGAATCCGATCTTCAGCCATGAAACGTCCCCTGTTGAGTCCGGCGAGGCACCACGGAAGCAAACCAGCCATCTCACCGTACGTGTGACAACGGAAACGACAAGATGCCGGGTGTGGATGAGGTCGACACAGGAGATCGGCCCGGGCCGGAGAGACCGACTTTTTTCCTGATAAAGAGAGAGCCGGAAGGAGGCTTTTAATTCGGAGAAATCCGGATTCCCGGACGTTTTCTCTACCGTCTCTACCGTCTTTACCGGTAATGACGAGTTAATCCACAGACTCGGATGAAATTCTGGAGACGGCAGAATGACCACCAAGGTGGCAGAGTCACTGCAAGAGCATGTCTCGGCGAATTCTTGCGTCTCCGCGCCTTTGCCTTTGAGCGTGAACGCGAGGGGGGCTGATTTGTCCAGGCTGGCCACAGTATGCACATGCAACGGTCACTGTTCATCGCCTTCACGACCCGGAAGGCGCACCTCCCGGCTTCTCGAGAGCCGCCGTTTCACCCCCTTCGCGCCCCAGGCGAATCCCGACACCACCCGCATCGGCCAGCCGTAGAGGGCTTCCACGATAATGACATGGGCGGGCATTGTGCGCTTCTCCCTCACACTGTTCAGAAGAACCTGCGCCAGGAGTCCCAGCAGCAGCGCGGCACCGAAGGTGATTGCAAAGGCCGACCCCGCGGGCAGCGGCTCCGGTTCCATCGCCCGCAACACGTCCAGTAGTTTGCCCGCAAGCACGGGAGACGATCCCGCGGTCACTGCCAGTGTGACCTGGAGAATCGCCATCGTTGCCGTGACGTCGTGTTTCGGGCTGCTGGCGAGGATCAGCCGTGTTTGTGAAATGGCAAGGCCCGCCGTGGAGATTCCCCAAATCAGCCATGCCGCCGCCATGTCGGGATAGCCCGGTGTAAACTGATGGGACGCGCAGAGTATCCAGTAAGCGATGCATCCGAGCTGTCCCGCACCGGCCATTCGCAGGACGGGGCGGCTGCCGGCGCGGTCCGCGACACGGCCAAACCAAACGGCCGTGAAGAGAATGCCGATGGGGCTCATTGCCTGGAGTGTCAGAACCTCGCGTTTCGACCATCCCAGGTCTTCGTTGAGGAAAAGGACGAGAAACGCCGGCACGGCAGCGATGGCGAAGGAATAAACGATAACGAAACGAGCGGCCCGCCGGAATGGCTGGTACTCGAAGGCGTATCTTGCCGCCTTTGCCAGATCCCGCAGTCCGCGCCGCGAACCGGCTTTTCGCTCAGACGGTCTGAGGTTCGGCATTTTGGAGAGGAACCACGCGCTTGCCAGACCCGCTCCCCAGGCGATTGCGAACAACACGGCATAGCGCCACGGGGCCGGCTCCGCGCCGAGGATCAAGCCGCTGACGATCATGGCTGCAAAGGCCGAGAGATTGATGGTTCGCTGTTCAAGACCCAGGAAATAACCCCGCTGGTCCTCCGGCAGCAGGGTTCTCAGCCACGGCAGCCATGCTCCCGCCACCATTCCACGGATCACGGCGAACAGAAACATGGGTATGACAAGGCCCCAGACGACGAGGTGCTGGGGGAGCCGTCCCGCGAACAGGGTCAGTGGAATAATGGGCAGCAGCATGAAGGCACGGCTGGTCCACCCCAGAACCATGATTCGCCGATAGCCAAGGCGATCGACCGCGTTTGTCATGAAGAGCTGCAGGCCCGCCAGAAAAGGCGCCAGCCCCGTCAGCAGGCCGACCTGCCACTCCGTTGCACCCAGAAAACGGGCGGTCAGCACCATGGGTGCGCCCAGAGCGATGGTGAAATTGACAGCGTTGCAGGACTGGAATGCCAGCAGCCAGCGAGTCTCCGGCGGGAGACCGTGTTTTCGGGCAAATCGTGCTGCGGCGAGCGACATGGCGGGGGACCGGATACGACGGTCAGAGAAGTTTATGGCGGGATAACGGATGGCGGCGATTGGAAAAACCGAGGAGAATATTTCCCTGTCGTCCGGAAATTCCTGAGGTGAATTCGGACCGGCGAAGGCCCAATTCCAAAAAGCGAATCATTGTTAATAAACGACTTGGAAAACTCCAAAAATTCATTTTCGCTCGGAGGAGCTGACCGTGCGAAAAGTCCTTGCGCTAGAGACAGGGGCTCCGAACACTCCGCCGCGTCTGGCGCACATGGATTTCCGCGGAAGAGTCATGTCTAAACTTTCACCTCACTTTGTGATTTTTTTCACAGAGACTGTAACAACAGGTCAATCAGCCGGTTCTGCCACTCCCTCTGAACTCGTGTCAGTGGTCTCCAGGTTTCGGGGGTACGGACATTGAGCATCACGGCCCAAGCGGTTCTCGCCCGGTGGCGTCTCTTCGGTATCGTCGGTCTGGGCGTCGCCCTTGCCGCCGTCAAGGCATGGACTTTGACGCATAATCAAGGCTATGAGCCGACCCAGCCCATCGCTTTCAGCCATGCCCTCCACGCCGGTCTTGAAGAGGGGCAGCTGGGTATTGACTGTCTTTACTGCCATTCGAACGTCGAGAAATCCCGGCACGCGACTGTTCCTCCCGTCGATACCTGCATGGGTTGTCACTCCGTTGTTCGCGTCGACCGCCCCGAAATTCAGAAGCTGACCGAATATTACGAAAACAATGAGTCGGTTCCGTGGGTTCGTATCTGGAGTCTCCCCGATCACGTTTACTTCAACCATGCCGCTCACGTTGCCGCTGACGTTGCCTGTCAGACCTGCCATGGTCCCGTCGAAACGATGGAGCGCGTTTATCAGTACGTTGATCACACCATGGCATGGTGCATGACCTGCCATCGCAGCGACGAATACATCAAGACCCCCGCAAAGCAGCACGGCCCCTTTGTTGAAACGGAAGAACAGTTCGTCAGCATCATGGAAGAGACCGGTGGCATCTGGGACGAAGCGGATCTCGCCGCCGCAATCGACGGCAAGTCGCCGGAAGAGATGCATGACATCATCGTGAAGGCACTTGGTTACGACAGTCTGTCCCGTCAGCAGGGTCGCCGCGGTGTGGCGCAGGATGCCATCGCCGCTCTGCAGAACGCCCCGTTGAACTGTAACACCTGTCACCAGTAAGGAAGGACGCGAAGCTCCGAATGGCACTGGACACGAAACATCGGCCCATCATGTGGTCCACTCTCGAGGAATACGAGGGTGCGGAGGATGTGCTGGCGCGCAGCGGGCCGGCGGAGTGGAATACAAAGCCTGCCGGCTATGCGGAGGATTTTGACAGTCTCAACCCGGCGGAGAAAAAGGTTCGCCGTCGCACCTTCCTGAAGCTCAGCGGTTTTGCGGCCGTTGTGGCTGCCGCCGCCGGTTGTCAGAGGCCTCTTGAAAACATCATGCCTTATGTCAACGCTCCGGAGGAACTCGTTCCCGGTGTGGCGGACTTTTATGCATCATCTCTCGGTGCCTATGGCTTTATTGTAAAGTGCCGCGAAGGCCGGCCGATCAAGCTGGAAGGCAATCCGCGGCACCCGTTGAACAAAGGAAAGCTGTCAGCCCGCCTTCAGGCCTCGCTGATTGAGCTTTACGATCCGGACCGCATAACGTCCTCCATTCGTAAAGACGGTTCGAGTGTTGCCTGGGACAGCGCATGGACGGAAATTTCCGACGCACTCGGGAAGGCGGGGTCGAAAGCCGTTCTTCTCACACCCACGGTTCACGGCGTTGCACGCACTGCGCTTCTCGACGAGTTCAAGAAGACCTTTCCCGGGGTTCGCCACGTTACCTTTGAAGCGATGAGCGAGGCGGAACGGCTCGATGCCCGGGAAATGTGCTACGGTGAACGCGTTCAGCCGCAGTATCGCTTCGAGAAGTCCGAATGCACGGTCCTGTTGGGCGCGGACCCGATGGCGGACGGTGTGGCCAGCATCAGTGACATGGCAGGCATGGCGGACCAGCGCAGGCTTCATGAAGTCGGCGAAGGCAAGTATGCAATGGGCCGTCTTTATTCCTTCGAGCCCTTGATGACGCAGTCCGGCATGAACGCCGACTACCGGTTTTCAGTCAAGGCCGGCGAGATGCTGGATCTTGCCAGAGCCATCGCCGCGCGTCTTGCAATGGACGGTCACAGCGAAGTCAAGGGTGTGCCGTCGAACCTTGCCAATCCGACAAGCATCGAATCGAGCCTTGGTCTGCCGGATGGAACTGTAAAGAAAGTTGCCGACGACCTTTGGCGTCACCGCGGCAAGAGTCTTGTTTACACGGGCGGACTTGTCTCCCGCACGGAAGACCTGGCGAAGCTTCATGCCACGGTCAACCTCATCAACTCGATGCTGGGTAACGAAGGCGTCACGATTGACGTCTCCCGTCCTCTGAATCTTCAGCAGGGCTCCAGTGAGGACATGCTCGATCTCATCGACGACATGAAGTCCGGCAACGTGGACGTTTTACTGATAGAAGGCGTCAACCCTGCCTACTCACTTCCCACCTCGGCCGGTTTTGCCGATGCTCTGGGTAATGTCGGGCTCAGCGTCTCCTTCGACATGATCAAAAGCGAAACGTCAGTCCTTTGCGACATGACACTTCCCGGCAAGCATTACCTGGAGAACTGGGGCGATCACGAGCCCGTTCAGGGAACTCTGACTCTGCAGCAGCCTGTTATGGGGCCGCTCAAGGGCTGGCATAACAAGTCCTTTGAAGAGTCGTTGCTGGGTATTTGCCGCGCCGGTGGATCCGGGGCCTTTGAAGTGGAAGTCGTTACGCCGGCTCTGGGCGAGGACGAGGAACCAACAGTCAGTTACCGTGCCATGACATGGCATGAGTTCATCAAGAACACCTGGGAGAGGGATGTTTACGGGAAGGGTGACTTCGCCGGTTCCTTTCAGGACTTCTGGTTTTCGGCACTGCGGAGCGGAGTTCTCGACCTTCCGTCACGGGTAACGGCAGGGTCCGGCTCAAGAAACATCAACGTCGATGCCGTAACAGACTTCATTCGTGGAAGCGCGAGAAACGTGGCGGGCCTCGAACTGGTTACCTACACGATGTCCAATGTGTACGACGGCCGCCATGCCAACAACCCCTGGCTGTTGGAACTTCCCGATCCGGTCACGCGCGTGTGCTGGGACAACTTCGTTGTCATGGCACCACAGACCGCCCGTGAGAACAAACTGGAAGACGGCGACATCATCGCTGTCACCGCCAACGATGTGACCATCGAGGCACCGGTTCGTGTCATGCCGGGCATGCACACAGGCGTTCTCGGTATCGGCGCCGGCTGGGGACGGGAGGTGGCGGGTTCCGTTGGCTCCGGCGAAGGTTTCAACGCGTATTCCGCCGGCAGGGTCGTCGACGGAAACGTCTTTTATTCCGGCAGCGAGTGCAGCTTCGAGAAAACCGGCGGACACACCCGGTTGGCGGATGTTCAGGGCCACAACTACATGAAGCTTCGGCCCGAAGGTTCAAAGCGCGAGGAGGACGAACCGGAACGCCAGATCGTTCAGTCCACCAGCCTTGAACTGTTCAACAAGAGCAACATCGCGGCCCAGCCTTACTACCACGTGCCTTACTGGCATCTCGGCCAGGAAAAGCCGGACGCGTGGAAGACGAAAGACTTCCACTACACCGGCCACAAGTGGGTCATGTCCATCGACCTCAATGCCTGCAACGGCTGCAACGCATGCATGGTGGCCTGTCAGGCGGAAAACAACGTTCCCGTTGTCGGCAAGCGAGAGGTCCTCATCGGCCGCGAGATGCACTGGATTCGCATTGATCGTTATTACAAAGGCGATCCTGACAATCCGGAAGTTGTCAAACAGCCCATGCTCTGTCAGCATTGCGACAACGCTCCCTGCGAAACCGTCTGCCCTGTTCTTGCCACGGTGCACAGCGATGACGGCATCAATCAGCAGGTCTACAACCGCTGTGTGGGCACCCGGTATTGCGCGAACAACTGCCCCTACAAGGTGCGCCGTTACAATTTCTATCAGTACTCAAGTTTCCGCAGGGGACCACACGAAAAGGAAAAAGTCCCCGAAACGCCGCTGGCTCTTGCCCTCAATCCGGACATCACCGTTCGCACCAAGGGCATCATGGAGAAGTGCACCTTCTGCCAGCAGCGCATCCGCGATGAGCGTTATGACGCGAAAGCGAAGGGACAGGATATTCCGGACGGCGCGATTCAGACCGCCTGTCAGCAGACCTGTCCCGCCAGTGCAATCTCCTTCGGCGATGCCAACAACCCCGAGCATCAGGTGAACGAGGTTCGCGAGCACAACAAGGACAAGCGTGGTTACGGGGTCCTTGCCGAGTACAACGTGAAGCCCAACGTGATGTATCTGGCTCACGTGTGGAATCGTGAAACCTCCGAGTACGATGTGGATAACACCTATTACCTCGAGCATCAGGAACATGGACTCCACGGCGATCACGGCGATCACGGTGGAGAAGGCGGGCATGGCGAAGGCGGTGGAGAGCACCACAATGACAGTGGCCATGGCGGAGGGCACGATTCTCATGCCGGTGAGGACGAGCATCACTCGTTTATTCCCGGAACCCGGACAGGAGTGAAGTCGTGAGCACGGCAACTGCGACCGAAACACCTGGTCTTACTCATCACGGCGGCATGACGCCGGACGGTACCGCACCGCTGGTTGATCCCAGATATTCAATGCGGGACGTTACCAATGACGTGCTTCGGCCCATGTTCACCCTGCCGCCGCTGTTGTGGCACGTGGCATTCGGCTTTGCGCAACTCTGTCTGGCAATTGGCGGTGTTGTGATCGCGATCCAGATGTATCGCGGCCTTGGTATTCTCGGTATCAACAACCCTGTCGGCTGGGGTGTTTACATCACCAACTTTGTGTTCTGGGTCGGTATCGGCCATGCCGGAACGCTGATCTCCGCGATTCTGTTCCTGTTCCGGCAGAAGTGGCGCACGGCCATCAATCGTTCGGCGGAAGCCATGACGATTTTCGCTGTTCAGTGCGCGGGTCTCTTTCCGCTCCTTCACGTTGGGCGTACATGGAAAGCCTACTGGCTGATTCCCTATCCCAACGACCGGTATTTGTGGGTTAACTTCCGTTCCCCGCTTCTGTGGGACGTGTTTGCCGTTACAACCTATGTGACGGTCTCCGCCATTTTCTGGTACACCGGCCTCCTTCCGGACTTTGCAACGGCACGCGATCACGCGAAGAAAAAGCTCCGTTCCCTGGCGAAGTCACCCCTGCTGCTTCAGAAGGGCACTCTGCACCTTCAGCGTTTCGGCTACGGCACACTCGCCATGGGGTGGAAGGGCAGCGTTCGCGACTGGGCTCACTATGAGCGTGTTTATGCTCAGTTCGCCTGGCTGGCAACGCCTCTCGTTCTTTCGGTGCACTCGGTCGTGTCCTTCGACTTCGCCGTGTCGCTCATTCCCGGCTGGCATACCACGATTTTCCCGCCCTACTTCGTTGCAGGCGCCATCTTCTCCGGTTTCGGCATGGTGATCACGCTGCTGGTTCCCATGCGCCGGTTCCTGAAGCTGGAACACTACATCACGATGAACCACCTCGATTTGTGTAACAAAATCATCCTGTTCACGTCGATGGTCGTGGGTTACGCCTACATTATGGAATTCATCGTGGCATGGTACAGCGAGGCGCAGTACGAGCGGGCCCAGTTCTGGTATCGCCTTGCCGGTCCCCACGCCTGGGCTTTTTGGACGATGTTCACCTGCAACGTGATCATTCCACAGGTTTTCTGGTCCCGCCGGATGCGCCGTAACCTTCTTGGGATGTTCATCATTTCCATTTTCGTCAACATCGGGATGTGGTTCGAGCGCTTCAATATCTTCGTTCTCTCGTTGGAACGCGACTTCCTGCCGTCAAACTGGTCCTACTTTGTGCCAACACCTTTTGACGTTGCCGTAACCGTCGCGTCCTTCGGCCTGTTCTTCACACTGTTCCTCGGTTTTTGCCGCGTCCTGCCGACGCTCGCCATTGCCGAAGTGAAGTCAGTGCTGCACAACCCCAACGCCGGGGGGACGGAGCGCGACTTCGAAGTTGTGCGCTGGCCCCAGGGCCCCGGCGGAAACGGCCATCGAGTCGAAGAATCAAAGGAGGTCGCCGGCCATGGCGCTGCTTCCTAAGAAAGGCCTCGTTGCCTTTTTCAACGATCCCGACGATCTTGTGCATGCCGCGGCGCAGGCCCATGAAGAGGGATTTAAAAATCTCGACGCGTACACGCCATATCCGATCCACGGCATCGAGGAAGTCATGGGGATCAAGCGTTCCTGGATTCCGAAGGCTGCACTTGGCGCGCTGATTACCGGTGCCTCCCTTGGCTTTCTGCTCCAGTACTGGACGCATGTTCTGGACTGGCCCATCAACATCGGCGGCAAACCTCTCAACGCATGGCCCGCGTATATGGTGATTGTGTTCGAGAGTGGCGTCCTGATTGCCGCTCTCACGAACTTTCTCAGTATGTTCGTTGCCTGTCGCCTTCTTCCCAACGCGTTTGCAAAGACTCTCGACGACGATCTGACCAACGACCGTTTCGCGCTCGTCATTCCGGCAAAGACGGAAGAGATGCAGCAGGAAGCGGCAAACCTCGTTCAGCGAATGGGTGCCGATGAAATCCGCGTTCTTGGCAAATAAGGGATTCGCTCTTATGGCGGCGCTGTGCGGCGCAGCGATCCTTGCGGGCTGCGACGGGCGCCGTGAATCCCGTGAAGTCCTGAACATGCCCGACATGCACTTCTCGCCCGCGATCAAGGCGCAGGAGCCCAATCCGCTTTCCCCCAACGGCATCATGCTGACGCCACCGGAGGGGACCGTGCCTGTCGACTGGCAGCCTTACACAATTGTCGACGCGGACGCGGACACGCTCGCCATGGAGTTGCGCAATCCGCTCCCGGCGACGCCCGAAGTTCTCAGGACCGGCGAGAAGTATTACGCGACGTTTTGCACGCCGTGCCACGCAGCCGGTGGCGACGGCATGGGAACGGTGATTCGCGCCAATGCCGGGATGCCCATGCCTCCATCATTGTATTCTGAAAAGCTTGTCGACGAGTGGACCGACGGACGCATCTTCCACGTGATCACCCGGGGTCAGGGAAATATGCCGGGCTACGCGGCAAAGATCGATCCCGCTGACCGTTGGGCCATCATTCACTATGTGCGCAGCATCCAGGCCGCTGCCGCAGGCGACGCCGGTGAAGAGAGCACGGAAACGGCGCCGGAGACGGAAGAAGCAAACGCCGGAGCTGAAGCGGGCGAGGACATGCAAACGTCCCACCTCCTTGATACCGGCGCAAAGCACTACGCTTCCCACTGCCTGGAATGTCACGGACCCGCTGCAAATCTGAGCATCATCCACGGACCGACGAACACGGCTTTTTCAACGGATGTGGCAAGTTCCGCCGATGCGGAGCTTGACCGCCATATCTTCGACATTTTGACGGATGGCGTTGGGGAGATGGAATCCTACAAGGCAACGCTCTCCGAGCAGGATCGCTGGGCGGTTGCGAAGTATGTGCGCATTGAAAAGGCGGGCCGCAACGCTCGCACACTGAACTGACCGGAGACACGGATCGCTTTCATGCACGGACACGATCTCATTACGGAAGTCAAGGACCCCGGTCCCGTTCGGATTTCGAAGGGACTGATGGGTGGCTTCATTGTCGCCATCATTCTCGGACTGCTGCTGGTGATTGACGGGTTTGCCAGCGACAGTGTTCGCGCATGGCAGGGGCTTCTCCTCAGCTACATGTTTTTCCTCATGCTGGGTCTCGGGGGCGTGGTCTTCACCGCCATTCAGTATGTCGCCAGTGCGCGTTGGTCCGTTGCCGTCCGGCGTTTCGCCGAGGGTATGGCCTGGTTTCTTCCCTTCGGACTGCTGATCTTTCTTGTGATCTCGATCGGTGGTTACGGAACCCTCTATGACGTCGAATCCACGCTGCGGGAGTCTCTCGGCAAGGGCGGCGTTTATCACAACAACAGCAGCAACGATCTGATTACCAAGGGATTCTTCCTGTCGCAGCCGTTTGTTGTCGTCAAAGGAATCGTCTTCTACGCTATCTGGGGTGGAATGGCGTTTCTGATCCTTCGGAATTCGTTGTCGTCCGACAAGGCACGCAAGGAAGGGGAGAGGCTGAAGCAGAAGAACATCAAGCTCTCCATCGCTTTTCTGATTCTCTTCGGCTATACGTTTTCGATTCATTGCATTGATCTGTTGATGGCCCTTGAGTCGAAGTGGTTCTCCACCATGTTCGGAGTGTACTGCTTCTCCGGTCTTTTTCTGTCCACCACATGCGTCATTGCGTTAATCACGCTGGCATTCCGGCGTGTGCCGACGGTTCGTCCCGCCATCACGCACCGTCAGCTCTACGACCTTGGCACATGGATTATGGCCTTTTCCTGCTTCATGTGCTATATCGGTTTTTCGCAGTATATGCTGATCTGGTACGCGAATATTCCCGAAGAGACATTCTATATGATCGCACGAAGCCAGAACGGCTGGGGCCTTGTATTTGTTCTGCTTCCGCTGCTGAAATGGATCGTCCCCTTTGCCGGGCTGATGCCTCAGCCTTTCCGCGGCAACCCGACTGTGATCGTGATCGTCTGCCTGCTGGTTCTCACGGGACAGTTCCTGGACCTCTACTGGATGATTTACCCTGTTTTCAACTCGTCACCGGTATTTCCCGGAACGGCTGCGATCGGTTCGTTCCTTGCATTACTCGGAGTGTTCGGGATTTGTCTGAACCAGGCATACTCCCGCAACTCCGTTCTTCCGATGGGTGATCCCCATCTGGTCATGAGCGTGAATGGGAGCTATCTGTAATGGCTCACAAGTTTGAAGGCCCAAAGGACAAAACCAATCCGCTCGCCTACGTGCCCATCGCTCTGGCGTCGGTCATCGTGGTCGGCTGGGTGTTTGCATCCGGCTTTTTACATGGGCGCATCGAAGGCCAGAAACCTGAAGAGGAAAAAATCGTTCGCCGTGAGAAGCCCAGACCCAACATCCAGGCCATGGCGGAACCAACGGATGAACTCGTTAGCAAAGGCAAGGGCTTGTACGGTCTTTACTGCGCTTCCTGCCACGGTGACGAGGGTTACGGCAATGGTGACAAGGGACTCAGCCTGAATCCCAAGCCTCGTAATTTCCACGAAATGAGCGGATGGAAAAACGGTGTTTCGGTTGGTGGCATGTGGAAGACACTGCAGGAAGGTATTCCCGGTGGCTCCATGGCATCCTATCAGCTCACGCCGGAAGAGGAGCGGATCGCCATTATCCACTTTCTTCGTGAAGCATGGATTCCCGAGCCGGGTGAAGTTTCCGACGACGATATCGCCGCGCTTCCCGCCGGCAGTGATGGTGAATCCGGTGGCGGCGAAGCCGGCCTCGCTGGCGGCGGGCCGAAGCCGGAGGAGATTCACATCGCGCTGGCGAGCATGAAGACAACTTTGCCGGAGCCGATTCAGGCATCCGCTCCCGAGAGTCTTGCAGACATGCCCGGCGCGGAGTTGTACGCCGCATCCTGCGCGGATTGTCACGGACCCGGCGGCGGTGGAATGGAGTCCGTGCGGGTTTTGACAACCGCTCCCTACATGCGCGTATCCACTCCTCCCTTCAGCAGTTACTCGCGAGCGAACTGGTTGACGGATTCCGATGCCTTCGCAAAGGTCATGGTTGAGAGCGAGTTCGGCAGTAGTATTCACGGATACGCGACAATGTCGCGTCAACAAATCGCCGATCTCCAACAATACGTGACCGCGCTTGCTCGTGAAGGAGTTACGCACTGATGAAGTTGAACTGGAAAGCGGGCGCGATTTCGGCGCTTGGCGTTCTTGCAGCGGCTGCGGCTTACGCCGGTGCCGGGGGCGACGCGGATTCGCCCATCACGAACCTGTTCAATGAGCCGGTAACGCCGATCGCCCATACGGTCCGCAGTTACTGGATCTTTGTGGCATTGATCACGGGTGTTTTTCTGATCCTTCCCCAGATCATTCTGTTCTGGTGCATTGCGAAATTCAAGGACGCTCCCGGTCGAAAGCCCGCGACCTTTCACGAAAACATCAAACTTGAAATCTTCTGGACCGTCATTCCCATTCTCGTTCTGGTGGTAATGGCCGTACCCTCTTACCCGATCATCAAGAAAATCGAAAACCCGCCTCCCGCTGACATGCGAATTGAAATTATCGGGCGTCAGTTCCTTTGGGAGTACCGGTATCCGGAATTCGGGGACGTTCGTATCTCTGACGAGCCTCTCGTGATTCCCGTCGACAAGACCGTCGTTGCCGACTGCACAAGTGCTGATGTTCTCCATGCATGGTGGGTACCTGCATTTGGTGTTAAGATCGATACGGTACCGGGACGTTTGACGCAGATCTGGTTTAATGTCGAGGAGCAGGGATGGTACAAGGGTCAGTGTGCCGAACTTTGCGGCTCACTCCATTCCCAGATGTACATCGATGTGCGGGTCGTTTCCCAGGAAGAGTTTGAAGAGTGGATCATCGACCGTGGCGGCACAATTCCAGCGGGCAATTCGCTCGCGCAGAATAGCTGATACCGAAGACATTTGCCGAGGCTTGACCGATCATGAGTTTGCTTGAAACACCACCTCCCGGAAGTTCGGCGCAGCCATCAAAGCGTCCCGACTTTCCGGAAACCCCACACAAGGCCGTTCGTCTCCCCGGCGGCATTCTGGGCATTCTCAGCTCCACGGACCACAAGGTTCTCGGAATGCTGTATCTGGGACTTGCGCTGATTGGCGCCGTCTTCGGCGGAGCGTTTGCCGGCGCGATTCGCGCCCAGCTGACATCGCATGACCTTGAAGTGCTCTCGCCCGAGTTTTACAATGCAATGGTCACGATGCACGCGTCCGTCATGATCTTCGTCGT
Source organism: Candidatus Sumerlaeia bacterium (assembly GCA_028284075.1). GTDB lineage: Bacteria > Sumerlaeota > Sumerlaeia > SLMS01 > JAHLLQ01 > JAJFLJ01. Next base: position 40,831 of record JANQSL010000050.1, on the reverse strand, counting down.
GATCATTCCGGCACTTGCCGGTTTCGGCAACTATCTGGTGCCCATCATGATCGGCGCGCGCGATATGGCTTTCCCGCGCCTTAACGCTTTCAGCTTCTGGCTGTTGATTCCCGCCGGAGGGCTGATGGCCGCATCGTTCTTCGTCCAGGGCGGCGCCGCCGCCGCCGGCTGGACCGCCTATCCGCCACTTTCTCTCAAAGAGTACTCCGGCGGACCCGGTGTCGACATGTGGATCCTCGCCGTTCACCTCGCGGGCCTTTCTTCCATCACGGGAGCCATCAACTTCATTGTCACCGTCATGAACATGCGGGCACCCGGCATGAGTCTCATGAAGATGCCTCTCTTCGTCTGGACCTGGCTGGTGAACGCCTGGCTGATTCTCATCGGGACACCGGTTCTTTCCGGCGCAGTGACGATGGTGCTGCTTGATCGTGGTTTCGGCACCGGCTTTTTCAAGCCCGCTCTGGGGGGCGACCCTGTTCTGTATCAGCATCTCTTCTGGTTCTATTCCCATCCTGCCGTTTACATCATGGTGCTACCGGCTTTCGGCCTGATTTCGCACGCCCTCGCCGCCTTTTCCCGCAAGCGCATCTTCGGTTATACAGGCATGGTGTGGGCTGTCTGTGCCATCGGCGTTCTTGGCTTTCTTGTCTGGGGTCATCACATGTTCACCGCGGGCATTTCTCCTGAGCTGCGTTTGTGGTTCTCCTTCATGACGATGGTGATCGCCGTGCCAACCGGGGTGAAGATCTGGTCGTGGCTGGCAACCATTTGGGGCGGAACCATTCGCTTCACGGTATCGATGAAGTTCGCCCTCGCCTTTATCAGCCTTTTTGTCATCGGCGGTATCAGTGGAGTCTGGCTGGCGAATGTGCCGATCGACCTTCAGGTGCACGACAGCTACTTCGTTGTCGCTCACTTTCACTACGTTCTGGTTGGCGGGGCCGTGACCGGCCTTTTTGCCGGAACGTATTTCTACTTTCCCAAGATGTCGGGTCGTTTCCTCAGCGAAAAGATCGGCAATGCCGTGTTCTGGCTCTTTATCCTCGGCATGAACCTGACATTCCTTCCCATGCACCTTGTTGGCGTCCAGGGCATGGCGCGTCGCATCTGGCAGTATCGTGAGGAATTCGCCGCCATTAACCACCTCATCTCCTTCGGCTACCTGGGTATGGCCGCCTCCGGAGCTCTGTTCATCTACTCCATCATCGATGCTCTTCGGAAGCCAAAGACCTGCGGCAATGATCCCTGGGGCATCAACGACGTGCAGAAATCACTGGTTTGGGACATTCCCAGCCCACCGCCCCCCTACAACTTCGACAAGATTCCGGTTCTGAAGGGGACCGCCTCCACCGGAGGCTGACCCGTCCGGGCCCGGAATCAGGGGCCTTGCAAGACATGAGCAACACCCACACTTCCGAATCGTCTCAGGAACCGGCCGTCCCGGCACCGGTTCCCTCTCAGGTGCGCCTGACCATCTGGTTTCGCGTGCTCCTGGGGGTTCTGTTTCTTCTTGTGATCGTCGGCGGTACCGTACGGCTGACGGGATCAGGCATGTCCATTCCTCACTGGCCGCTGATCGATTACAGTGAGAATCCGGCGGAAACGCAGTACAGCCTCTTGCCGCCCATGAACGCGCAGCAGTGGCAGCGTATCTCCGACGTTTATCATGAAGAGGTCATCAAACCGCTGGAGGCCTCTGACTGGCTGCCGATTTCCCGAGTGAAGAAGGAGTTCTGGATCGAATACAGCCACCGCGCTGTCGCGGGTCTCTTCGGCATTCTGTTTCTTGTGGTGATCGTTCAAGTCCTGCTCAACGCCGATATGCGCAAGCGCATCGGATGGATGCTTTTGGCATCGGTGATTGTTCTTGTTTCCCAAATCACCCTGGGCGGTCACGTTGTATTGAACCACACGCATCCACTTTATGTCTCCATCCATCTAACGACCGCTTTTATCTTCGTTTCGCTGATTCTCTGGATGGCTCTGCGGTTGAGCCGCCCCGCCGAGGCAGCGGTTCCGGAGCGTGCTCCCAAAGTCAGCCGGCTTGCGTGGGCGGCAACGATTCTCTGCCTGATCCAAATCTTCCTCGGCGGTATCGTTGCAAAGACAGGCGCCGGGAAATTCTGGAACACATGGCCTCACATGGGAGAAAACGGACCCATCGTGCCTTCAGGCGAAGCTCTCTTCATCCACTCGCCGTGGTATCGCAACTTCCTTGAGAGCCTGCTTCTTGTTCAGTTCGTCCATCGCTGGTTCGCTTTTATCGTGCTTGTCGCAGTCGCCCTGCTCGTTGCGAAGCTGATCGCCCGTCCCCTTTCCATGGCCGGGCGCTGGACGTTGCGAGCCGTGGCCTTTGTGGTTGTTTTTCAGATTTTGCTGGGGATTGTCACATTGCTTGAAGCCGTGCCCTATTCTCTCGGTATTCTTCACCTTGCGACCGGTCTTGTTCTTTTTCAGCTCCTGATCGCACTAACCTTTGAAACGCAAAACAACGCGGCGCTTTTGGAACACGAAAAGCAAGGGGCTGCTTCGGCCGCCGAATCCGACGCGCAGGAGAATGAATTCAATGCGCATACTGCGCGCGTATCTTAGTCTGACCAAGCCGACTATCGGATTGCTGGTGATCATCACCGGCAGTGCCGCTCTGGTTATGGAGGGTTCCTTTTCGGGGCGCCCTCTGGACTTTTTGCTCTGCCTGCTGGCGCTCTTCATGACGGCGGGCAGCGCTTCCGCCTTCAATCAGTACTTTGAGCGTGAAATCGACGCGCAAATGACTCGCACCGCGAAGAAGCGTCCCCTTCCCAACGGCACGATCAAGCCCATGCCGGCCCTGATCTTCGCCATCACCCTCGGTGTCGTGGGCTGCACGATTTTCTGGGTGCGTTTCAATCCCTTCAGTTCATTGCTGGCTCTGGCCACCATCGGTTTCTACAGTTTCTTTTACACGCTCTGGCTAAAGCCGAGAACATATCTGAACATCGTTATCGGCGGCGCGGCCGGAGCCATGGGTCCCATCATTTGCTGGGCCGCGGCCACCAACTCCATGGCCGCCGCACCCATCCTCATGTTCCTGATCATCTTTTTCTGGACGCCACCACATTTTTGGGCCCTGGCTTTTTGCCTCAAGGAAGACTACAAGACTGTTCAGTATCCGATGTTGCCAGTTGTCAAGGGCGACCGCGAAACGCTTCGGCAGATCTTCCTCTACACTCTGGTCACCGTTGCCGTTACGCTAATGCTGCCTTTTGTCGGCGCAGGCTGGTTCTACACAATTCTCGCCACTCTGTTGGGCGGGCTCTTCCTGCACCTTGTTGTCAAAGTCGTTCGTGTGCCGGAGCCTCGTCAGTCCTGGAAGCTCTTTGGCTATTCCATTGTTTATCTGCTCGTACTGTTTGTCGGCCTGATGATCGACGCTGTCCTGCCGGCCGGACTGTTGGGCGGAAAGGGATGATATCATGACCACACCTGATGTTACACGCAAGACGACTCCCACTGTTGATGCGGAGTGGGAAGCGGCGGAATCCGGTCGCGGCTCTCGAACAAACCGCAAGACGCTCATTGTGTTGCTGGTGGTGGGATTTGGCATGTTTGGATTTGCATTCGCCAACGTGCCGCTCTTCGACATGCTTTGCCGGGTCGTCGGGATTGAACAAAACCCGAATCGCAAGGCCGTTGCCACCGACGGCCCCGGACGCGAAATCACCGTTCGGTTCATGGGGGGCATTCATGGAAATCTGCCCATTACGCTCGCACCCGTCGAGCGCATTCAGAAGATCTCCACCGGGCAGCAGGCCCTGAACGACTACAAGTTTGTCAATCTCTCCGACCAGCCGGTATTCTTCCGGCCCGTTCACTCCGTGACGCCCACGCGGCGGGCCACGGACCACTTCACTCTTCACGAATGCTTCTGTTTCGATGACCAGAAACTCGAGTCTCGTCAGTCGCTTTCTCTGCCCGTCGTTTACACCATTGGCACCGACCTGGACGATGACATCGATGCCGTGACGCTCAACTACACCCTTTTCGAACTGACCGAGAAGGACTATCTTGAGTCGGTTGCCGCCAAAGCCGCCGAGGAGAAGGAAACGCAATGACCACCGCACCCGCCCACGTAACCGACGAACAGCGCCGTGGAAATCTCCTCTGGCTCGCCGTACTGGTTGCGTTCATCCTTGGCCTGATGCTTCTGTCCGGACCGCTGTTCAACAACTACTGGGACCCGTCCGAGTCCAAAAAAACCATTTCTCACTGAGGATCCGCAGACCCATGGCGACCGCCGAACACGCTCACGACGCCCACGACGACGGCCACCACGACGTCGAGTACCTCCCTTCGCTTAATCCGGCCCCGAGTTATTGGCCGTTTCTCCTTTCTGTCACCATGGCCTTCATTCCCGCGGGAACGGTCATTTTGCTGTGGGGCGGCGATGCCCTCAGGTTCGTGGGCTGGAGTCTGGTTCTCCTGGGCCTTGGATCGTCTCTTGTACCGGTTATGGGCTGGTGTCACAGCGTCATCGTCGACAAGTGGGCCGGTCACTTTGGCGAAGCCGCTCAGGGGCGGGACCTGGTTCTCGGCACGAAGCTTTTCTTCCTTTCCGAGATCGCCATTTTCGGATCTGTCTTCGCCTACTTTTTCGGATGCCTCCATGACATTCACGGAGATCCGGAGAAATTCTGGCCCCTGGATGGCAGTCCCGCCCACTGGCATGTAAGCCTGCCGGCCATCGGGCTCGGCATTCTGCTGGCCAGTTCCATCACCTGTGAGGTTGCTCACAAGGCGTTGTTGAAAGGCAAAAAAGGGCTCTGTAAGGATTGGATGCTGGTCACCATTGCTCTGGGACTCATCTTTCTCGCCATCCAGGGATATGAATGGGGCGTGTTCATGGAGCGCGGCTTTACCGTTGGCAGCAACGTCTTCGGAACGGTTTTCTATGTACTGACTGGCTTTCACGGTTTTCACGTCATGACCGGTCTCATCATGTTGCTGCTTGTTTATGGCCGTCTTGAAATTGGGCACTTCAGCAAGCGCCGCCACTTCTCGATGCAGGCCGCTTCATGGTACTGGCACCTTGTGGATGTTGTCTGGATCTTTGTGTTTGTGTTCGTTTATGCGCTCTATGAGGCGTACTAACGGGAAGTTCCAGCAAACCCCGCATCGAAGTGTTTCAGAGCCGGAAATTGAATTTCCGGCTTTTTTTTGAACCTGTGGCGCAGCATCGCCTCTCCTGTTGCATGCAACGAGCTCGCCGGGCTTGATGCCATCTCTCGGGCGGATGTCGGTTCGACCTATCCACGGAGTATTCCACCCATGTCATTCAGGTTTTGCCGCTTTGCACTGATCGGGAATGTTGCGCTCGTAACCCTGCTATATGCTCAGGTCGCGGCGCAGCTTACCCCGCGGGAGGTGAAGATTGACCCGCTCGGGGCGGATCCGAACACGCCATGGACTGTCCATACCGAGAGCCTGGAGCTGCACGTCGAACCGACTTTTGACTCACGGGTGGTTGCGGTTGTTCTGCAGGGCGGACCGCTTGTTGGAACGTATTGCGTGATCGCGGAAACTGATGAGGAATGGCTTCGCGTCGAGCAGGGTGATGGCATTGCCTGGGCCCCTCGCAAAGGTCTGCACCGGGTCCATCCCTTGAACAGCCGATTGATCGAGGAGCATGGTAACATTCCCTTCGGAGAGGAAATCGTCATTCGCTGGTGGGGGATACCTCTCGATTACGAAGCCGACGATCTCGTCTCACTCCCTTCAGGATACACCGGCGGCCGCGAGGGGCACAACTATCAGCTCCGCCGCGAAGTTGCCGGTCAGGCGATGAAGCTGATTGATGCGGCCCGTGCCGCCGGTTTGGAAATTTACGTTTCATCGCCCTATCGTTCCGGAAGGACTCAGCAGTCCATCTACTTGCGCAACGTTCGCCGGAGTGGACTCCAACAGCGTTACAGTGCCCCTCCGGGTCACAGCGAGCATCAGTTGGGCACGACGGTGGATATTGCGACTCGCCAGACGGGCCGATTTCTCACGAAAGACTGTCCGGAGCACCTGTGGCTCCAGGAGCACGGCGAGCGGTTTGGATTCCGGCAGACTTATACAGAGGACAATGTCGATGCCACCGGTTACGTGGAAGAACCGTGGCATTGGCGCTATATGGGAGTTGAATCTTTTACCGGACCGATCGGTGGAAACTAGAACGCACTCCCGATTTTATCGCCGAAAATAATCGGGCAAACCGACTGGTCGTCGATGAATTCCGTTAGAAGAGCACGCTTTCCATTTCTTGGCTTACTGTGCTCCGTGCGAAGGTGAATGGCAAAGCTGCAGCGCGGTTTTCTCGACTTGTTGGTTCCGCTGCCGTGCAGTGTCAGACTGTGATGGAAGCTGACACCACCCGCCTTCATTGTCGCCGGAGTCTCGGTCCACGTCCCGCCTTCGGGAACACTAAAGGCTTGTTGGTCATTCTCTTGGCTAAAGAAGTCGCCGCCTTCGACATTTCTCCACTGATGCGAGCCCGGAACAAAATGCATTGGCCCTGATTCCTCGCTGACATCGCTGAGAGCAAACCACCCGGTAAACAGCTCGCTCTTGTCTTCCCAGGCGTCCTTCCAATAGGTCCAGTCACGGTGCCAGCCGACCTTTGTGGCTGATTGGATATTCGATCGCGCCGGTGGTTTGTAAAGCAGCTGAACCCACCAGACCTGTATCATTCGCGCTCCCGTTATCTTCGCGGCAACACGTCCGAGTTCCGGCGATGCGATCAGTTCCGCAATTGCACGATTCGCCAATTGCGGCAGTTCGATCTTGCAGAGTGCTCCTGGATCATCGCCGGGATTCCACGGTGAAGGATAAGGTGGTTTTCCTGTATCGTATCCGCCGGCGCGCACAAGGTCCATGCCGGTGCGTGCACTGGCTATACGCTCATCGGCGATGATTGGATCGCTTTCGATATGAAAGCCGTTGGCCGCGTATCCGGAAGCAACACTCTGTACTGTCATGGCTGTGCCGGAAGGTTCATTCGCTCAAGAAGTTCGGAGAAGCGCGGGGTACCCCGGAGGTGATCGAGCCATGGCTCCACTCCCGCGAATGCGAGGAACCATGACTTGTCTTCACAGGCTCGTTCCAGCAATTCCATTCCAAGATCTGTCTCATTCACTCCAAACGCGACATAAGCGATTTGCACCGGTGGAATGTGGCACGACTTTGAGAGAGTCAGGAATTCATCGAGAATTTCCCGAGCTTCCTTCTCACGTCCCGCGATACCGTATGCATGTCCCAGACCCGCTGCGATTTCCACGGTTCCATCACCAAGTTCCACGGCTCGACGATAGACTCGGATCGAGTCGTCAAAGCGCTCAAGCTGGACATATGCCATGCCAAGCCAGTCGTATCCGGGAGCGTAATCGGGCTGATCCGCAATCAAGTCCTCCATGACATGAGCGAGACGCTCGAAGTCATGCGCAAAATACAGAATCGATCCAAGTCCAAGACGTAGCGAATCATCGAGCTCCGCGGACTTTTCGGAAATCGGAATAGCTTCGTCGAAGCGGCCCATTGCTGCAAGAAACAATGCAAGCCAGTGCAGGGCCGGACCCGATTTGGAATCAAGAGCCACCGCTCGCCGCAGCTTTGTTTCCGCGGCGGTCCAGTTCCAGTCCGCAAAGGCCAGAATCCCGTCGAGCATCACGGCCTGCGCCATGGCAGAATCAACCCCAAGGGCCGCGTCGACTGCCTGCCGTGCGCGTGGAACGGACTCATCCCGCCGCAGGTATCCGTAACACCACAATGTAATCAGATTTTCCGCCAGATCGCAGTGCGCTCCGACATCCTTCGGGTCCCTTGCAATTTGCTCTTCCGCACTTGAGACGGCGTCCTCCCATGGCTTGCGGAATTTTGCACCGGGAGGAGTGGGGTTTTGAGATTTGATAGACATAACTCACCGATGCCGCACGCAGCCAAACCGGTCAAGCATACAACTCCAATCGCCGGACTCAAAATCCATTGACCGTCCCTGCCTGTCCGGCGACGCCAACAGGTTCGCATGAGACTCTTCAAACTTACAGCACTCTTTCCATATCTCGTAGCCGCTTTTCCGGTTTTCGGTGAGGCACTTGCTGTCCTGCACGACGGTCGGCCGGACGAATGGGCCGGCATTGCCGTCCATGCAGCTGATTCCATCGGCGATACCAGCGGTGAAGGAGCGGACTTTGTCTCCTTGAAAGTTGCAAATGATGACGAGGCTTTGTATCTTCTTTTGACTTTGGCGGGGGAGACACTGCTTCAGGAGACCGACACCAGCCGCCTCGGAAGCCGAATCACCCTTTACCTCGACGGGGATGCCAACCCTTCCACCGGCAGATCCGTTGGCGGTCTTGGAGCTGAACTGGAGATCCGCCTTGGTACTCGTTCCGCCCGGTCTTATGCCGCCAATGGGTTCTTTACCACACTTTCAATCTATGAAGCGGGCTATATTGGCCTGCCGACTCACACTTCCGAGACTTTTGAGATTCGGATTCCCTATGAGGTCCGGCCCGATTTCGGGAACCCGGTGGTGTGGAGAACATCGGGTAACGTCGACTTCTACCTGCAGGATTCCATCTCAGACGATCGATTTCCCGACAATGGCACGACCCGCTACACGATCTCCCCTGATAACATTTCGGATCCGGAAGTGATTCCACTGTCACGTGCAGACGGCACCGATATGCGTTTGCTGATTCAAAACGTCCTCAACACAACGCCGCAGTTCAATCCGCAGCCCTTTGCCCGCATTCTTAATGCCGTGCAACCGGATATCGTCGCATGGCAGGAGGTCAGGACCGATGACTGGGACAACAGCGATGTTTTGCAGTTTTTCAACGACAACTATCCCGCGCCCGGCGGAAGAAGCTGGTCCATCGGACGCAATTCCGACACGGTTACCATCTCTTCATGGCCTATTCTCAACGTTGCCCCGCTGAGCGGTAATCATGTGGCCCACATTGATCTCCCCGAAGCGGTTTCCGAACAAAATCTGATTCTGTTTAATGCACACACACCATGTTGCAACAATGAGTCCGGTCGCGATTTCGAACACGATCAGATCTCCGCGACATGGCGAAATCTACTGAACGGAACGGGGCCGTTTTCCATCGACTCCATGAGTACCGCCGTGATGACGGGCGACTTCAACATGGTTGGTTTTCGGCGGCAGCTGAGGACTCTTCGCGACGGTGATCTCATTGACAACGGCACATGGGGGGCGGACTTTTTACCCGGACGGGGAAACGGTTCTCTCACAGCTGTCACCACCCGTCACACGCACTCCCGCAGGACCTTCACCTGGTATAATCCCGGCTCTTCCTTCGGCCCGGGGCGCCTGGACTGGCTCTTTTACACTGTCGACACAGCGGCTGTGCCGCGCCGGTTTGTTCTCTTTACACCTGAAATACCCGGACCCGATCTCGCGGCCGCAGGGCTGCAGTCGACGGACAGCCTGGCGTCTGATCACCTTCCCATCATTGTGGATTTCGATTTCGACCAACAGGGCGGCATACCGGCGGATGTGCTTTTGTTTCGCTAGCCGGAAGTCACAGCAAGGCTTGCCACCCTGTCTCCACCGCGGGAAGCAACGCTCATGAAAGTCGGCGGAATCCGCAAGTTCGTTGAATACGACCTCTGGCACATGCGCCTGTCCCGCGAACCCATGCCGCGGCGGCTGTGGCTGCGCATGCTGCGAATGGTGATTCTGACGGTTCGTGACTTCAAGAAAGACAAGTGCACTCTGAGAGCATCAGCTCTCACTTTCTACACCCTGATGTCCATCGTTCCGGTTCTGGCCTTGGCCTTTGGTATTGCCAAGGGTTTTGGCATGGATCAGCGGCTTGCGGAGATTGTCCGTGACAACGTTGCCGTCGTGTTGCCGTCCGGCGCCGGAGAGAGTGGAGAGACAATTCCCGTTCAGGATGGTATTGAAGAGGAAGTGGTCGGTGACATCACTGAAAGTGATACGTCCGGTGAACCGAGTTCACAGATTACGGAAGTTGTTGATCGTGCCATCGACTTTGCCGTTAACATGCTTGAGCAAACCCGTGGAGGTGTCATCGCCGGTATTGGTGTGATTTTCCTGCTTTGGACGGTAATCAAACTTCTCAGTAACATCGAACTGGCATTCAATGACGTGTGGCTTGTCAAGCAGCCGCGAACCTGGGCGAGGCGTTTCAGCGATTATCTTTCTCTTATGATTATCTCGCCGATTCTTTTTGTGGTAGGTATGAGTGCGAAGGGATTTGTGGAGGTTGCACTGAATTCCGAAGACTCCGGCTGGCTTCTCGAACTTGTTTCCGGTCCGGCGGGGGTTGCGATCCGGTTTTTGCCGTTCTTCACCATAACTCTTCTGCTTACGATCGTTTACATTTTCATGCCCAACGGGAAAATCAAGTTCGTGTCCGCTCTGTCGGGAGGCTTTTTTGCCGCGATTCTTTATAATCTTCTGCTTCAGATCTTCATTCAGTTTCAGGTCGGTGTTTCGAAGGCGGGTGCAATATACGGAAGTTTCGCGGCGCTCCCGCTTTTTCTGACGTGGGTGCAGCTTTCGTGGATGATCGTGTTACTGGGAGCTGAGTTCGCCTTTGCTCACCAGTTCAGCGAAGTCAGCGAATTCGAACAGGACGCCCGGCGTGCCAGTCCGCGATTTATCAAGCTGACCGCTCTCTCCATCGTTCGTGAATGCGTTCAGCCTTTTGCCAACGGCGATCCACCCCTCGATGCCGAAGAAATCGCTCAACGAATCGGTGTTCCTTACCAGGTTGTCAAAGATGTACTGAACCGTCTCGTCGACGCCGAAGTGCTGTCAGAGGTCAAACGGCGCCGTGATCGCGAGATTGCCTATCAACCTGCAATGGATATTGAAGAATTGCGCGTAAACGACGTGATCGAGCGCCTTGAAAATGCGGGCGTCGATTCAATTCCTCACGATAAGTCCGAAGTGCGGTCGCGTCTTGTGGACTCCGTTCGGTCGTTCGCGACCGCCACGTCTGATCTCGATGCCAACAAGCGCCTCCGCGATCTGATCTGACATGAAGGTGGATGCAAACAGTCGATGGGATCGCATGCATCCGGCGATGTACGCATTCATTGGCATCGCAGTCCTCGTGCGGCTGTACCAATGCACTCAGGTACCGGCCAACACGGGAGATGTTGTCCGCCATCTTGTGTATGGCGTTGGTGTATTGACGGCCGGTCCGGCTCTTGCCGGCGAGGCCATTATCGACTTCGCGCCCCATCTGTCATGGATTTCCTGGGCTCGAAACCCCTATAACTATCCACCTGTTGCACTGCTCTTTTTTTCAATACTGACGACGATACATTCCAGTGTGTTCGCCGCAAAGCTCCTGCTCACTTTGTTCGAATGTATCAACGCGTGGCTTGTCGCCCGGATCACCGGTGACAAGTGGTGTGGGGTTATTGTGCTGTGGGCTCCGGCGGCGATATGGTGGACCTCCAGAGAGGGACAATACGAAGTCCTGCAGACTTTTCTGGCTCTCCTGGCAATCCTCGCCCTGAACCGTCGCTTTGTCGTTGCAGCGTTTTGTCTTCTTGCACTGGCGATTCAAACAAAGCTGCTGGTCGTGGCGCTGTTGCCGTGGTTTCTGTGGAAGGTATGGAAGTTCGATGATTCCAAATCCAAAACTGTAATGGCCTCGGCAGCAGGATTCCTGGCAGGCTGTCTGCCGACCTTTGCGGCACTCTTCTTTTATCCCGCCGTGGGAAACGTACTCAAGTACAGCACTCCCATGACGCTGAATCTCTTCCATTGGCTGCCGATTCCGGAGTACATGAAAGGAATGCCTCCGGGCCTTGATATCTGGATGCAGCTGGCCGTCTGGACGATGACAGGTCTGTTGGCGTTCGCGGTCTGGAAGACCCGGAATCTTGCGGCCCTTCTTCCCGCGATTCTGTTTTTGCTGATCATGCGCACGTCGCCTCACACCCTCTTCTGGTACTGGCTGGCGATGATACCGATGCTCGTTCTGATTCCCGATTCGCGGATGCGTCGATGGCTGTTTGTCGCATGGATGTTCGTGGATGGTTACTCCGCCTGTGAGCTTCTCGGAGGGCCCTTCAGTTCCACAGTCGATGCGGGGTACTACGAGTTTGGTTTGTTCACGCCCGTGTCACGCCTGTGAATCACACCGATGATTTCACGTCAGTGACGATTTGCTCAAGATTCCGTTTCGGTTTCCAGCCTGTCAGCGCGCCGATTTTTTCAATGCTGGGCAGGCGCCGCTGCATGTCCTCGAAGCCCTCGTCGCCATAGGCCTCCTTGTAAGGCACCAGGACGATCTCTGAATCGCTCGATGTCAGGCTGACAACTTCCTCCGCCAGCTTGAGGATCGTGATTTCTTCACTCGATCCAATATTGAACACCTCACCATCCGCTTCCGTGCTTTTCATCAGCCCCGCCAGCGCGTCCACCACATCGAGCACGTGACAAAAACAGCGGGTTTGCCGGCCGTCGCCGAACACACGAATTGGTTCATTCGCGAGTGCCGACTTCACGAAGTTCGGCAGAACCATCCCATACTGGCCCGTCTGGCGTGGGCCCACCGTATTGAAGAGACGAACGACAACAACGGGAAGGCGGCTTTGTTTCCAGTGAGCCAGCGCAAGAAATTCGTCCAGTGCTTTCGCGCAGGCATAGGCCCAACGATGTTTTGTTGTCGCTCCCTCGAGCCGGTCTCCGTCCTCGCGGAACGGGACATCGGTGGACTTTCCATAAACCTCCGAGGTTGAGAAGATCATCGTTCGCCGGCGATACCTTGCCGCGCAGCGCAGTACCGTGTCCGTGCCACCAAAGATTGTCTCGATCGTGCGCACCGGCTGATCCATGATCAGGTTCACGCCTACCGCCGATGCCAGATGGAATATGCAGTCCGCCTCTCGCACGACCTCTTCCACAACGCGTTCGTGCAGAACCGTATCACAGATGAATTTGAACCGTCCCGAGGAAGCGTGTTTCCGGTCCAGTCCCTCGATGTTGGCATACCGTCCCGTCGACAAATCGTCGAGTACGATCACCCGATGACCTTCCTCAATCAGTCGCTCGGCAAGATGGCTGCCGATAAATCCGGCTCCGCCGGTCAGGAGACAGGTCTGTGTCATCGTCTTGTCACGCCTTGAAGATATTTGGCGCACTCGCGCCAATTGCATTACGAGTGTCCACAATCAGGTTTGCCGTCTTCGCGAGTCCCGAATAATCAATCGACGAATGGTCCGTGGCAATGAGCACACAATCATATTCACCCGCCCTTTCAATCGCAACGCTTGATCGCCCTGTCAGTTTCGGATGATCCCGTGTTGGCTTGAGGAGAGGGATGTGAGGATCATGATAGTCCGCTTTTGCGCCCTTTTCCTCGAACAGCTCCAGCAGTTTCAGCGTCGGGCTCTCCCGCTGATCGTCCACGTCCTTCTTGTAAGCCAGTCCCACCAGAAGTAGACGGCTTCCCTTGAGCGCTTTTCCGTGTTCATTGAGTGCATCCATCGTTCGCTGTACCACATAGTAGGGCATCTGTGCGTTGATCTCGCCGGCCAGTTCGATGAATTTTGTCGGCATGTCAAACTCGCGCGCCTTCCATGTCAGATAGAAGGGATCGATGGGAATGCAGTGACCACCCAGGCCCGGTCCCGGATAGAACGGCATGAACCCGAACGGCTTTGTTTTTGCCGCATCGATGACTTCCCAGATGTCGATTCCCATTCGCTGGAACACGACTTTCAGTTCATTGACCATCGCGATATTGACGCAGCGGAAAATATTCTCCACCAGCTTTGTTGCTTCAGCGGCATCGCAGGACGAGACAGGCACCGTTTCCACAACAACGCTGTCATACAAGGCCACTGCGGCCGCCAGACCTTTTGGTGACAGGGCACCCACAACCTTTGGAATTGTCGACGTGCTGAAATTTGCGTTGTTGGGATCCTCACGCTCCGGCGAATAGGCGACGAAGTACTCTTCACCGGCTTTCAGTCCCGATTGTTCGTCCAGAATCGGTACCATAACCTCTCGTGTCGTGCCCGGATAGGTCGTGGACTCCAGAATGACCATCGTGCCTGGTGTGACGTGTGGTCCGATGGCCTCGCATGTTCCCACAACAAACCGCATGTCGGGTTCACGGTTTGACGTCAGAGGTGTCGGCACGCACAACAAGACCGCATCGCATTCACGAACGCGTGCAAAATCCGTCGTTGCCGAAAACCGTCCCGATGTGTTGAGTTCCCTCAGGCTTTTGTCGGGAATGTGACGAATGTAAGTCTGCGACTTCTTCAGCAGCTCGATCTTTTCGGGATCGATATCGAATCCCACGACCGGAAAGTCCTTCCGATGAAACTCCAGAACCAACGGCAGTCCCACGTAGCCCAGCCCCACGACACCTATGACAGCGGTGCGGTTCTCGATTTTTTCAATCAGGCTGATATGCAGTGTTTCGGCGGACATGGTTGTCATCTTTAGCTCCAGATCGTAGGCACCCAATGGTGGATGCACTCTGAAGCGGACGCCAGTGCTTTTCGTCAGTCTGTTATTTCCTCAGCACCGTTCGTCCCTCGCGATCGAAATCAAGCTTCATTGGACCGAATGGCGTTTTCGTGTCCACGAGTCCCTTCAGGCGAAAATCGGCGTCTCCACCGGAGAGTGCACGGAACGCCGCGAAACCAAGATCCTGTGGTCGGACCGCAAAGCCGAGATTCAGGTCCCCGCTTTCGCCGGGCGCGAGCTCCAGTACTTCTGTTGCAAGCGATCCTTCTGAAACATCGTACCCGCTCAATGAGAGTGCATACTCCATTGCCGCCAGTGTCATGGGAAACTCGTTCGTGTTTTTCAGCGAGAGCCCAACGTTGCCCCGAGCACCTGCCAGACTCAGGTCCTCCCATTCCACTCCTTTCACTTTCACCTCCGGTACATTCGGGACAGGTACTTCACCGGACTTTTGCAGATCGAAACCGAGTGGTGCGATTCCCTGCCCCGTCACGTCCACATCAAGGTCCAGTGTATAGGGCAACACCTGGCCCAGGCGTACTCCGCTGACCGCCTTCATGACATCGCTGTAGGGGAGTGTGACCGCCACCGGCACGGACGCCGACGATCCTGCGGGTACACGAAAGCCATCCTCCGTGGCTCCTGAAAGGATTGGTGACTCGCCACTCGCAAGAGCGAAACCGATTCCTTCGGCCAGCAGAGGGACTGCGTAGGGGTTCGATACCTCCAGCTCTGCCAGCAATTCCGCCGAGTCTGTCTTGATATCCTTCACCGACAGGTTACGAAACGACACCTCCGGCTTCGGGGCCGTCGCGAGCATCGCATTGAACGTTTCGCACCCGCTAATCCCGAAAATTCCAAAAAACGCAAGTATCAGGAAATTGACCTTCGTGTTCATTGCCATCTCCGTCTTCGTCAATTGGCCGCGGGCTCGGCCCCGGGCACCCTGTTGCCCCGTTCGAGCTGATCCTCCTCGCGCCGGGAAACAAGCCGAAAGGCGGTTTTCTCTTGTCGATGTGCAGGCGGTGTCGAGGATCGTCCGCCAGCATTCACACTCGGAGCCCTTCATGACAGAACTCGGCTGGTGGACCGTGGTTCCGCCTCTCCTCGCCATCGCCTGCGCCCTGATCACACGCCAGGTTATTCTCTCTCTCTTTATGGGCATCTGGGTGGGATGGACGATCCTTGCCAGGAATCCTCTCACCGGCCTGGCGGACGCCCTCCAGTCCCTGATCGATGTTTTTGCCGATGGCTATAACACCAAGGTTATTCTTTTCAGCGCCCTCGTCGGTTCTCTGATTACTCTGACCCAGCGCTCCGGAGGAGTTGCCGGATTTGTGCGGTGGATGCAGTCCCTCAATCTTGGCAAAACTCATCGGTCCGCCAGCCTTGTTGCCTTTTTTACGGGAACGGCCGTCTTTGTCGAGTCCAGCATCACCTGCCTTGTCGTTGGTTCCGTGGCCCGTCCCCTCAGCGACAAGGTTAAAATGGCCCGCGAGAAACTCGCCTACATCTGCGATTCCACATCGGCCCCCATCTGCATCCTGATTCCGCTAAACGCATGGGGTGCGTACATCATGGGTCTTCTTCGCACGGAGGATGTTGAGAATCCCCTCCTGCTGCTCTTCGAATCCATTCCTCTCAACTTCTATGCACTCATTGCTCTCGGAGTCACCTTCGGTGTTGCCGTCACGAATTTCAACGTTGGCGGAATGAAGAAAGCAGAGAAACGTGCCCGTGAAGAAGGCAAGCTGCTCCGCGACGATGCCATTCCCATGATGTCCACGGAAATCACCGCTCTCGAACCCAAGCCGGGCATCACCGACAACAAATGGAACATGTTGATTCCCATCTTCACCATGATCGTGATGATGCCCGCCGGTCTCTACATCACCGGGCGTTCGTCGATTCTCGCGAGCGAGAGTGAGATGAACATCACCTTCTTCAACATCATGTCGGAAGGCTCGGGTTCCACCGCAGTTTACTGGGCTGTTCTCGCCGCCATTGCCGTTGCGGCAGTCATGTATCTCGTCCAGCGCATTATGAATCTGCACGAAATTTTCGAGATGATTCTGAAAGGTGCCGGCGGTCTCATGCCGATGGCCATCATTATGATGCTCGCATTTGCCCTCGGCGCGACGTGCAAGGCGCTTGGCACCGGCGACTTTGTGGCCGAGTTCGGGTCGCAGTTTCTCAAAGGCGCCTTCGTTCCCGGAGTACTGTTCCTTTTGGCGTGTTTTATTGCCTTCTCAACAGGAACATCCTGGGGGACCTTTGCCATCATGATTCCCATCGGCGTTCCCCTGGCGGAAGGAACAGGAGCAGGTTTGGCCGTAGCCATCGCAGCCATCCTCGGCGGCGGGGTTTTCGGTGACCACTGCTCTCCCATCTCCGACACCACGGTTGTTTCCTCCATGGCGACAGCGTGCGATCATATCGATCACGTCAAGACGCAGTTGCCTTATGCACTGGCCTGCGCAGCGGTTGCCCTGGTTCTTTATCTGATTGCGGGAGCGGTTGTTGCCGCTTAGCGGCAGTCTTGATGAGGGAATCATGGGTGAAGATCTGCTGAATCACTGTATCGAACGGGTTCGCGCAGCCCCGATTGCGGTCGAACCCTTCGCTCATGTCATCATCGACCGGTTCCTGCCGGACGACCTTTATGATGAACTTATCGGAGCATTCCCTTCTCACGATCAGTTCAAACGCGCCTCCTATCCCGGCTCTGATTTCGGGAAAAAAGCTGCGAACTATCGTGGATACGGTCTTGTTCTGCCGGACCGGACTGAACATCCGACCATAGAGGGAATTGTAGCCACTCTCGAATCCGAGGAATTTTGCCGCACACTTCTCATGAAATTTTCGGAACCACTTCCAGATGGAACCATCCCCATTCCCGGGAGGAAACGCCACTGTTTCGAAAACGGAGCCTCCGACTATCATTCCCGCGGGCATCTGCACGTCGACCTTCCCGGGTACGAAATTCCACCCCACCCTGACTCTCCCGATAAAATCGTGACATGGCTTCTCTATGCCGCCAGGACCGAAGAGTTGCGCGAATACGGTACCGCTTTCTGCAAACCGAAGAATGGCAGGAAAACAGTTCAGCGTAAAAAACTGGATGTCGCGGCGGGCAGGTTCATCGACAATATCGCCAGAATCCTCCGTTGCCGTCGAAGTGCCCTGTTTCAGCGTATCAAACAGAGCGAGGCGGGCTTTCGCATGGGACTTCGCAATCCCGACTGGCTGCCCTGGAATCTCTTCGACGTGGCGGCCATGGCCCCCGCCCTGCCGAACCACTTTATGGCGTTCGCTCCGGCGGAGCACACCTACCACGCTGTCCGGCTGGATATTCCCGTTGAGGCGAGATGCCAGGAGCGTCCTGTCATCCGCGGCTTTATCCGCATGAGCACAAAGATCTTCGAACGCGTCAAATTCCTCGACGAGCAGAACAAGACCTGACGGCCTCCCTTCCATTGACGATCATGCGATCCCACTGGATCGTTACTCCGACGTCCCGTACCGAGCTGTTATCATGTCCGACGACCGCCACTGGCGTTCCGCTCTCAAGCCCGAACAGTACGCCCATCTCACGGAAATCACCGCCGGACGTGATCGCGAGTGGGGTTACTTCGTCATTCTTGGCATCCAGTGGGAGCTACCGTCGGCAGATATCATTCAGACCTTTGCACAGGGTCTTGGATTCGACCCCTACATGGCTCGTCAGCGTCTTCTTGCGCCCTGTCCGCGAGTTCTCCGCCGTGAGGAACATCGTACAAAGGCCGAGGAGTGGGTTGCCTGGCTCACCGATCTTGGTCTTTCCGCCTTCGCCGTGTCGGAAGAGCGTGTTGCAGCTTTTGAGCCCTGGTCCGCAGTGAGTGTTCACGATTTCCGAGACGAATTGTGTTTTGTCCACGAGAACGAATCCACTCGCCGGTTTCCAAAAGCCGACGTACAGTGTCTTGTTATTGGCCGTGTGCAACGCCGCACCACTCAACACACAGCCGGCGCCAACGTTGTCAGTTTTCTCCAGCCTGGCACCAGCGATATACTTCAATCCGCCGTTGAAGGGGTGATCGACATTCATTCCCGCGAGGGAAGCGAGCCCGTCCGGCTTCTTGAAAACACGCTGAAGTTTGCTAACATGCCTCTTGAACAAACTGACAACCGTGCGCGCATGCGCCAAATGATCGATTTCCTTGCCGCGGCCGCCTCCGACGCTCCCGTCATCGACGACTTTTCCCGTGCCTCCGCCTTTCTCGGAGAGTCCTGCCAGATTGTTCGCCGTTCCATTGATCTTGCATACCGGCCCGCCGGATCGCCTGTTCCTCATATGGGCCTTGCTCACAATAAAACCATCGAAGAATCCGACGCCGTCACATTCGATCTTTATTCTCTGCTTTCCGCTTTGCAGCTTCAGCGCGGTTGATTATGGCTTTGATCGACGATATAGAGTCCGTTCTGATCGTTCGCCTTTCCGCCATTGGCGATGTGATTCACGCATTGCCCGTGCTCGATGCCCTGCGCCGTGCCAGACCCGATCTGCGCATCGGGTGGATTGTCGAGGAACTCAGCGCTCCGCTCCTCGACGAACATCCACAAATCGACAAACTCTATGTCGTTCCCAAGAAGAGATGGCGCGGCAGGTTTCTCCGCAAGTACCTCAGCGAGATTCGCCCGTTTTATGCACAAATCAAACAGGATGGGTGGGATGCCGCCATTGATTTGCAGGGGCTGACAAAATCCGGTCTTGCCGCATGGTGGAGCGGCGCTCCTGTTCGCGTTGGTTATGGCGACAGCGACGGCCGCGAAATCAACAAACTCTTTACCACTGTCAAAGTTGTTCCGCCCAATACCGCCATTCATGTCGTTGAGCGCAACCTCGCGCTTCTGCGCGGCCTTGGAATTGAACCCGACATGAAGGCCGTCGGAACTCTTGGTTTTGCCTCATCCGAGAGAGACCGCATCCGTGCATGTCTGGTCGAGGCCGGCTGGAACGGCAGCGACCGTCTTCTCGCCATCAACCCGGGCGCCGGCTGGATCAGCAAGCAATACCCCTCCAAACATCTCGCCGACGCGGCAGCCCGTTTGCACTATGACCGCAACTGGCTGCCTCTGATTTTCTGGGGGCCGAGGGAAGAGCCTCTCCGCGATCAGATTGCTGAGCATCTCAAGGCCCGAGGCGTTCCGCATTTGGTGGCCCCGCCCACCAGCGTTCGCGAGCTCGCGGTGCTGATCTCCGTCTGTGAGGCCTACATTGGCGGCGACACGGGCCCGACCCATCTTGCCGGAATGCTCGGTCTGAAAACAGTCGCTGTTTTCGGTGCCAGCGACGGCGCTCGCAACCGCCCCTGGCCTGTTGAAAGCGCCGCTCTCGTTCAGCGCGGCGACCTGGACTGTGTTCCCTGCTGGAAAACCCGCTGCCCGCTTACCGACGATGCTCACATGGCCTGTCTCCGAGGCCTCGATCCGACACGCATTGCAGAAGCCATGCCGCGCGACGACTGGTAGTTTGGTTTCTCACTCCGTTTTCTTCCGAAAAAGAACCCAGACAAGAAGGCACAGAGACAAAACCCATTAAATAACCGTGCTTACTCTCATGCTTTTGTGTCCCCATCGGCAGCTCCATTGTTTTCACCCTCCATCCGCTTTCGAACGAAGCTTACGCCGTCCCTCATGACCGCTACCTGTGCTGCGATGAGTCCCGCCAGCAGTCCGTCCTCGTAGGCGAACTCAGGCCGGCTGCTTACCTGTGGGAAGCTGTGAGGATCCCGCAGATCATCATCGCTCAAACCCGGCTGGATGCGGTTTGCGATCATGACCACCTTTGACCGCTGCTGCTCGATCATCTCCTCCATCAGCCGTTCGATTCGAATCACCAGTTCTTCCAGTTCACGCGTATTCTCCATCGATCAATCCTTGAGCACGGTCAGCGGTGCCCCTTAACGTTCGCTCGCGGCACACGCCCGTGATTGGCGTTCGCTCGAAGGGAAAGCAGCATTGGTTCCGAAACGCAAACCCCGCCTTGGCATTACCATCGGCGACCCCGCCGGTATTGGACCCGAGGTGGCCCTGATGGCCATGATTGAATGCCACTGCAGCGCGGATTACGTTCTCTTCGGACCTGAGCTTGTATGGCAATTCATTGGCGCGCGCCTGGCCGACAAACGCGCCGATCTTCGCCCCGGAATCGCCGATGCGCTTGGCTCCGCGGAGATCGTGGAGACGGCTGAACCCGCAGATCAGGATTATGTTACCCCCGGTGCGACCGACGCGCGCTGCGGACGCATTGCCATCGGAGCGATCAGGGGAGCCGTGCAGTCGGCGAGGGCGGGTGGCATTGATGCCGTTGTCACAGCTCCCCTTTCCAAGGAAGGTCTGCACCTTGCAGGCGCATCGTGGCCGGGGCACACCGAGATGCTTCGTGATCTCTGCGGTGTCGAAGAAACCACGATGGCTTTTGTGGGAGGGGGGCTGGTGATGGCACTGGCGACAATACACGTTCCTTTGCGCAACGTTTTCAATCTCCTTACTCCCGACCTTATTCTTCGCAAGGCCCGGCATTTACGGGACTTCTCAAACAGTCTGGGCATTGAAGCTCCACGTATTGGTGTGCCGGGCTTGAATCCTCATGCCAGCGAAGGCGGCCTCTTCGGTAATGAAGAAGCGCTTGTTATTGAGCCCGCCATTGCCCGTGCTCGTGATGAAGGTCTCGATTTGCACGGGCCCTTTCCACCCGACACGATTTTTCATGAGGCGCTTGAAGGTCGGCTCGATGCCGTTCTCGCTCTCTACCATGACCAGGGCCTGATCGCACTAAAGACCCTGGCTTTCGATTCCTCGGTGAATGTAACCCTTGGACTTCCCATCGTTCGGACGTCTCCCGACCATGGAACGGCCTTTTCCATCGCAGGGTCCGGAACGGCGCGACCCGGCAGTATGATCTCCGCCGCACGCCTCGCTTCGCGCCTTGTGCACCAGAGGAGCGTTACCGGTGCCTGACATTACCGGGAACTTTGACTTCCCCCCCGTTCGTGATCTTCTGGATCGCATGGGCGTTCGTCTGTCGCGCCACAAGAGCCAGCACTTCCTGCAAAATCCCGTCTGGTGCGAGCGAATCGCGGAGCTTTGCAAACTGACGAAGCACCATGCGGTTGTTGAAGTCGGAACCGGTCTGGGAAATCTCACGGTCGAGCTTGCGAAGCGCGCCGGCGACGTTCATTCCATCGAAATGGACGACGCTTTTAAGGAATGGCATCGTGAGCTAATGACATGCTTTTCGAATCTCTTCATCCATCGTCAGGATTTCCTGAAGAGTGATCTGAACACGTTCTTCCCCGATGTGAGCCGGCCCAAAGTTGCTTGCGGCAATCTGCCCTATCAAATCACGGCGCCGATTCTGTTCAAACTCATCGAGTGCGATCACGCATGGGAACGAATCGTCATCATGGTGCAGCGCGAAGTTGCCGAGCGCATCGCCGCCGGGCCCGCGACACGGCGTGCCAGCGCACTCACCTACAAAATCGCTCTCGAGTACGAGGCGGATATTGCCTGCAGGCTGGGCCCGCGCGAATTCATTCCGCCGCCGCGAGTCGATTCCGCCGTCGTTGTTCTCAGACCGCTTCCTGAGCGGCTCGTGAAATCCCGTGAGCACAAACAGCGTGTTTACAACATCATCAGCGGTGTCTTCCAGCACCGTCGCCGGACCATTTCCAACGGCCTTGTTCTTGGAGGAATCGTTCCTTCCCGTGACATTGCTCAAGCCGCTCTCGGCAAGGCGGGTATTGATTTCACCGACAGGCCGGAGAATCTTGCCATACCGGAGTTCCTGCGGCTGGCAGATGCGGTTGCCGAGGTGATGGCATGACCGCCAACGACTATGCCATCGAAGTTGACGGACTCTCCAAGTCCTACACCATCAGCTCCATTCAATCGTCGACGCTGAAGGAAGCGTTGCTCAAGAGTCTCGCACAGCGGGCAACGCGTACGTCTTTCAAAGCTCTCGACAATGTCAGCTTCCGCCTTGAGCGAGGTCGGTCACTTGCCCTTGTCGGCGCCAATGGTTCGGGAAAATCCACCCTGCTCAAGCTCATCTCGGGTCTGACCCGTCCTGACACCGGAACGGTTCGAGTGCGCGGACATATTGCCGCATTGCTTGAACTCGGCGCGGGCTTTCATCCCGATCTGACGGGTATGGAGAACGTTTTTCTTCAGGGCGGCATTCTCGGCTACAGCCGTCAACAGATACTTGAACGTCTCGATGAGATGATTGCTTTCAGTGAACTCGGCGACTTCATTCACACACCTCTCAAACGCTATTCCAGTGGCATGCGAATTCGCCTGGGATTTGCCCTCGCCTGCTTTTCCGATGCCGAGATTCTGCTGATTGACGAAGTCCTCTCCGTGGGCGACGGCGCGTTCCAGCTCAAGTGCCTGCGCAAACTGGGCCAGCTTCGCGACGAAGGTCGAACCATTTTGTTTGTCAGTCATCATCTTGACCAGGTTCACATGGTTTCCGACGAGATCCTCTGGCTCGACAAGGGTGTGGTGCTTGCCCATGATACGGCCGACAGGATCATGATTCGCATTGCCACGGCCCTTGTTGGTCATGACCCGGAGCCGCTTGAATTCGATGAGGTTGCCGAAGACAGCCGCTCCCGCTACATCTACACGTCAACTCCCGGTGGTGCGCGAATCACCGGTGGCGGCGCCCGAATTGAGTCGATACGCATGCTCGACGGAGCCGGACACGAAACCGACTGTTACCGCCAGGGAGAACCGGCATACTTTGAAATCGGGTTCGCAACCCAGGGAACCATTAAGCATCTCGATGTTCAGATAGGCATGACGGGTTATGCCGAACTTGCCGCGGGCTACTTCAGCACCCAGCTCTCCGGTCTCGACCTCCGAGATATGGACGGGCGCTACACGGTCAAGGCGACAGTCAGGCGCATGCCTTATATTCCCGGGCGTTTTCGCATCAGTTTCGTTCTGTGCGACCCGTCAAATCCACGGAACATTTACGATGGCCAGATCGAGCGTCACACGTTTCTTGTCAGTGGCGATCGGAGTCTGGATAACCCTCAACTGACCATCGAGCCGCCCGGCCGTTTTCTCGAAACAAAGAAAGCCCCGGCCTGAGCCGGAGCTTTCCTGAATACTTTCTCAAACTTTGACTGCGCTCACTTCTCGTCGTCTTCATCATCCTCATCAACGAACCCCTCATCCTTCTCTTCCTTTTCCTCCTCATCGTCCTCATCGACGAGATCATCTTCATCGTCTTCTTCGTCTTCATCAATCAGATCGTCATCTTCGTATTCCGTGGATTTCTTCTTTGAATCCTCTCCGGAATCCGTATCCTTGTTTTCCTCCTCGTCGTCCTCGTAACCCAAAATACCCATGGACAGGCCAACACCGGACTTTTTGGCCTTCTCCTTGTCCTTGGCCTGCTTCTTTTTGAACATCTGGCGAAGCGCATCGTTGATGGTTTCCATCACCTGCGCCTTGCTGGTTTCGCGGACAAAGGCGATCTCATCGCAGAGGAACTTCTTCGCCTGCTCCATGATTTCCTTTTCTTTCCCTTTCAGATCGTCGTTCTGATCGAGAATGTAAAGGTCTCTCAGGAGTCGTGCGATCTGTCCCGGGTCGCCCGACTTCATGATTTCCTTGTAGTTCATATACTGCAGGCGTGCATCATTACGATTCGGAGCCGCCGGCTGCTTCAGGTTTGCCAGAATCCGCTTCACTTCATCCCGTGTCATGGGACGTCGCACACCACGCCGCTCGATCATGTCCGCCGGAACATAGACCTTCGCGTTTTGTGCGTCGAAGATATACATCGTCATTTCCTTGCCGTCGACTGTCATCAGCTTCATGCCGAAGACGGTGCAGATGCCGATTGTAGGCTCGACGACTGTTTCGCCCTTTTTGAACTTCATCATAAGAATGGTTACCTGTGTTGGGATTTGGCTGGCCGGGGCGAGGGGAGGCGCCTCGTTAGCAAGTAACGGACCACAAAAAACAAGCCGCCTCTCTTGAAGGCGACTACGAGGAGTCAGGTAGTCTTCGCAGGCCCTGCGTTCAAGCGAAAAACACACTTCGTTTTTGGCCTGCACCGCCGTAGCTACTTCCACCCGTATTTTCGCAGGTGGAATTGCTCTGCCGCAAGGTCCCTCAGAGATGGCCGCACCGCCTCCCAGCCCCCTCTCTTCTTCTTCTGAATCAGTGCCAGTCCAAACCCCTCCGGCGACGGCATATTGATCCAGTGGTAACCCTGTTCCGCCCCTTCTCCCAGTTTTTCCAGCAAGTACCGGGGTCCGAGCCACCCGCAAAGATCCGGTTCCGTGTCGTGCAGCAGCACCACCGCGCCCGGAGCCAGCAACCTGTCCACCGCCATCCAATCCTTCAGGCAGCCTCTCAGCGTATGATCTCCGTCAATAAACGCGAAATCCACATGGCCACAGCAATCCGCGAGGTCTTGTCGAATCCGTTTCGATGAATCGCCTTTGTGAAGCGTCACCCGGTTTGCCAGACCCGCCCGCTCCACATGTCCCCTTACGATATGCATCGCATCCTCGCAAGGGCCAAGAACCGGAGAAACATATCCGGGGAAATCCAGGAACAAGTCAAATGCATGCAAATGACCGGCACCGTTGTCCGCCATCGCCTGTGCTGTCACCAGGGTTGAGTATCCCTTGCATGATCCTGTTTCAAGGGCGACCCGCGGGCGCAACAATCGGACAAGGTCGTAGAGAAACCGCCCCACCTCCGGAAAAACCGAGCTGGGGTAACTGGATTCGTCATTCTCCAGCTTCTCAATGACCGCATTCGCGGCAGCCGTTCGATTGTCACTCGGAAGAAGAAGGAATGGCGCAGGTTCTGCCGTATTGCCGCTTTCCTCCTGGTGTTCGGTCAGGAATTCTAGGGGCGTTCTCAAAGCCGGGTTCCTGCGGATGACATCGCACAGTTGTTCCACCCCTTCCTCTCGCCTTTTCAGTCGAAGCAGAACCTTTCCCCGAAGGGCGGCGACCTCAAGATCGTCCGGCCTCTTTTGGATGAGTTTGTCATAGTCAGCGAGTGCGTCTTCGTAGCGCCCGACGCTCAGAAACAGAAATGCCCGATGGCCAAGCGCTTCGTCCGCATCAACAGAGCCGCCGTCAATCAGACCCGCCAGTTTTTCAAGAGCGGGACCATACTTTCCGGCTCGTATCAGTTCAAGTGCCTGCTCCAGCATCAAAACGACGACAACTCCGTGTTCGACGATGCCAACTCAATTCCTGGAACTCCCCAGGGGGATCAAGCAATCATGTGCCTCCGGAATCGAGTGCGGCTGAGAATACAGGCTTCGTGTGCTTTCAATTTCCTCCAGAACTCGGCAAATTCCCGGTTCGTCCGGCATCTTTTCGTGAAGCAGCCGGTAATGATAGCCCGCTCTCTCCACATTGCCCACCGCCAGCTGCCAGTGAGCAACGTGCCCTCTCAGCCAGTCAGTCTCCGGCTCACCAGTGAGAAACCGTTCCCCACGGACTATTGCCTCCGGAACGGCACCATTCTTCGCAAGAAGGATAATTTCTCTGATTTCCTCCTCGAGGGAAAGACACTGTATCGCATCGTTTGCAAGGTTCTGGATTTCCCTGGAACAGAACTTTGTTTCTGCAACTCGTGGCTCTCCACCGATGAAGCTCCTGATGAGTTTTTTGTTCCTTGAATAAAAGAGGTTCTCAAGCGGGATTGATTTCGAAAGAAGACTCTCGCGGGTGATCGGGCGCCGATCGGCTTCATGGAAACCCTCATAGCCATGACGTGCAATCATGGCGTGAATCTGAAGTGTCTCTCGAACAGGATCTCCCTGAAGAAAGTGATTCTTTTCCACAAGGATGGAATGAGCGCTTCCCCGTGAGAGGGTTTGTTGCAGTCCCGCCAGAGCATGCTTTTCGTGACCCTCGACGTCCACTTTCAGGAAGTCAATATTGCGAACACCAAGCTTCCTGAGAACGTGATCACATTGAAGGACAGGAACTCGGGTGATCTGACACTCAGGTATCTTCTCATTCTTTGATACAACCCGGGAGTGACCCAGGATGGGTGATTCGTGAAACCGAAGCTCTCCCGGTTTGCTTGAACATCCTGCCGCAACGGTATGGACTTCCGGCAGCTGGTTTCGTTTTGCGGTTTGCAGATGTCTCCGAAGTCGCTTGAGAGCGCGAGGATCAGGCTCGAAAAGAATCAATCGGCCTGACGGGCCAACAGCCTGAGCGGCAAAAGCGGCGGTAAAGCCGAGTTGTGCACCAACATCCACATATGTTCCGCCCGGCGGGAGCGCCCTCGACAGGAACTCTGTGGCGAGCGGCTCATATTCGCCCAGCAGCATTTCGTACTGATACTTGTCTCGGACATCGAGGCCGATTCGCATGGGTCCGATCTGCCGCCATGCGACAGGCTCAAACCCAAGGAAAGGCAAGCGCTGAATCCTCTCGCGATTACCCCATCGACCGAATCGCGGCCAGCGTCTCAGGACACTTGCAAGCAGTGATACTGTTTCCAACCCCCTCCAGCCTCCCTCCACTGTCCACAATATGGATCAGTTACCAGAGGGCAATCCAAAATCCCGGATCAGGGTTGTCTTGTCCTCAGCTCAAGTCGTGTCAGCGTTTCGAATGCATCGTGCGCCCGGATCTTGTTTCGGAGTACATGATTCGGCACATGGCTACTGTAAACCACAACGTTGTCACCCTCTGTAAAGCGTCGTGCAATACCCGTTTGTGTACCCAGAATAACGAATTCCGGTGCACCGTCCAGCGCCACAGCCTGAAAACGTCCCGGAGCGTTTGCACCATTTGGCGGAACCAGAAGAGGCAGGTCCTGCAGGTCCGAGTCACGCGTCGCGAACATCACATCCCCCCGTACGATCTCCCTTGCCTCCTGTTGGCGGGGAAGCAGTCGCTCAACGACTGCCGGGATCTTCGTCCATTCATCCTGAGTATAAGCCGCTGTTCCCGCCACAAGCAATCCGCCGACAAACGCCGCCGCTAATCCGACATGTCTTCGCTTCATTTCCGTCTCCTTGAAGATATGGCATTTATGACGAGGAAAACCATCTTTACCGCGAGAGTGCGACAGGAGTTTCGGGAATCGTGCTTCCACTTTTTTGAGCCGTGTTTTTCCGGTTCAGCTGCCTTGTTCAATTTCCACCAGCAGCGACCAGCGGGCCAGGCTGCACGTTGTTGGAGATTCATTTCTTAATTGAATCCGCCAGTACTGAGCGGTCACCGGTGCGGTTTCAACAAGTGCATTGGCCTCCGGCTCCGAGTCATTGATCAGCCCCGTCACGGGAAAGAAGTCGATACCGTCCTCGCTGGCCATCAGATCGAATGCCTTCGGCCATTTACCATCCACCCATTGTATATCGATGCCTCGAACAGTTCGCGGACGTCCGCTATCAAGTCCGATCCAGGCGTCTTCCGCAGTGGCACTCCAACCCGTTGTTCCATCCCCATCGAAGGCCAGATCTGTGGCTTCCATGTTTTCGCTGGCCGTGACAGTGCCGGCCACGGCCGCAGCTTCCAGCCGGCGGGGGAGGGCATACACATCGGCGTTCGTAACCGGCGAGTTGGCGGAGACGCGAACGAATCGCGCGGGGATGGAGGAATCGAGATGCAGAAACACGTACCCGTCTCCCGGCGTTGCATCTGTTTCAACCGATCTGAAGTGAGCTCCGTCAGCGCTCAACTCCAGCGCAGGGCTGTCTGCGACCTCCTCCGGCAGGCGGATACCTTCAATTCCGCAAATCCCTCTCAAGTCGAGCGTAAGAGAATGATCCGGTCCCTTTTCACTTTCCACAATCAACGCGTTCGCGTCTGCATCGACGAGTGCACATCCTTCCCCGCGGACCTCCAGTTCTCGGATACCGAAGGCATCGGCGCCACTTGCTGGTTTAGATAAAAACACACGAACGTAACGTGCCGGACGAGCTGCCGCGAAGGGATAGCGAAGATATTGATTTGTTCCCGCAGTCCTCGAAACGACTTCGACCCAGTCCATACCGTCGGTTGATACCTCCGCGGACCATTCCCTTGCAAACCGAGTTGGATCCCAATCGATAATCAGTGACTTTGTATTGTAGAGATCGCCCAAATCGATCGTTAGAGTTTGCGGTGTCGTGTCACCCGACAGCCATGCGGTGTTTTCATCTCCGTCTGCAACACGCTCTGCCGTCTGCTGTTCGCTTGCGGCAGTGATCATTGTCGCTCTCAAGGAGAGGTTCGGAGCGTCGGATGGAGCTACCTGAGGCAGCGTGGTGGGACCCATTATAAAGAGACTGCCATCTTTGCGAAAACCAAAGCGGTCAATGCGGCCATTGCGCCCGAAGGGACCGTAAGGCGCGTGAAAGGCATGATAGACGCCCCAGCGCTCTGTTCCGTCCGGCGAAAGAATTGAGTCGCAGACACCCGGCCCCACGATACCGGAATGAAATTTCTTCGTACCAATGGGGTTTTCAGGTGCCATGGTCCATGGCCCGGAAAGAGAAGGAGCCGACGCGTATCCAATCGAGTAGTTATGGGAATAAAAAGCGTCACCCGCAAAGAGCATGTAGTATCGATCATTCTCTCTGAAAATGGCCTGGCTCTCCATAATAAGAAGAGCGTCGGCGGTACTTGAAACCGCGGGATTTCCATAGAGGGCTCTGTCGACTCCGGTTGAGGAATCAATCGCTTCAATGCGATGGATGGCGATTCGCTGACCCGATACCTTCGATATGTCGATACGCAGGTATCGAGCGATGGCTGGTGCAAACCGGGTGATTATTCCCCTGTCCATGGAAGCGGATTGGTTTTCCGCCACCATGGTCCAGACCTTGTTGTCTTTTGATACCAGCACATCGTAAGTCGTTCCGGCAGGAGTTTCATCCCAGAAAACACGGACTTCATCGAGCATTGCCTCTTCAAGGAGGTCGACGTGGGCGAACTCCTCGAATTGGCCGGTGCCTGATTTCCAGGACCACTCCAGGTAGGCTTCCGAATTCGGTGAATCCGCGGTGATACCAAAGCCAATCAGGTTTCTGTCGGTTGAAAACGCCTGTGCACGAACGACGGTCGCTGGATCCGTCCCCGTCTTTTCGATAACGACACGGAGCTGTTCCGATGAAACAGGATCGAATTCGAAAATCGAGGTTCCGTGTGAGATTGCGGTTCCGGTAGCGATCACCATGGCTGGTGCCGTGCTTTCGATTCGGACTGAGCTTCCACTCGAGTCTCTCATCGCTCCCCAGTCGATTCGCAAACGGCTCGATTCTCCGGACGTCTCAACCAGGAAAGATTCCTCGCCGGAAGACGATGTTCCCTCCCAGTGCCACGGTTGTCGGAAGAGATCAAAGTCAGGCGGGCCACTGAAGCGTCCTCCGGCAACAATCGTCTCCGGAACGTCACGGGCAAATGTCGCCAGGAGCCAGTCGGAGTCCTCCTGCGGCAGAATTGCGATATCGCTCGTACCTTGTTCCAGGTCCAGAAGATCATCCGTCAGTTGGCGCAAAACCGGTCTCAGTTCCACGGCAATTGGAGGGGTACCGCCTTGCGGAAGAGACATGATCATGAACGGCGTGCCATCGTTGTCGAATACGAAATTTCCATCGTAAATATTGCCCGGGCCGTACCGGTCTTTCGGATCGAGTTCCGCGGCGACGGGGGGCTCAAAAGACAGCAGAGAGGAAGAGGATGTCGCCAGGCCGATTCCCGTCGCATAAAGATCATCGGGACCACCCGCACTGTAAGACATGTAGTATCGTCCCGAGCCGTCCGGGTTCGTTAGTGCAATCAAGTCCCCTGAATAGTATGCGCTGCCGCTCCAGTGCCCCTGCCAAATCATGACCTTGTCGGTGTCGAGAACGAGGCCCTCATATGACCAGTTGAGGAGATCGTTTGATGTCCAGGCATGATGCCCTCTTGAAAACCCGGTGGTTCCTGAAAGCAGATACTCGCCCCGAAACCACGTGATCATCGGGTCGGCGAAATCCGTTGCGGGGAACCCGTCCCGCACGGGATTGCGATACAGGGCGCTTATGCAGTCTCCACATGCATCGACGGATCCGTCTCCATCGTTATCCGAGAGGGCATCTCTGACCGTTGGTCCGGGAACGACGCGCGGGCTACCATATACGGCAAAGTTGGAATCCGCACCGCTTTTTTCGTTTCGAACGAATTGCAGGTCGCGATCACGATCAAAACGCAGCCACGCCGCAAGATCTGATTCGCTTCCTGTCTGATTCGAGGGGACCAGCGTGTTCAGTATGAAGCTCGATGACTTCGCACCATTCCACAGTGTGATGTCGTCCAGCATTCCCTCAAATGTCGGCAGCCCGGCGTTTGGCCAGCGCCCGATGAACAATGGATACTCGCCAGCGGTTCCGAGGCCGGGCGTGGGGCAATCCAGAAGCGTGTCGGAGATGCATGTCGCCGCCTGACGGCCATTGAGGAAAAAACTGACATAGGGTTCTCCAAAAGGGAACGTGTTATCGCGGCGAACCAGAACGGCGATATGATACCATCGATCATAGACCAGGTGAGGGCCGATATCGGCGGACCGGGTATCGAGAATGCGGTAAGTGTCACCGTTCGCGTTTGTCAGTTCAAAGAGGAGCGTATAGTAATTCAGTTCCGCTGTCACAGCGGAAAGTGAATACTCAAAGTCGTCCGTATTCGAGCCGCCCTTAACAATGACTGGAAGCGTTTCATCGCGTGGCGCACTTCCTGAAACGTTAATACGGAGCGAAACCACGAAATCTCCGTTGAGGCGGAAATCGGGATGCATTCCACCATCCAGCCAGTCGTCCACACCATCAAATTGAAGGGCACGATTCGTTTCGGAGCGGTCGGGAATTCCGTTTTCATTACAGTCAGAAACCAGACCCTCGTCGATTGCCGTCTGGTCATCAACGCCGTCACAATCGCTGTCGTCGGGTCCGCAGTCGGCAACCGCCCCCTGCAAGGCTTTTCCAAGTGCAAACCAGTTTTCCGATCCACTGTCGACTTCCGGTAACGCCGCCACGACAATGTTTTGTTCCGTCAGGCGAGTCGTCGGAAGGCGTCGCCAGGGACCGTCGGGCGTTGTGGCATGGAGAACTTCAACCTCGCTCTCCGAAAGTCCGAAAGGAATCTCCGTATCGAGATACTTGAGTTCGATGTCCAGCTCGCCGAAGTTGGTTCGCTCACTCTCAAGATGCCACGAGACATCAGCATGAGGTAGCGGTAAATTCGACAACATTTCCGTACCACGGTGCAGTGTGATTTTCTCAAGGCTTGTGTCCGGTCTTCTGTTCGACCAACCTCCGGAAAAATCCAGCGCGCAGCGTGCCCATGAATACCGTTCCCGACCGGTTCCTGTTGTACCCATTGGAATGGCCGGAGCGTTGCCATTGGGAACAAACACCGAAACGGTGGCGGATTGCACCGGCGATTCCGTCCAGGAGAAAAGCGTGGCCTCATGATCTATAACGGAGTCGCGGCGAACAGTTGCAAGAAATTCACTTAAGCCGTCGCCGTCCACATCTCCCGCGACATCAGAAGATCCGCCGTAGTTCATCAGCCTCGAACCGCGCGATCCTGCCCCGGCATCGATCCAATCGTCGATATCGCCAATTACGTCAGTCACGTTTGGATCGATGGAACCGCCAAGAACCAGATAGGTGTTGGCGATCTGTTCGAGTCCGGTTTGAGGAAACGATGTGCTGGACCGGAAGCCCAGCAGGAAGTCCGCAAGACCATCGCCATTTACGTCACCGGCGGGTGAAACGGACGTGTTGTGGTCTGACAGGCGTCCAGGCCAGAATGACTGATGCCAGATTCGAACGGTGTGATTTGAAGAAAGTGGTGGAGCAGGATTCCCGGGAGAGTCTCCCAGTGAAACCACCGGCTCCGGATTGCCGTGGCCAAAGACAAGCCATACTGATTTGCCGCCGGCTATCACGACCTCGGTATGGCCATCTCCATTAATATCTCCGACCCCGGCTGCCTGTTCCGCGAATCGATCAGAAACGAACCATGTGTCAGTGTACTCCCTCTGGACGTAAACGCTGGTCGTTCGATCGAGGGCGGAGGGTCCACCGTAGCGGATCACGCACTTCGGAGGTTCGCCTTCCAGTGCAAATGCACCGACTGCATAATCTCCATACCCGTCGCCGTCGAAGTCGCCGATGCCGGAGGGCTCGATGGAGACATGTCTTGTTTCCGAGAGTAGCGTGGCTGGTTCCGGAGTGTTCAGCTCCGCGAGATCAATCACCGCGGGCCAGGCTCCGGCAATTCCGTCGATGCGATTGAAGAAGGTCCCGGAATACCCGACAATCAATGATGGAAGACCGGAATCCTGAAGTCGCTCCGATGGTCCTGCAACCATGCCGAGTGGCTGGCCGGTAAAAATATCACCAAGCGTTCCGTCGCCGTCGATACGCGTGTTTGTAACGCCGTCCGGCAGCGAAAGGTTGTGTGTCCGTGTTCGAAAATCCTCTCCACCGAAGATAACATGAATTGATCCCGGGCCGTGGTTGTACCCGGGAAAACCACCGGAAAGCGGCGCGGTTACAGCGAAATCGGAATAGCCATCACCATTCAGATCACCCGCACCCATGACATCGCTGCCGAATCCATTGGGGCGTTTCAGGCCGTCTTCCCGGCAAGCGGAGTCAGGGCTGAAAATTCGGAGCGTGTTTTCATCGGTATCATTCAGGTCGGACGGAAGAGCATCATTGCCAAAGACAATCCACACCCAGCCTGCGACGCATTCAGGGCATTCACAGTTTTCATAATAGCCGTCCGCAAACTCTCCCGGTTCACCAATGGCAAAATCCTCATAACCATCACCGTCCACATCGCCAATGCCCGCGACGGTTCGTGAACGGTCAACGTTGCGCGAAGAACCACCCTCGTTGAACTCCGTCGATCCTGACGGCAGATTCAATGCCATCGTTCCCTTATGAGTCTTGAAGGCGCTCGTCTGCTTTACGTGTGAGGGAAGTCCATCTCCATCCAGCGTAATGATTGAAACCTCACAGGAAAGGTCATCGATGTCAACTTCGGTGCCTCGGACACGAACGACCTCGACGAAGAAAGATTCGTTTCCCTCCTCTTTGCGATCGTTTCTCAGACGAATTGACCATGTTTTCGGACCGGATTCGCCTTTTCCCCATTTTAACGTTTTTGTCCGGCCACGGTAGTCTTTCCTGCGTTTCGCCGTGTCTTCATGAGCACGAAGACGCACAGCGGCTTTCTTTTCAGACGGATCGACACGTTCCACGGTGACGTAGGCAACGCGATCACCTTCATAGGCATAAACGCGGTCATCGACGAAGCGAACGGAGTCCGCCGTGCTGTTGGAAACAAGGCTCGCAAGCATGGCGGCCTGTAGAATCCGGACCGGATACACCTGTTTTTCCAGCATTCCTCAACCTCCCACAGTTGACGCAACTTAACCTCCTCACATCCTGTGTCGCTTCGCAACACCAGATACCGTGTTGTTAGCAGGATTTGATGTATTCTCGAACGGGAACTCCACGGGACCTCAAATGTTCGCGAGCCTGGCCGATGGTATATGTTCCAAAGTGGAAGATGCTGGCAGCCAGTGCCGCATCCGCTTTTCCATCAATGAGCGCCTCGGCGAGATGCTCCAGGTTGCCTGCGCCACCGGATGCAATCACGGGAATTCCGACAGCCTCACTGATGGTTCTCGTGAGAGCGATGTCATAGCCCGTCTTGGTGCCGTCACCATCCATTGAGGTCAGAAGGATCTCACCGGCACCCAGTTGCTCAACACGCCGCGCCCACTCCACGGCATCGAGACCGGTCGGTGTGCGGCCTCCGTGGGTATAAACCTCCCAGCCGGCGGGATCGGGTGAAAGAAGATCGGCCGCTTCGCCTTCCACGGGTCGGGTCTTTCTGCGTGCATCGATGGCGACGACGATGCACTGGGCTCCGAATCGCTTCGACGCTTCGCGGACGAACTCGGGATTCTGGACCGCCGGAGTATTGATGGAAACCTTGTCGGCTCCGGCGTGGAGCATGGCCTTTACATCATCCACAGTGCGCAGGCCACCGCCGACGGTCAGCGGCATGAAGCAGTGAGAGGCGGTTTCACGAACAACGTCGTGCATGATTCCACGACGCTCATGGCTTGCAGTGATGTCGAGAAATACAAGTTCATCGGCTCCGGCGGCATCATAGGCCTTGGCGCACTCCACAGGGTCGCCCGCATCCACGAGCTCGACGAAGTTGATACCTTTGACGACGCGGCCCTCTTTGACGTCGAGGCAGGGGATGATTCGGCGAGCGAGCATGGCGGTCTCCCATTGAAAGTGAACGGTGACATGCCGCTGGCGGGGTGGGTGATGCTACCCGAATTCGCCGGCGGCTGCGTTCATTACCGTCTGCCGGGATGATTGAGGAGAGAGCGGAGGGATTTCAGGAATGGGTTGAAAGAATGGGAGAAACTCACGATTTTCCACTGTTGGGAGGCAGAGTTACAGAGTTTCTGTTCCTATGCTGCGGCAGTCTTTCAAGCCATCGGTCGTGCCAGCGGCTGAGTGTGAGTTGAGCGGTGACTGCTCCAATGAGAGCGGTGAACATGTCCCATTGCGTGTCCCAGACGTCGCCTTGTGTGCCGAGGAAGGACTCTGCCGAGTCTCCACCGATTTCAGCGGCCCACCACTCGATGAGTTCATAGAAGGCGCTGAAGGCAAGACATACACACACCACGAGAAAGAAGAGCCACTTCCCCCGGCAAAGTGGCGACGTGCGCAGGAGGATTTCGCGTGTGAGAATGGCGGGAACAAACCCCTGGGCGAAGTGCCCGAGACGGTCATAGTGGTTGCGAGAGAGATCGAGTGCGTCCTGGACCCAGAAACCGGCGGGAACACGAGCGTAAGTGTAGTGTCCGCCAATCATCAAAATAATGCCGTGCAGAAACAGCAGGCGGTATAACAATGAGGAGAGAGGAAAGAACCGATGTGTTGCCAGAAGAAGCGGAACGGCCATGACGACAGGGGCAACTTCCAGCCACCAGGTTCCCCGTTCGTAAGGAGCGACACCGGACCAGAGGAGAACCACCGCTGTGGCCGCGAGGAGAATCATTCCTTCGTTCACTGGAAGCTTGCGCATCGATTCACTGTGCATTTCCCAATATTCAAGCCTTCTCCCGACGGGGTCAACGCCGAGGCTGACGTGTGGGTCTCTCACAGCCCGTGGCAGGCTTGTTGCTCCGACACTCTCTACGAGCAGGTAAGCGCCAATTTTCGACGGCCAATGGTGCAGTGGTGCGAACCGACGAAGGAAATTTCAATAATCGTAGGAAATCAGTTGCGAGGCGGGATGCATTCGTGCCTCGTGAAAAATGGAGGAATTAGTCAGTACATAAACTCTGGAGGGAGTTCATGAAAAACTTGAAAGGTTGCTCCGGCGTGAGCCGGAAGAGGGTTGTTATGTGCGCCGTTGTTCTGCTTGTCGGGACGGTGGGGGCTATTACGTACAATGTGGACGGGCTTCTCGACGTGCCAGGGTCCGGTATTTTCACGGTCGATTCATTCGATTCAAACATTCCAGTTCCTGCGGGTGATTTCAACGGAGACGGATATCCTGACGTGATTTCAGGAAATTCGTTCGTGCGCCTGGGAACCGGAGGTGAATCCACTTCCGGCCTCATCAGATTTACAGGTCTGCAGAACATCTACTACGCAACAGGAGTGGGAGACATTAACAGCGACGGTTACGACGATGTGGGACTTGTTGCGAGACGGCCCGGTGACAAGATGCCGTCCCCTTCTTCCACGGCTCCATCCGGCGGGTATGTCATCTTCGGATCGCCGTCTCACGGCAGCCAGATCGACATGAGAAGCATCGCGAGCAATACGGACTCACGGGGTTTTCATGTCTCGGGGCCACGAGGATATTTCACACAACCATTCGTCGGTTTGCGTCCGCTTAATGCCGTTTCCGCAACGGGTGACATGAATGGTGACGGCTTGCGCGAAGTGGTGTTTTCGGATGCGCGCTTTGACAACGAGACCGGTTTCAATGTTGGCAAAGTCTGGGTGGTGTTCGGAAAAGACGACGGGATGGGGCTTGAAGAGACCGCTTTCGACAGTCCTGCGAGTATTGCCGGGTTCACCGTTACCGGCGACGCGCAAAATGTATCGCTCGGTGAGAGTTTGACTGGCCTCTCCGACTTCAACGGAGACGGTATCGACGACATTGCGTTGTCCACAATCAACCGCGCCTTTGTTGTTTATGGGAAAGCCGACAACACACCGGTATACATCTCGGACATCGCGGCGGGAGACAATGAATTTGGTTTCCAGATCGTCAAGGATATCGATCCGGGCCTGGCCTTTGGTAAATGGGTTGCCTCCGCGGGGGACGTGAATGCCGACGGCTACGGAGATCTTGCCATCGGATCGATGGCGCAGGATTATAGCTGTGGAGACTCCGGTCCGGTGCCGACGCCCACCCCCATTCCGGGACCATACCGGAAGGGTGGAGTTTGCGACGACTTTCCCGAAGGTTACACAATGATTCTCCTCGGTGGACCGGAGAATTCAAATATGCTGCTCTCCGATGCGGAGGCTGCAGGGAGAATGATTCGAATCAACGCCGGACCGGGCGGGCCATTCACTGTCGACGGTCTTGGTGACTACGATGGCAACGGCTTTGCCGATTTCGTGTCCACGCAGATTCATATTCCAGGCACGGTCAATGAAACGGAGTTTAACATCTCTTTCAGCGTTGCGGATCTGATGGGTCAGGTGGACGAGGAGTTCCGTCTTCCCGAGTCGCTGACAGACACATATACGCGGACGCCTACCCGAAACTGGGGACTGCATGTTGCCGGCATGGAGGACTGGAATGGCGACGGAATGAATGATCTTGCGGTGGGCTTCCGTCCCACTCTGATCCTGAATCCCTACAGTCCGCCGTCATCAAGTGCCTATCGAGCGTATGTTCGCGGGGGCGAGGCGCCGCTAACCCCCATTGGCTCGAAAGGGAACGGAACCATCAAAACACCGGATTCGCGAGCCTGGGTTGGTTTTGACGATGGCGATACAAGTCTTGTTAATGTGGAGATCTACCGGAGGCTTCACGGCTCGACTGTGATATCCGGGCTTGAACCTGCCGTGGCGTGGAAAGTTTCAACTCAGAGGACGGGTTGGTCATCCGCAAGTCTGAAGATGAGGTACCTCGGCGAGGAGCAGGAGGCTCTTGTCGCGGATGATTCCGGTTTCTTTTCCGCGGCTTCCGCTTCCGGACCGTGGACATTTATTGATGAAACGGAATACGACCCTGTTCAGCGCACAATTTCGTTTCAAACAGACACTCTTGGGTACTTTGCGCTCGCAGCACATAATCTTCCACCGGAATTATCGATCTCCGCGCCGGATGTCGATGTCACGACTTCAGGCCCGGTTTCGTGGGAAATCGATTACAGGTATGCAGACGCCGTTGATCTTCAAGAGGATGATGTTGTTCTCAATGTCACGGGATCGGCGACGGGGATTGTAACGGTTACGGATGGTGACACATTTTCGCCCATTGTAACGATTTCCGAAATTGCGGGAACGGGTTCTCTGGGAATATCCATCCTTCCCGGGACGGCCATGGATATGGACGGCACTACGGATAACGGCGCCGGACCGAGTCAGACGGTCGATATCTGTGGCATCACAGTGGCGCCTCGATTCATCACATTCAACGACGAGTTTACTCCGTTTGAAGCCTTGATTACGGTGGATGCGGTGAATCCCGTCTGTCCGTGGACAGCATCATCAATGACACCATGGATTGCCGTTACGGATGGTGCCATGGGAACGGGAGACGGAAACATTACGATTCGCGTGGATCCAAACACGGGATCCACACGGTTTGGTTCGGTCGATGTTGGTCAGTTTGTCGTTCAGGTTCAGCAGCTCGCCGCGACGCCGGGAGTTGACACGCTTGGTCTGGAGGCACCGGCGGGCTTCTCTGACGTCTCGGATCCCATCATTGTGAAGTCCGGAAAGTCCACTGCAGGTATGGTAAAACTGGAGGACGCAAAAAACGGCTATACGATCGAGATGAATGTCAGTGGATTGACTGTGGATTCCAACGGGCTTGTCAGCGGCATCATCGACGGAGTGCTTCGCAACTCCAGCGGCTCGGTGGTCGAGACGAAGTCGATTCCCGTAATCGGCAGAGCCGTGTACTCGGCAAAAGAGACAATTCATATGATGGCGACGGACTACTTTGGCGGCTACATTCCGACGGGAACAGTGAATGCAAAGAGCAAGCTGTCGATGAAGGGACGCAGCGGGGACAAGCTGTGGAGCATTTCGCTCAAGGGGAAAGATCAGTCCAGTCATCCACCTTACAGTCCTCCGCAGTCGGAAATACCGGCGGCATCCTTCGATGCGAAGGTTTCCGTGGGGGTGAAGAAGATGGCGAAGGCGAAGGGTGAAGTGATGCTCACGAACTGGCGGACGGAAAACGCGGAGGTCGGGTTCGATCGCTCGACGACGGCGGCGCTGGATTCCTTCGGCCGGAAGTGGTCGGGCACGAGCGTGCTTTACAGTCCGTTCGAAGGCGCGCCGGTTTCCGGCGGCTCGGCGTCGATGAAAGTGAAGTTCGCCGATTCGTCAAAGGGTAAACTCGGCAAGGCAAGCATCTCGAATCAGGTCGGCAACATGAAGGTGAAGGCGAAGAGCTTTGTTGTGGGAACGCAGCCGGGGTCGGTTGCCACCCTGAGGCCGGAAGAGATTCCCATGCGCATGACGAACCTGAGCATGTCGTCACCAGGCGCGAAGACAAAACGGAAGATCACCTGGGATCAGTCGCTGCTCCTTCTGGAGAAGTAGCACAGCCTGTTGCAGGCTCGACAGCCCGGCTCCGCGGAGCCGGGCTGTCTGTATGAAGGGAAGTTCGATTGACGGGTCCTCGGCGCCATGTGGACGTTGTCCACAAGTTTTGGGAACAAATTGTCAGGGAACGGCCCTCCTATGAATTACCCCAAGGACGCCGCACGAGCCTCGCGGACCTGGCTCGCACTGTTCTTTCTGGTCGTGGGGGCTTGTAATGTGCAGGCAGGCCCGCCTTTGCTACCGGATTTGGTTGTTACGGAGATGTTTGCATCAGCTCCGCTCGATGGAGAGGTTTCCTTCAATGTGAAAGTGGAGAACGCGGGTGAATTGGCCGCGAATCTGGACGGCACGGATCCGGGGCCGGAAGATAACGTCATGTTCAACGGATATCTGTCGGCTGACACCTCTCTGGAATCGGGAACGGACACACTGATAATCAGTGTCCCGCTTTCCGGGATGCTGAACCCGGATGAGTCCATTCGATCCGAGATGATGACAACGTTCGTTCAGGATGGATCACTTCCATACTTTATTGTATCTGTGGACTCGAACGACGATGTCGAAGAAGCGGAAGAGGATAACAACGTTCGGTCCACGCCGCTCAACGCGCCGGATCTGATTGTCACCGAGCTCGAAATTCTTCTGGTGACTTCGACGAATTACACTGCCCGCTACACCATCGAAAACATCGGAACGGGACCGGCGGATCTGAACGGCGCGGATGACATTGATGTTTTCGACAACATCGGTTATCAGAATTTCTTCTCCGAGGATGAGATTCTCTCCAGCCCGGGAGATGTTGGTGCCGGAGGGGCTTTTCTGTTCGATCCCCTGCCTGTTCTGCAGCCTGGGGAAACGCTCTCGCGGCAGATCAGTGCGGGCCGGGCGAACCAGGGTGAGCGTCCATTCCTGATCATGCTGATGGACAATTCCAACAAGATGGAAGAGGCAAACGAGGATAACAACATGGCAATTGCCATTGTTGAGGACCCGCCACCGGACGGAGTATGGGTGTTGAAGTAGGGGGGCTCGGGGGGTCGGTATGGCTGGCGGAATACCGGCATGACACTCCTCCATTCCCTTTGAGCCTCTGACCCGCCAGCCTGTTTGATCGTCGTTGTGACGACGCGAACCGCAAACTCGATTCTTGCTCTTTGGCTTCTGTTGGTGGGAGTTGTGCTGTCTCCGCTCGTGTGGGGTGCAGGAGCGGTGGAGTCGGCTCCGGACGCGCCAGGGGCGGATTTGGGCCGGATTGCGGATCTGGCGGGAAACAGTGTGTTTATGGCGGTGCTGGCGAGTCTGTTGGCGTGCGCTGTAGCCGTGCCGGTGGCTTTGACGGCAACGCGTCTCGAGGTGGGGAGAAGACGCTGGGTATTGCTGGCAGTGGCATGCGTACCATTGTTCGTGCCTCCGCCGGTCATGGCGGTGGCGGCGATTCGGTTGTTTGGTCC
>JANQSL010000026.1 GCA_028284075.1 Candidatus Sumerlaeia bacterium | reverse complement strand
TGCCTGCGACGAAGATCACGAGGTTGTCCGTCCGCGGTCTCCTCCACCAGCGCCAGGAACTCCAGGCAATCCATGCACAGGCTGCGGCAAGAGGCACGTCGTAGGTCACCAGTGCGGAATGGCCCAGGTACTCCGGGTAAAAGAGCAGAAGTGCCGCGGCAATGAATCCTCCTCTCGGACTGGAGAAGTCACGAGCGAGAAGAAAAACGGGAATCGCTGCCGAAAACCCGATCAGAATTGCAACAAGCCGTGCCGGGAAAAGATGGCCCGGATCATATGCACCGGCATTCCCCGGAAGCAGGAGACCATACACCGGCGGATTGGTGTTAACCCAATGCTCGGTCAGGAACTCGGAGAACGGACCGTCCTCGTCGTGAAAA
This sequence comes from Candidatus Sumerlaeia bacterium, assembly GCA_028284075.1. Classification (GTDB taxonomy): domain Bacteria; phylum Sumerlaeota; class Sumerlaeia; order SLMS01; family JAHLLQ01; genus JAJFLJ01. Next base: position 38,373 of record JANQSL010000026.1, on the reverse strand, counting down.
ACAGGCCGGTCGAGCAGGTACACCGGCAATGCGCACAGAACTTTGACGAGCGGCGGATGGGGTGGATTAATGCGGAAATCGCCATACTCGAGGATCGTCAGTCCACCGGCAAGATGCACCGGCTCATCAGTCGTCGGCGACCACGTCCGCGCACACCAGATAGCGATAACGAACCACAGCAGTGTCAGAGTCGTTGCGGCAATCGCGGCCGGCAGGGCACGGGTCGAGGTGTTCATGAAAGGCTTCCGTTTCATCGTGCCACCCTGCGGATCCCGCTTGCCGGCGTAAGCTCACTTCGCCATTCGCCGAAGCCGCCTGCTGATCAGAAAAAACCGCTTCGCTCCGCGGAGGAAAACGGGAAAGGCCTCACGAAAACTCTGATTCACGGGGCGGCCGATACATCCGACATGAGGAATCCAGGCCCGCCGTCCCCCGACGGAATTGATGTGCTTCTCCATAAAATCGAGCGTGGATGATGGACGTCCATGGAGTATGCGGGCGTCTCTCCCAAGGCCCATGGGAGCCATGGGCATGATGTTATACTCCGATGCGAGGACCGCGAACCGAAGATCTGTTTCATAGACAGCCTTTCTCAGAGCGGGCTGATCGGATATGGCACCCGCGTGGTCCAGCGGACCGCCGGGAAACAGCTCGATCCAGCGGTCAAGCATCGCACGCGTTGCGGGAGTTTTTCTGAATGCCAGCACTCCCGCGTTGAAAACCGGAAAGCTGTGAGGAACATCGGGATCATCGATCTGGTATCCTGCGGAAGCCTGGTGCGCCGCGAAATCGAATCGATCCAGCAATGTGAAAATTTCTCCGATGTTTCCAATAACACGAGTATCGGAATCGAGAAAAAGGATCTTTTCGCAGGGGACCTCCCAAACGAGACTTTTGTCGATATAGGTTCTCGAAAGATCCCGATGGATAACTTCATCGATCCCCTCCGGTGACGCGGTTTCACCGGTCAGGAGAAACGTCTTCAACGAAGGATTCGTGCGTTTGACACTCCGTGCGGATACCGAAGCCTCCGCGACGTATTTTTCGCCATAGGCAACATAGACAACGCCGCAGTTCACGTACTGGAAATCCCCCGGCCACCGCCGTTTCTGTGTATGCGCCACAGGTCAAAGCTGTAGAGCCCGAGCGCAACCCAGATCATGGCAAAGCTCACCGCATGGCCCGTGGTAAAGGACTCTCCGTAAAACGTGACAGCCAGCAAAAGATGCAGACTCGGTGTCATGTATTGCAGAAAACCCACGGTTGCAAGTTTCACCCGCCTCGCCATGGCCGTAAAGAGCAGCAGTGGCACGCATGTGACAGGACCCGCAATAATCAGCAGGATACGGTCGGATGTCGAATTCGACACAAAGGCGGATTCCGTTCCGAGAGACACCATGTAAAGAATGACCAGCGGAGCCAGGAGCCCCGTTTCAAACGTGAGACCCGCCATCGAATCGACGTTTGCAAGCTTGCGGAAAAGACCGTAAAGCCCGAAACTGATCGCGATCATAATTGCAATCCACGGAAAGATCCCCACGAGAAGTGTCTGAATGATCACACCGGTAACAGCCAGCAGAATGGCAATGAGTTGGACGCGACGAAGCCGCTCGCCGAGAAAAGCGAAGCCGAAAAAGACGCTGACCAGAGGATTCATGAAATACCCCAGGCTCGACTGGCGGATCTGGTCGATGGCAACGGCTTGCACCATGCCCAGCCAGTTGAAGCAAATCACGAAGGTCGATCCGAGAAGCAGCAACAGAACGCGGCGGTCGCGCAGGGCTCCAAAGAGAGCCTTCCAGCGGCGGGTGACCGTCATCAGGATCAGCAGAAGAGCAAAACACCATGCCACCCGATGACAAACGATCTCCAGCACCGGGACATGAATAACAAGCTTGATGTAAATGGGGAAGAAGCCCCACCAGAGATAGGCTCCAATACCCGAGGCGATTCCCTTGCGCCATTCCTTTTCCGCGTCCGTCAGCATGAGGAGGCAGCGTGCACAGTGGAAGGCCACTGACAAGCGTCACGGCTGCCGGGGCGGAACACAATCGGACTAAATATTATCGAATTCCTGTGGGTACTTGCAGCGGGAAATCGCGTCGTCGAAACTGATCAACCCCTGTTGGTAGAGGGTTTTAAGCGACTTGTCCATTGTGATCATGCCCTGTTCCCAGCTTGTCTGCATCAGCGTGTAAAGCTGCTCCGTCTTTCCCGAACGGACAATCTTGCGGGCGGCGACATTCGCCATCAGAATTTCAACCGCCACAACACGACCCCTGTTTCCGGGAACGGGAATCAGCTGCTGGGCAATGATCGCCTGCAGGGTGTTCGCCACCTGGATACGCACCTGCTCCTGCTGATGAGGCGGAAAAACATCGATGATACGGTCGATCGTCTGAGAGGCGTCGGTGGTGTGCAGTGTTGCAAAAACCAGGTGACCGGTTTCCGCAGCGGTCAGCGCCGTCTGAATCGTTTCCAGGTCACGCATCTCGCCAATAACGATCACATCGGGATCCTGACGCAAAACATGACGCAATGCGGCGCCAAAACTTCGTGTATCGCTGGTGACTTCCCGCTGCTTGATCACCGATCGCTTGTTCGAGTGCACGTACTCGATGGGATCCTCGACGGTGATCATCATGCACTGGCGCTCGGTGTTGATCTGATCGACAACGGAAGCGAGGGTCGTGGTCTTGCCGGAACCGGTCGGACCGGTGACGAGAACAAGACCGCTGTGCTTGCGCGCGATCTCCTCGACAACACCCGGCAAGCCAAGACGCCGGAGCGGCAGAATCACATCATTCACGACGCGAAACGCCGCTTCGATACCGCCACGCTGACGATGAACATTCGTTCGAAAGCGGCCGGCTTCCGGAAGATCGAGAGACAGATCCAGCTCCCAGTCCTGCTCGAACTTACTGCGCTGCGGCTCGGAAAGAAGACTCAGAACAAGACCCTCGCATTCCTTCTTTGTAAGCGGCGGATAGTCGAGCGGGACCAGATAACCGTCCAGGCGAATTGTCGGCGCCACGCCGCGGGACAAATGCAAATCGGAGGCTCCCCGTTCGACAGCTTCTCGAAGCAGCGCCATCATTCCCGTCCGATTGCCGCGGGAAACCACCGACAGCGCATCTTCGGGAAGCGACTTGGTCGGTGCTGTTCCACTGGGATTGGGTCGCCGCCGTTCGGCGCCGGTGCCGGTGCCGGCCGCCGCCGACTTTGGTCTGGCCGGCTGCTGAGGCGGAGGTTGAACAGGCTTCTGATTACTGGGCGAGGTCGGCGCTTCGGGAATCTTGACCGTCTGCTGAGTCCCGGAAGCCCTGCGGGGATTCTTCTCGTGCTCCGCATGCCAGTCAGGCTTGGGCAGCAACCCGCCTGGCGGCGTTGGTCCCCGGCCCGGCGTGCGCGCACGGGAACCGGAATCCGGCGGGCGCTGAGGAGGTTTGACCTGGGACGAAGGTGGAAGAAGAGGCGCGGGATTTTGCGCCGTGTCCTTTGTACCGCTTTCCTGGTCCGGCGGATTCTCGGGCGGAACGTCGTCGGCTTTCTTTTTGCCGAAAAGGCCCATGGTCTGACTCCTCGGGTCGATACACCGGGACATGAGGCCCGGCGGTGTGCCAGACTCATCCGGTGTACTCAGTCAGCGCAAGGGGGGAAGCGTGTCCTCCTCGTTTTGTGAGGAAACAGGACGGCCCGTCTCCACATCGAGACGCCGGCCCTTTCCCGCCTCTGAAATCCGGCGAGTCATGTCCTCCATCCGCGCACAGGACTTTCCTGCACATCCGCAACCCGTCCTGGCGGCAAACGTCTTCCAAAACGCGCGGCCCAGATAAACCGCGGCCGCCGCAACAATCAGAATGACGATGAAATGTTGAAAACCGGCCGACATGGCTGGAACCTACGAAAGAATCGCCGCACTGATCTGATATACAAGCAGCGCGCCAATCCACGCAAGCAGGGTCATGTATGCGAAAGAAAAGAAAGGCCAGCGCCAGGAGTTCGTCTCGCGTTTGATCACGGCGAGAGTCGCGGCGCACTGAGCGCAAAGTGCGAAGAACACCATAATGGAAAGAGCCACCGGAATCGTGAAAACCGGTGTGCCGTCCGGGTGCCGGGCGTTCTGAAGCTTCTCCCGCAGATCAGGACTTTCTTCATCCGCGTCGGACCCGACATCGTAGATGATGCCAAGTGTGGCGACGATGACCTCCCGCGCGGGAAAACTGGCGATCGTGGCCATGCCGATTTTCCAGTCCCAGCCCAGCGGCCGCACAAGCGGTTCCACAACATGACCCATTCGGCCCAGAATCGACTGACGCAGGTAAGCCCCTTCGATTTCCCTCTCCATCCGCTCTTCCACGGCCGGCAGTTCATCCGGCCCCGCTTCCGCCAGCTCAAACAGGTACTCCTGTTCGATCTCTTCGCGAACCGATGCGGAACGCGGATAATACGCGGCAGCCCAGACAATGATGGAAACGGCAAAAATAATGGTGCCCGCCCGTTTCAGGAAGGCGCCCGCCCGTTCCCAAAGCCGCCAGATGACAACCTTGATGCCGGGTCTGCGGTAAGGTGGAAGCTCCAGAATCAAAGCCGGCGTCGATCCTTTGAAAAACGTCTTCTTGAGAATCAGCGCGACGGGAATCGCGACGACCACCCCGACAAGATACATGGCAAACAAAGTCAGTCCCTGAAGACCGATGAAACCAACAACCTTGCGCTCGGGAATGAACGCGCCAATCAGCAGCGTATAAACGGGAAGTCGCGCGGAACAGCTCATCAACGGTGCAATAAGCATCGTGGTAAAACGATCACGGCGATCCTCGATTGTGCGCGTTGCCATGACCCCGGGAATCGCACAGGCAAAGGAACTCAACATGGGGATAAAGCTGCGCCCGGAGAGACCGACCCGGCTCAGCAGGCGATCCATCAGGAAAGCGGCCCGCGCCATGTAACCGCAGTCCTCCAGCAACGAGATAAACAGGAAAAGACAGAGAATCTGGGGCAAAAAGATAACAACCCCGCCAACCCCCGCAATCACGCCATCGACGAGAAAGGACTGCAGCGGACCTTCGCTTACAACCGCCGCGAGCCGCCCTCCGAGAAATCCAAAGACACCATCGATGACATCCATGAAAGGGGCGGACCAACTGTAGATCGCCTGAAAAACGATGATCATCAGAGTGACAAAGACCAGCGTTCCCCACACCCGGTGAATCAATATCCGGTCAATGCGATCCGAAAGCGTTTCGACACGCTCCTCCGGCCGCTCGACGACATCTCGAAGAGCCTGCTTGATGAAACCGTAGCGAACGCGAGCCTCCAGGGAAACAATTCGCTGACCCGACTCCTCAATGGCTTTCCGGCTCTGACTGAGAGCCGTGGAAACCGCCTCTCCCCCGCAGTCGAGCAGCCGCTTTCCCGCAATGCCGTCAGTTTCAAGAAGCGCGCGTCGGGCAAGAAACGGACGTGCGAACGTCTCGGGACAGTCACTCTCGCGAATCGTGCGAAGTAAATCCGTGACGGCGTTTTCAAAAACCTCGGGAAACTCAACAAGAGCGCTGTGGGCCTCCTCGAAGGAACCACGCACCAGGTAGTCCCGAACCGCATCCAGCCCTTCGCCCTTTGCCGCAACAATCGGAAAAACAGGAACGCGAAGCCGGTCCGAAAGCCCCGTGGCATCGATTGCCAGACGGTTCTCCTTCGCAACATCCATCATGTTGAGCAACAACACACAAGGCACGCCGCATTCCATCACCTGCGTTGCGAGGAAGAGATTCCGCTCCAGGTTCGAAGCGTCCGCCACAATGAGCACCAGGTCAGGCCGCTCTTCGTCCTCTCTCAGACCCAGGAGAACATCCGCGGCCACCATCTCATCAGCGGATCGCGCGCTCAGACTGTAGGTTCCCGGCAGATCGACAATCTCCACCGGTTGATCCTCCGGAGCCCCCTTCAGCCCCCCGGCCTTTCGCTCCACCGTCACACCGGCATAGTTGCCCGTCCGGGCTCGAAAGCCCGTGAGCATGTTGAAAACCGTGGTCTTGCCCGTGTTCGGATTGCCCGCCAGAGCAATGCGGCGGGTCCGGACAGCACTCTGGCCCGGCATCTAGATCTTCTCCACGAGGATGGCGGCGGCTTCCTGCTTCCGCAAAGAAAGGAAGTAGCCGCGGATTTGAATTTCGACGGGATCGCCGAGGGGCGCGAAGCGGACGACTTCAACCTCCTCGTCCTCCGTCAGGCCCATCTCCAGCAGACGCTGGACCAACGGCACCTCACCCGCCAGATCGCGGATCAGTGCCCGCTCGCCGGGCCGCAGGTCAACAAGCCGCGCCGGGCCGGTCACGAGAGAAGAGAAACGCGAACGGCCGAAGCCTGCTCGCCACGAAGCACGATACGGGAGTCGCCAACGGCAAGACAGCAGGGAGAACCCGGCTCCAGACATTCCAGCATGCAGCCAGGTGCAATTCCGAGGCTGCTCATCCGGCAGATAAACTCACTGGAACCCGCAATGTCCTCCACCACGCCGCACTGGCCGCGCTTGAGAGAGTGAACGGGAGTGAATGCCGGAGCTGTTGAAAGCATATGCCGCAATGTTTCCCCTGCCGCAGTATTGCGGTGCACACATCATACCAATGTTTGGCGTGTCAAACCGATTTCGAGGGTAACAAACGGAGATTGGAAGATACGGGATAGCGAAAGATGGAACTACAACAACATGAGACCAGCTTGGATACGCTCCCGAAAAGGATCAAACCGCGGAAAACTAGCGCCCCGGTAGTACCGAAAAGGGGCAGCATCAAAAGGCTCAAACTCTAACAAAACCGTCAGTATCACTCACGGGGGCAGGTCAATCAAATACCAACCCATGTTATAGTTGATGGAGACGTGCTCACCCTTGATTTCCAGGAAATGGTGGCAAATCAAACTCGGCCCCGATGAGTGGAGACATATCCGATTGGACTTCTTTTTCCATTGTCGCGTAGTGCGTATTACGAGATGCGTCAGTGAATCGTGCATGAAAGATGATCCGCATGGCTCGATTCCTCAAAAAGTAATACACACCATAGGAGGCTCACATGCAACAGCTCCAACCAGCAAAGCTGACACCCCAACACCAGCGCCAACCATCTCCACGGCCGTCATTCCTGTAGTTGCGAGAGTAGCATAGCCAACCGCAGCGGCCGTACCAGTCATTCCGAGTCCTCTAGTAAGCATCTTCCACATGATTGTCTCTATCCGTCGCGAAATAGCCCAACCATGTCGAATAGGCGGATTTACTCATAGCTGTAGACAATTGACGGGCCAAACAACTGAAGCAACAGGGCTTCACCTATACTGAAATCGCCAATACCCTTGGCATCAGTGCTTACACCGCCAAGCTATACGTGGGTAACTAAGCACCTTTCCCCCACTGGGCCTAATATATCCACCCGCACGACCAAGCTCCACGATCGCACGGGTGCGGATTCAGATTGAGTGTTTATGGAAGGATCGGTTAATCTGTAGTCAAAAGGAAATAACCGTCCATTCCAATCGAGAGCCATCCATACTTTTGAAAGCTTTTATCTGATAACTTGCCGCCAATCGATCCTTAGAACGCACACAGGCATTTGCCGTTTGAAGAGTGCTGGTGAGAAGATCGCGCACGGTTGCCCCTTCACGTGGAGTCCATGCTGTTTCATTATTGCAAGGACAGATGAACTCGACATCGGGCAAGTTGAAGTTGAAAACTGGTGGCAGATTCATTCCGTATTTTGCATCCAAAACTCGCCATGCCTCCAAATACGTCATTTCACTGGCAGCATCTTCTTTGTCCAATGAGATGTCTAACGGCCAAGCGAGTTCCGGAAACACGCGCTCTTTATCTCTTACAAAGATGGCGTTGTGTTCAACGCTCTTGTCCCACTTGATAGGAAAATCTGTTTCCATCTCCCTTAGAAAGCCAGCCAGTGACGATCCGTCGGCTTGCATAGTCACGGCGGGACGATCCACCGGCACTTTGGTAGTAATCTGCCCGCTGATGAATCCCATGTTGGAGTCATCCAAACTGGAATTCGCCAATGACTTCGTGGTAGCCACGAAGTCATCTTCGTTTCCTTCGTAAATGAAAATGGTGTGATTTGATGTGCTCGCATCTGAACGGGCAATGGCTCGAACCATGCCCCGGATAGTGTTTGTTTCCGCCTGCAAGGTCACAGGCAGATTTTCCAGGGATGGACTCGTTGTATCTGCGGAGCAGATTCCGGCAAGCAGGAATAGACTGAGACTGGTGACAAAGTGACGAATCATGGTTTTTGCTCCTCGAGCTAAATATTTCCGGCTTTGGCACAGTTATAGTTGCTGTATGTGATTGTTCCAAGAGTAGTATCCAGGGTTATGTCATGAGACAGCACAACGTGTCCGGAAAACCCGGATCCAAGCATAACTCCATCAACAAAGACCTGCTGATTCAGCCATTGTGTATCATCAAACCAAGTGAACACGTTGCCATTGGCGGGAACATACGCACCAGCAAACCAAGCAGCCCCAGGATCGGCATTTCCGCGTGAATATCGATCTGTTACACCAACCCGGTTCGGACCTGTGCAAGTATTTGAGCATCCATTCGGCATAGTGGGTGTTGGCGGGACAAGTTGGCGGACACCAGTGTCAAACACGAGTACGCCACCATTCAGAATATATTCTCTGTTCGGAAGTCCACCCGCGAAAATTTCCGATGCGATGCGACCCGTTCCTTGCGCCTTGCCATTGAGAGTCATGTCAAAGTAATGCCTGTTATAAAATATTTGGGCACCTCCATTTGTATAATGCCCTCCGCCCTGATCCGTATATCCAGCTACGGCACCGGCAACCACCGGGTCGTTGTGAGCGTCGTAGGCGTTGCATGTCCACTCTGTATTGTCTGGCATACATCCCCCACAATCCTCCATGACTTGCACGGTAACCGTGAACGACTTTTGCGTAGTACCAGCCCCGCCGGGATCACAGTTGCATGAATCTGACGCCAGTATGGTTACGGTAAGCGCCCCCCCACCATGTCCTGCCGGTACAACCGCCGGTGTAACGTCGTCGATCCCCAAATCACCTACAGGGCACGGTTCGCATTCATTGACCGTGCCAACACAGTCGAAACTGATCTTGTTTAGCCCCCATGCGGTTCCGTCCCAGATCGTTTCGCCAGGACAAAACACTTGTCCTCCCCAGCAGGCTTGCCATGGGGCCTTCCACGTGAGTGAATCCTCACAGAACCATTGAACAGCGCTGCAATTTGGATCCACCTCACCACCATCGACAGCCCACGTTTTTGTGGAGATCAAAAGCACAAACGCGGCGGCCACTGCGAGAGTAATGTTGCGTTTCATTCTTTATTCCTCCGAACCGGTTTCCTGCACAAGGTGCGAGTATCCATTGAGAATTTTGCGCGCTAACTGAGAGTTGGGATATTGCTTCACAATGTCCCGCAGGATTGCTCGTTGAAGTTCAGTGTTTCCATCGCGCGCTGCTTGCCGCGATAGACCGCCGAGCGCCTCCGCATGAGGATGAGCACCGGCAAAACCTTCAAAGTCAGAAGGAACCACACTAAGTACATGCTCGTACCAATCAAGGGCTTGTGATATATTGCCGGCACGCTCGTGGAACAAACCGGCTTGATACATGGCCGAGTAGATTTCCCGGTCCAGCGCACCATTCACATTCAACGGTGTATACTTCTCGACAAAGGCCCCGCAGAGTTGCGCGGAGAGAGCGTGCCGTGCTGCGGGCTGGCGGGAGAAGGTCTCGGCAAACATCAATTCCAGCACGGCGCGACGCTTGAGTTGATTGGGGTAGGCAGCATAAGCCACCTGCGCCGCATGGCGCATGTCAGCATGTGTGCCTTTGTCGCATTCTGCCAGTTCCATCATCAGGGCGACCCATTCCACGCGGCAGCGGGCTTTGACGGTTTCACTGTTACTGAATTGCTCCGTTTCTCGCCATGCCCTGAACGCCTGCAGTCTATCACCGGTTTGGTGAATCAGCCATGCGCTTCTGACCATTGCCATCACCCGCACCGAGGCGCTGGCGGCAATAGTGCCGTCGGCTACTGGGCGCAGTTGAGAAAGAGCGCTGGTGTAATGGTCACGACCGGCTTTGAGATCCAGAATGCCGAGATTGGCGACAATGTAGCCGTGCATCGGATCACTGGTTGGATGGGACGGCAGTGCATTTTTTAAAGCAGTACGGTAAACGGCAGCGTTGCCCCCGTCCAGGGCTTCCAGGGCGGTGTAAGCGCTGATGCCGCGCATGGAAGCCAGCGCTGCAGAGGCAGCAGTTTGGCCGGTCGTTCCATAAACGGCAGGCAAAGCGTCTGAGAAAGTCTGTCCCTCCCCTACCGGCATGGATACAACAGACACGTCGCTGATCGTATCGCGCAGCTGGTGTTGCCATGCAATGGCTTCCACCTCGTAGGCAAACGGCCCTTGTAACACGCAGTGGCGACCGTCACGTTCTTCAATGAGCAGATCGCTCAGACCGGTAGCCAGGAGGCTGGAAAGCTGTTGATCGGCATCGCTGCGCAGATCGTGAGCCCCCAACTGCACCCCGTGGCAGGTGGTTGGCGACGGCGGGGCGTCTTCGATGGTTTGGGCGGCGGCAAATGAGCAGAGTACTGCCGCGAACAAGAATGCGCGGCAGCATGGACGCAATAAAGCGAGCATGGCGGTATTCCTCGGAATGAAGGATAAAGCAGCCGAGCGATCGGCAATGATGGGCGCTCCCTGCCCTGTCGGTTGCATTGACATATCCCTTTCGGATGTCACAAAAATGAATTTAACAGTGTTTGAGGAAATGCAAGCAAAATTTACAAATAGGATGCAAATTATCCGGATTTGGACTCTCCCCTGCTGCTTTATAGTGCCACCCCGAAAAAGTGATCCACTCGCTGATTGAGTTTTCCGGACCCTCCGAGTGCTGAGACAAGGAGCCTGGAAGCCATGAACAGGAACTGTTTCACCGAGGAGCAGATCGCCTTTGCGCTGCGGCAGGTCAAGAACGACACGCTGGTGAAGGAGGTGGGTCGCGGATGGACGTCAGCGAACAGACTTTCTAATGCTGGAAGAAGGTTTATGGCGGAGTGGACGTGGCTGAAGTGCACCGCTTGCAGCAGCTGGAGGACGAGAACCGGCGGCCCAAACAACTTGAGCAATCATCAGGATCACCCTAAGCGCATCACACCCAACAAGTTCTCAGGCAGTACGCTACTCACTGATCGCATCGAAGTAAGGCCGTGCGGCAGCGGCCCATCGGTCATAAGCCTCGCGCTTCAAATGAAGTCCGTCGCGAGTGAATTCCGGAGGCAGAACGCCCTCGGGACTCACGAACATCTCCCAGAGATCGATGACTGGAAGCTCTCTGCGAACGGCCAGTGCCTTCAGGCGTTCATTGTACTCCCGGGCGCGGGCATTGAGCGACTCCACCCGGGCGTAAGGCGGACCCGAAGGCGGCAGAGTGTGAAGCACCACGCGGCAGTCCGGCACGTCCTCCGCAACGCGGTTCAGCAGTGACTCGAGGTTCTCCTCCCACCACTGCAGATCGATGCTTTTCATGCCGACATCATTGGTCCCGATCAGGATAAACAAGACACGAGGACGCGCATTGAGGATCGAATCCTCGTAGCGGTTCACGAGACCGCGGTAATGTGGAGGAAGTACATCGGGAAAGTTCGCCGTTCCATCCGATCCAATGCCGCGATTCAGCACCAGCTCGCCGGGGTAAAGCGCGGCAACAGGCATGCCCTGGGTAATGGAATCGCCGGCAAACACAACAGGCCGCGCATCGGGTGCGAGAGCCGCATTTTCCTCACGAAACAGGGCGACCCGATCAAGATACAACTGCTGCCATCTGTTCAGTGTATTCGTTGTGGGCTCGTCATTGGCCTGCACGGGACAGACTGACGCAAACATCAACCCCACCAGCACCGCGAGTATTGTTCCTGTGAATTCCCTCATGTCGCACTGTTTCTCCTTTGAGCAACCCTTGTGTGCACCGTTCGGGAATGACGAAAGGCGGGCAAGCTCGAAGGTATCAGAACCAGGCGGAACCCCTCATTGGGAAGGCAGGAACCATCCTCATCACTAAGGTTCAACTCCGTGTCAAAATCGGGTCCCGAAGAAAGCGTGACCGCGGCCTCGCTGCTCATCTCCTCCGCTCGGAATCGGAATCGGTCTCGCAATCGCCCATCGAACAGAACGCCTGCCTACAGCACCAACACCAGCCATACCGCAAGAACGTGAGTTGTACACATAAACCTCTTTGTGCCTCGGTGCCTCCGTGGTGATCCTTTCTCCATATTTCCCACTGTTCCCATATCTCCCAAATCTCCCAAAACAACCTTTCTCGTTAAAATTTCCCATCCCTCCCATATTTCCCACGGATTCCTGAAATCCGGAACAACCTGTGGTTCAATACTCCTGCCAGATTCGACTGGAGAGCGCACACCCTTTCCGCCGAATCCGGCTGCCGCCTTCGCCTTTGTCTGCGTCTTCGCCCAAAGAAAGAAAAGTACACACCCATGCAACACAACAAGACCCGAACCAGACAGGACATCAAGACAGGCAAACCCGTAAGACCCAGACACAAGACCCCTGAACAAACACCCGCGAAGACGCAGACAAAGACGAAGACAAAACCCCGGCCCGCGACCCTCGGTTGCCGGAACCGGAGACCAATGCTCCACCACGACTCATCACTCGCCTGCCACCACAGCCCGCTCCCGCCCCATTGCCCTTGCCCTGGAATCACTGTCGAAGAGCATCCTCAATTCGAGTGTTCACAGGCATCGGCGAACGGTCATGGAACAGTGCGACATTCTCATTATCGGAAGCGGTGTGGCCGGGTGTGCGGCCGCTCTGACAGCGGCGGACGCCGGGCTCGATGTCGTTCTCCTGACCAACGCCCGCGCGCCGGAAAAAGGCTCCAACACCAGCTGGGCTCAGGGCGGCATCATCTACAGAGCGGCGGACGACTCCCCTGAGCTTCTTGCGCAAGACATTCAGACCGCCGGCGATCACATCTGTCACGAGCCCGCCGTCCGCCTCGTGGCGGAACGCGGACCACAGCTCGTAAAAGACGTTCTCATCGATCGCTGCGCGGTGGAGTTCGACCGGAACCCCGAAGGCCGGTTCGATCTCACGGAAGAAGGCGCCCACAGCCTGCCCCGTATTCTTCATGTTGGTGATTTCACCGGCGAAGCCATCGCCCGCGGTCTCGGCCAGGCGGTCGAGAAACACTCCGGCATTCGGCTCGTGCCCAACGCCACGGCCGTCGACCTGATCCTCTCAGGCTATCACACTCGCGACACCGGCGACATCTACAACGAGCCCCGCTGCCTTGGCGCATACGTTCTCCACACCGACGGAGACGGTGTGCGGATCTATACCGCAAGAGAGACAATTCTCGCGACGGGCGGCCTCGGCCGAATCTTCCTCCATACGACAAACCCGCGTCGCTCCCGGGGCGACGGACTGGCCATGGCTTATCGTGCAGGCGCACGGGTGATTAATCTGGAGTATGTCCAGTTTCACCCCACCGCGTTTTACCATCGTCTCGCACCGCGGTTTCTCCTGAGCGAATCGCTGCGCGGCGAAGGCGCCCGCCTTGTCAACGAAGAGGGCGAGCCTTTCATGACCCGCCATCACGAACAAAGCGACCTGGCCCCGCGCGATGTCGTGTCACGAGCCATTCACGAGGAAATGCTGCAGTCCGGCGACCCCTGCATGTACCTCGACATTTCACACAAGGACGCGGACTGGATCACCGAGCGTTTTCCGCTGATCAACAACTACCTCATGCGATGGGACATCGACATGACGCGGCAACCGGTGCCCGTCGTCCCCGCCGCACACTATTCCTGCGGCGGCGTGGCGGTTGACTTGAAAGGCCGCACAAGCGTTCGCGGGCTCCGCGCCGCCGGCGAAGTGGCCTGCACCGGAATTCACGGCGCAAATCGCCTGGCGAGCACATCGCTCCTGGAAGGTCTTGTCTGGGGAGTTGAATCAGCCGCGGACATCGCGGCAGCGGACAACGGCGAACCACGGCCCGATCCGGAATCCATCGTGCCGTGGGTGCTGGAAAATGAAGAAACCGATCCGGCACTGATTCAACAGGACTGGATGACAATCCGCCAAACGATGTGGAACTACGTCGGCCTGGTGCGATCACGGCGGAACATGGAACGGGCGCTGCGCATCCTTCGAGGCCTCCAGTTCGATGTGGAAACCTTCTACCGCCGGGCACAACTGACGGACGAACTGATCGGCCTCCGTAACGGTGCGCAGACTGCTCTGGCGGTGGTACACGCCGCCTTGCGCAACAAGACAAGCCGCGGGTGCCATTTCCGGAAGAATTGAGATTTCAGACCAGGGGAAAACCGATGCCAGCCTGTAGATAACCACAAGGTTCTCCTTGCAGAACGGAGCACGGTTTGTAACCGGTTACTTTATCGTGCCGGCAATGGCACCCATGACCACCAGGAGTATTCCATCATGACATCAGCCTCCCTGACCGACGCGCCTGAGCTCGAGGCGACTTACGAAATCACATCGCGGCAGTCCGCCAAATATCTGGAGGACGGTCACTTTCTGACTCAGAAGCTCGCCACCGCGGAGGAGCTGGAAGTCTACCGCACGGGCATCGGAACGGCGGCCGGCCGTTACAACAAGGAAACGAAGAAGCTTGAGGATCGGGATACCTACCACAAGGCGTTCCTGCAGACCGCAAATCTCTGGGAAAACGATGAGCTGGTTAAAAAGTTTGTTTTTGCGAAGCGTTTTGCAAAGGTGGCGGCACAGCTGATGGGTGTCGACGGAGTACGTCTCTACCACGATCAGGCCCTGTACAAGGAGCCGGGCGGCGGTCATACGCCCTGGCACCAGGACCAGTACTACTGGCCACTGGACACAACAAAAACGATCACAATGTGGATGCCGCTGGTGGATACACCGATTGAGATGGGGACGCTGGTTTTTGCGAGTGGTTCGCAGAAAAAGGGGTCTGTTGCTCAAATGGCCATCTCGGACGACTCGGAACGATTCTTCCGCGAACATGTCATTGCGGAAAACTATCCCTGTGCCATCGCGGAAATGGAAGCGGGCGACGCCACATGGCACAGCGGCTGGACACTGCACAAGGCGCCGGGGAACTCCACGAACCGGATGCGGGAAGTCATGACCATTATTTATTACGCGGACGGGACAAAGGTTGCCGAGTCCGCGAACGAACATCAGCCGGCGGATCGAGCCCGGTGGCTCAGCAATATTGAGCCCGGCAAAATCGCCGACGGCCCACTGACTCCGTTGTTGTGGCACAAGGACTGGTAAGGGCTGTCCCGGCCACGCCAGCCACGGAGAAACACATCCTGGATTTGCCAAAGAGTTCGTGCTGTTCGGGTGCCGCGATCATCAGCAGGGAGGTTTTCCCCTGACGGCGGCGTATGGAAAGAGTTCAGAGGGGTTTTTGGCTCCGGTTGGCAAGGGCTGACCGGTTGACACCCCCGCGCGCACGCCGTTAGGCGGTTTCGCTCTTTTCTGACTCCCCCCAGACCGGACTTATGATTCCATGAAAATTCACGAGTATCAGGCCAAAGCGATCCTGGCAAAACACGATGTCCCCATCCCGAAGGGCCGGGTTGCAACGACTCCTGAGGAGGCGCTGGCAGTGGCTGCCGAAATTGGAAGCTGGCCGGTGGTCATCAAGGCTCAGGTGCATGTCGGCGGACGTGGCAAGGCCGGCGGTGTGAAGCTGGCGAAGTCCGAAGATGAGGTCCGCGAGCACGCAAGTGCGATCCTGGGCATGGACATCAAGGGCATTACGGTGCGCAAGGTGCTGGTGGAACCCGGAATCGACATCAAGCACGAGATCTATCTCGGTATCATCCTCGATCGCTCCACAAAGGCGCCGGTCATCATGGCCTCGGCGGAGGGCGGCGTCGAAATCGAGGAGGTTGCGAAGGTCACGCCGGAGAAGATTCTGAAGCTGATCGTTCCGCCGACCTATGGCTTGCGCGGCTATCATGCGATGATCGCCGCGGACTTCCTTGAAATCCCCGCCGACGCGCGCAAGATGTTCAAGAAAGTACTGGACGGACTGGTGGACTCGTTCCTCGAAAACGACTGCTCTCTGGCGGAGATCAATCCGCTGGTTCTGACGGGTGCGGGGCATGTGATTGCCTGTGACGCGAAGATGGATTTCGATGACAACGCACTCCCCTGGCACCCGGCACTGGAGGAATTGAGAGACGATGGCGAGGAGGAGCCGCTGGAGGTTGAGGCTCGGGAGAAAACACTGAACTATGTTCGACTGGACGGGCGCATTGGCTGCATCGTGAACGGTGCGGGCCTGGCAATGGGCACGATGGATGTCGTGAAGCACTTCGGTGGCACGCCGGCAAACTTTCTCGACATTGGTGGCGGTGCAAAGGCTCAGCAGGTTGCGGAAGCCCTGCAGCTGATTACGTCCGACCCACACGTCGACGTGATTTTCTTCAATATTTTCGGGGGTATCGTGCGGTGCGACCTGGTTGCACAGGGTGTGCTGGACGCGCTGGCTTCATTGCCGGACTTCGAATACCCGATCGTGATGCGGCTGAGCGGAACGAATGAGGAGAAAGCGCGTCAGATGCTGGAGAATTCTCCGATCCACATCGCGGCGACGATGGCGGAAGGCGCTCAATTGTCGGTCAAGCTCAGCGAGGAACGACGCTCGGCAAGCGTCTGAGCCCGACCTCACCTTCTCACGAAACAACTGCGAACTCCCGGCCGGACAGTGCGGCCGGGAGTTTCGCTTTAAGCATCGTTCCTCAGTGAGAGTGAGCGTGTTCGTGATGATGATGGGCATCGTGACTGTGATCGTGGTGGTGATCGTGTGGATGCTCTCTGGCGAAAAGCAGCCTGGGATCGGCGTCGGCGAGAATCAGGCGCAGAAAGTTTGCGGCTTCCTTCGGATCGCGCGTCCCGGCGCCATGCCCGATGTGTTTTGGAGAAAACACGACGGAGGAGGTGACAGGCTCCGCAAGGGTTGAGATGAGAGCCGCACCGGTTGGCGTTGTCAGTTCATGGGGAATCTGCGTTCGCCGAACAGGATAGTCTTTCAATATGGCCAGAGTTCCCGGCACAGGCACGGGCATGACTCCGTGGGCACAGCGCTGGAATCCCGAACCAAGGGTGACCGGTGCGCCAAGGATGCGCTCGACTCCCAACTGGTGAACGCCCCACACGGTCCCGACAATATCCACGAGGCAATCGAGACCACCGACCTCATGAAGGTGGACCTTTTCGATGGGCATTCGATGGGCCTCGGACTCCGCCTGAGCAAGGCGGGTCAGGGCGGCGACGGATTGCCGCTTCACGAGGTCATCAAAAGGCGAGGCTTCCACAATTTTGACCAGATCGCCGAGATGGCGATGGGGGTGGGGCACGTCTTCGACGACAACATCGACTTTGGTTGCGGCGATGGCGTGGCGAGTCACCGGGGTCTGTCTCAGGTCAAACCCGGGGACTCCGAGGGATGCGAGGGCCTCCCGAAGGTCCTCGAAGTCGAGGCCGAGGTCCACAAGGGCTCCAAGGAACATGTCTCCGGAGGCGCCGGCAAAGGGATCGATGTAGAGAATTTTCATGGGTCCAGCCGTTTGTGAGATGAGTGAGAGGAGATGCGAATGCCGGGCCGAAATGCAAGGGGGCCCGCACGCGAGAATTGATTGCACGCCCCCGCCGGGGCTGTCGAGACTTCCGGTGCAGATACAATAACGGCTTTTCACAACACTCGCAGGACAATGACCACCACCGTGCCCCCGTTTCCCGTTTTTCCGATTGAGACACCCGCTCTCAGACCTCTGCAGGTCACTCCCGTCACCCACGAAGGGCGGCAGGTTCTTGTCTTTCAGGACCCGATGGGAATCATTGAGAACCCGATTGCAATCGTGCCGGATGCCATTCTGCTGGTGATTCTGCAACATGCGGATGGCGAGACGGACCTGGGCAAGCTGGCGGAAATCGCCCGCCAACAAACCGATCTCATCATCACGGCGGACCGTATTCGAAATGTCGTCCGTGAACTGGACGAGTCTCTGCTTCTGCTTTCGGAACGGTTCATGGCCAGGTGGAAGGAGCGGCGGATCGAGTGGGATGCGCTGCCGGTGCGTCGCTCGGTGGTGTTCAACGGCGATGAGCGGGACCTGATTCTGGAAGATCTGGAGGAGGAGTTTCAGCGCCATGAGGAGGGGCCGGATGCACCTCCGGAAAAGCTGGATCTGCCAAACGAAAACGTAAGGGCGGTGATTTCGCCGCATATCGATTATCTTCGTGGCGGTGAAACATATGCCTGGGCCTACAAGGCCGTCAGGGAGCATACGAAAGCAAAGACGTTTATCATTCTTGGAACTCTGCACCGGAGTGCCGCTCACACCTTCATCGCGACGCGCAAGCCGTACGACACGCCTTACGGCCTGGTGGAGGTGGACGATGAGGTTCTGGGTGCCATTGAAAAGGATTTCAGAGGCGAGTTGTTCGAGGAGGAATACCTGCACGGTTCGGAGCACACAATTGAACTGCAGGTGGTTTATCTGAAAAAGGTTCTTGGTGACAGGTCATTCAAGATCGTCCCGATCCTGGTGGCACCGATGGACGAGTATCTTTATGCGGAACCGGCAGTCGATCCCGCTCAGGATCCGGAGATCGATTCGTTCACGCAAGTGATTCGCGACGTGATGCGCAAATACGGGGATGACGTGGTCCTCATCGCGGGCGTGGACCTGGCACACTGCGGTCCGGAGTTCGGACACCCGGATCCGAACGACGACGTCGTCCTGGATGCAATCAAGCGTCAGGACCTGGAAGCCCTGAAATCAGTCGAGGCGGTGGATGCGACGGCATTCTTCAATTCCTTCCGCAAGACAATGAACTCACGGAACGTCTGCTCGATCGCACCGATCTACTGCGCGCTGCATGCAATGCGAGAGGAGTATCAGGGGAAGCTGCTCCGGTATCACCAGGCGAACAGCGAAGATCAAACCTGTATGGTTTCCTTTGCCAGTGTGGCTTTTACTCCGAAGTCGCGGATCATTCTGCTGTCGTGACAAACAGGAGGCGATTGTGCTCCTCTGTGTCACTTTGGGTGCCTGGAGACGAAACCGTTTCCCATTGATTCACGAAGGCCGGCACCACGCCTTGACGTTATTGGACTTGGTGCAGCCTGTTTTCATTCCGCCGGGCACGGAATTCTCTTTATTACAAGGTCAGGTGCGCGTTGACCGCGCTCTAACGAAGACAGGAGAAAGCAACGATGGGCTTCTTTGCAATGTGGGACCCGCTCTATTGGGTGGTCATGCTGGCCACTCTGATTCTTAGCGGTGGCGCTTCGATGATGGTCAAGGGAGCGTTCAACCGTTACTCGAAGGTGCGTGCCTCATCCGGTGTAACGGGAGCGGAGGCGGCTCAGGTCATGCTGAACAAGGCTGGCATCAGTGATGTTCAGATTCAGCGGGTGTCCGGTTTCCTCTCGGATCACTACGATCCACGGGCGAAGGTTGTTCGTCTCTCGCCGGAAGTACACGACGGACGAAGCCTGGCATCGCTGGGCGTGGCGTGTCACGAAGTGGGCCACGCCATTCAACACGCAAAAAAGTATACACCGCTCGTCTGGCGGAACGCGGTGGTTCCAATGGCGGGCTTTGGCTCAAACATCGGGTTCGTGCTGATTATCATCAGCATGTTGCTGGGAGGAGCATCCAACTTCTTCGGCACGTCGGTCGGCCTGCTCGGTCTTGGATTGTTCGGAACAATCTTTCTGTTTCAAGTGATCAATCTGCCGGTCGAATTCGACGCGTCTTTCCGCGCCAAACGCATGTTGCCACAGCTGGGCCTGATTAGCGGCCCGAGTGAGGCATCGGGTGTTGCAAAGGTGCTGAACGCGGCAGCGATGACGTATGTTGCGGGTGCGGTGGCGGCGCTGCTAAACCTGCTCTACTGGGCGCATCGTCTGGGACTGCTGGGAGGCAGACGCTAGGCAACGCCCGGGACTCTCATTGCCACAACGCGCCGAACCGGCCGACAGTCGGTTCGGCGCTTTTTTTGGAGGAACGGAATGCCGGAACCGAAACTGACATTGAGCACGAAGTCACCGCCGGGGGAAGATCTGGCTCTCGCCTGTAAATCCCTCTTTCACTTGTTTCCCAAATGGGATTTTCGCGCACACGGCGAGATCGATTCGACGAACTCGGAAGCTCGACGCATCAGTCTGGAAACCGGTGGCGATGCGTGGCCTCGTGTGATTCTGGCAGACTACCAGTCGGAGGGACGCGGGCGCCATGGACGGACCTGGGTGTCGCCCGCGCAAACGTCGCTTCTGGCAACGGTGATGGCTCCCCGAGGCTCCTTTCCCGTGCCGCCCTCGATTCTGCCCATCTGCATGGCCGTGTGGGCGGAGGAAGGGCTGTCCCGCGCAGGTGTTCCCAAAACGGAATTCAAGTGGCCGAATGATCTGTTGGTG
The DNA here is from genome assembly GCA_028284075.1 of Candidatus Sumerlaeia bacterium. Classification (GTDB taxonomy): domain Bacteria; phylum Sumerlaeota; class Sumerlaeia; order SLMS01; family JAHLLQ01; genus JAJFLJ01. The sequence continues at coordinate 17,859 of JANQSL010000026.1, read as the reverse complement.
AATGGACAGAAGGTGGCCGGAATCCTGTGTGAAACGTCGGCCGAGGCGGTGCTGCTGGGTATCGGTGTGAATCTGGAGCAGCAACGAGAGGATCTTCCGGAACGTTCACTGAAGGAACCGCAGGCGACATCACTGCGGCTGGAACTGGGCAACAACCACCCGGGACGCCTCGCGGCTTTACTGGCAATCACCGGAGCCATTCTGGAGAGTATCGAAAACCCCGGACAGATGGATCCCATTCTGGACAGGTACCGCGATCTGTGTGTATCGTTCGGAACGACGGTGGCATTCCGCGACCACACTCTCGGGCAAGTCGCGGGCGAAGCGGAGACGATTGATGGGTCGGGAGCATTGGTGGTTAATGTCGAGGGCCACGGGCAACGACTCGTCACGTCGCTCGAGGATACGGATGACTGAAGCCCGCTTCAAAACCCCCGGCTTGAGGGTGATTGCAATTGTCTGCCTTCTGTTCTGCGTCAATGGCGCCCGCGCAGAGCACTATCTTACGGGCGGACCCGCGTTGCCGGCGTTTCTGCAGGAGGGCCTTGACAAAAATCGCGATCTGATTCGTCTCGGAATCAATACGGAAACTCTGGAGCAGGCGGGGATCGCACCAGTCCCTTTCGTCAAAGCAATTCTGCAAACCGCCGACTGTGTGCGGAGCGGACATCTGGCGGGAGCGGTGGTTTATCTCAACACGCTTGAGGGAGACAATCTCCCGATCGGGATCGGCAATCGAATTGTCGAACCGGAGGTTTATCCGGCGGAGTGGCAAACAATTTACGAGGCGGGTGAACTCACCGGCATGTTGGCCGTCATGCCGTTCCTCCTGCAGGCTCTTGAGCATGACAAGCTGCGGCTGGACGATACGCTGGGGCATTTCTTTCCGGAGTTCCACGGATCAGACAAGGAATCCATAACGCTGGAAATGCTGCTGCGGCATTCGTCAGGCCTGCCGGAACTGAAGACTGTTCCGAAGGATGAAAACCGCGAAGGCATTCTGGAAACGCTGGCGCGAGGACCTCTTGTTTTCGAGCCGGGTTCGCGATCCCGCAAGAGCACGAGTAACCTTCTTGTACTGGGACTGATCATGAGCAAGCTCTGTAACGCGCCGGTCCAGGAGCATGCGCTGAAGGAACTGCATTTTCCGCTGGGGATGGTGAACACGTCGGCGGATCTTCCGGCGACATGGAGGGAACAAACCGCCCCCGGCCCTTTTTCGACCTGGCACGACCGGCTGGTGTGGGGAGAAGCGGAGGATCCAACGGCCTCTCTTCTCGGAAGCAGTGCAGGTCACGGCGGTATGTTTACAACGTGCGACGATCTGGGTTTGCTGTCGAAGGGATACCTTTCACTTTCGCACGGTATGGTGCCTGATCTCTGTACGACGCCGACACTGCAGCTTGCCTTGAAACCGGCGCCGATGCTGCGGGGCGGGGCAAAGATGGGGCTGGGGCTGGAGCTGAATCAGTTTGGTGAGGGAAGTTACGGATGGAACAGTCCGAACGGGTGCAGTTTATGGATCAATCCGAGAGCGAACGCTTACCTTGTGATTCTCTCGAATCGTAACCACCCCCTGCCGCGCAAGCGGGGTTCGCATGATTGCCGCAGCCGCACGATTGCGATGCTGCGCAAGGCGGTGCGGGCTCTGGGACCGGACGTTTGATGCGAATTGAACGAACGAAAGGCTGGATTTGAGTTGCCCGAAGGGCGGTGAAGGAGATTCATTCAGCAGGTCCTTACGGGGACTTTATTCCTGCGACGTTGGTCACGGGCAGTCAGCTTTCTGAGCCAATGACGTACATATGGGAGTCTTTTTGTAACGACGGACAACAAGCTCGGCAATTCGACCGGGATCTTCGATGTTGTTATGCGGACACCCACCTGGTTTACCAGGTTCAAAAGCTCTGCTGGACGGCGAAGCGGGATTTCTTTCAACGGCCGAAGGGCAAACGCCCGACGGCCGTTCTTCTTTTTCAACCCGCTTCCGTGCGATCACCAAAGCAAGTTCCAAGATCCCGCGCGACACGCACAAGAGAGTGATCCGCAGGTACAAGCTTGAGCTGGTGAATCGCATCCGTGAGTGTCACGGGAACGATATCCTTCCCCTGCAGTGCGGGCATCATGCCGAATTTTCCCTGAAGCACAAGGTCCAGGGCCGCGTGGCCAAAGCGGGTCGCCAGAACACGGTCATAGGGAACAGGCGAGCCGCCGCGCTGAAGATGACCCAGGACGGTGGCTCGCGCTTCGAGTCCGGTCTTTTCGGCGATGGTTTCAGCAACAACCTTTCCGATACCACCAAGGCGAATGGGGTCGGGACTGTCCTGCAGGACTTTCGCGACAACCATTTTACCCCCTTTGGGTTTTGCACCTTCGGCAACGGCAACGATGGTGAAACGCTTGCCGTGGCGTGAGCGGTAGAGACAGTACTCCGCAACGACTTCCATGTCGAATTCGATTTCAGGAATCAAGATGACGTCAGCACCTCCGGCAACCCCGGCGTAAAGAGTCAGCCAGCCGGCGTAACGCCCCATCATTTCGACAATCTGGACACGGTGGTGAGACATTGCCGTCGTGTGCAGGCGGTCGATGGCTTCCGTGGCAACATCGACGGCGCTCTGAAAGCCAAAGGTGACGTCGGTGGCCGATAAATCGTTGTCGATGGTCTTTGGCACACCGATCACGTTGACGCCAAGCTCCTGAAACCTTTGGGCCATGGACTGGGTGCCGTCACCGCCGATGCAGATGAGTGCGTCCCAGCCCATTTCATGGATGTAGTCGACACACTCGCCGGAAACATCAACACGCTGGTCCCTGCCGTTAACGTTCATTTCGTGATCGAAGGGATTGTCCTTGTTGCTGCTGCCGAGAATGGTCCCGCCGAGGGTCAGCACGCCGGACACATCGCCGGACTCGAGATGGCGGGCCTTGCGATAAATCAACCCGTGAAAGCCATCCTCCAGGCCGTAGACGGCAATGCCGTGTTCATGGATGGCAGGCTTGACGATTGCACGGATGACGGCGTTGAGACCGGGGCAGTCGCCTCCTCCCGTCAGGATGGCAATTCGGCGCACTTTCTTGTTTGAGGACATGAACAACTCCTTCGATTGGCGAGTTCAAATTCCGCCGTGCGGCCGGGGCGGGCAACCCAAGGGATGGCAAACACGCCTTGCCGCCGTTGGCCCGCCGGTTGGTTTTATCTCATGCTCGTGATTTGGCAGACTCTCTGTGTGTTTCTCATCGCAGCCGCTCTGTTGAGTGCCGGTACGATGGCAACTTCCGTTCTTCTCCCCCGTCGAGGAGCCTCGTTGTTTTTGTGTGGGACGGTGACGGCGTCGCTCTGGATCGCAGCCGTCGTTTTTCATGCTCTGGCATTTGCAGGACTCTTTCGACTCCCGGTGGTGATACTTTTGTCCTGCCTTCCCCCATTCTTTTTTCTCCACGGGACAATTCGCCGCCAAGTGCGGCAAGACCTGCAGAATGTGAAAAGAGCCTTCAAAACACTGGCTGATGAGTTGATCGCTTCACGATGGGGTCTTGCTCTGGTGCCACTGTTTCTCATCGCACTGTTGCGTGCGGCAAGATCGCTGGTGTCGCCGCCACTGGGACACGATGCCCTGATGTATCATCTTTACAAGGCGGGACGCTGGGTTCGCGAGGGACGGATGGTTTTCGAGACGGGGCCGGACGCATGGTCTTATTTCGAGTGGTTTCCATGGCTTGGATCAACGTTTCAAGCCTGGGCCATGCTGCCGTTTCGAGGCGATCAACTGGTGGGCTTCACGGGCTTCATACAGTGGCTGTTATTGATTGCGGGATTGTATGGATTTGTCCGTCAGATGCAGGCGCAGAAACTCAATGCGCTGTTTGTCTCGGCCGCGATTGCCGCACTCCCCACATGCCTGGGACTGATGACAACGGGGTACATCGATCATGTGGCAATGGCTCTGTGGGCTGTGGGTCTCGCGTTTGTGGCTCGACTCATTCGTGCTTCCGACAGCTCTGCGGGCATTGCCGGAATCGCGGCGCTGTCACTGGCCGCGGGACTGAAATTCACCTACGTTCCCTTCCTCGGTATGGCGGCCCTGATTGTTCTTCCTTCGCTTTTTCGGCGACCGACAGCCTTCATCTGCGCTCTTGTCGCGACGCTACCGGCAGCTCTTGTTTTTGGAACGACATGGATCAAAACAGGTTCACCGACGTATCCTTTCACGCTACCAGGCTTTGGAAGCGTTTTTCCCGGCAACGATCAACTGGCGGCTGTCATGAGCGGAGCTCTCACGGAGCCATGGCTTGGCAAGCCAACTGTTACACACTGGTTTCCAAGGCTGTTCTGGCTCACGGGCCGCGACGGATGGCCTCATGTCAATTTCGGAGTCAGCGGGCTGATTTTAGTTCCACTGGGACTGGCGGGATGGATTGCGGCAGTTCGCTCGAGACCGAAGCTTTCGATCCTTGTTCTGCCAGCCATGACTCTGCTGCTGATTACGGTCAGTTTTCTGTCACCGGGTTACGCCGGACAACGGGGTGCCTTCGCAAACACCGCAGGCCGATTGCTGGCGCCCGCGGCCGCCGCCGTAGTGATTTTTGCGGCGTTTTTGCCACGGCGCGTCGTGTTATCAGTCTGTACGGTTTCGGTGTTGGTCAGCACATTGACAGTCGGCACACGCGGCTTCAGTGCTCCGGACTGGCTTGCCGTTGGTGAGTTTGCAGCTTTGAGTGCACTTGCCGTGATTGTATGTTCACTTGCGTTTCTTGTTTTCCGACGAACACAGGTCAGAAAACCGGCGGGGTTGACACTGGTGTTTCTTTGCACTTTCGCGTGTCTTGCATGGTCGGCGGATGTCGCGGCACGGTACCGCCACGCGATTCATGCGCAGGTTCGCGCGGAAAACAATCGTGCTTACGATTTTCATCCGATGGGCTGGACACGGTGCTGGCCACTGTGGCGTGCCATCGATCAACCGCAGCCGCTGCGGATCGCACTCACTGCGGGCTGGACTCCGGAGGGTACGGGAGTCGGACACAACTGGCTGCGATATCCGTATCTTGGAAGCCGGCTCCAGAACACCGTGATGTACGTGCCGATTTCGGAGTCCGGAGAGGTTATCGACTATTGGAACGCGAACCGTATTGAGGCTGAGGCCTTATATGATGCGTGGCTGGCGCGGCTGCGAAAAGCCAATGTGACTTATGTGGTGCCACTCGATCCCTATCCGCCGGAGTTTCGGTGGATGTCAGCGCATCCTGAGGATTTCGAGCGCCTGTCGCCGCCGGAAGCCGACGGTTGTGTGATCTTTGCTCTGCGTCGCTGAGGGGCAAACGCACGGCTGCTATGCAAACCGCGCGACATAGACTGGCGGCAAATGAGCACTCGTGTGTTCCCATGTCTTTCCGCCGTTGGCCGTTGTCCAAAGATTGCCGGTGGTACTGCCGAAAACAAGCTTTTCGCCGGTCTCGTCGATTGCAAGAGCGTGGCGGTAAACGATGTCCCATGCGTTCTCCTGAGGAAGGCCGTTGGTGAGTTTTTCAAAACTCGCACCGCCATCCCTTGTGCAGGTAACGACAATCTTCTTGTCGCACGGAACACGCATTTCGTCCTTCACGGCGGGGACAAACCATGCGGTCGCGGGATCGTTCGGGTGGACGGCCACAGCGAAGCCGAAAACGGATGGATCGACACCTTTGATTTCGGTCCATGACTCAGCGCCATCGTCGGTTTTGAAGATCCCGTTGTGATGTTGAACCCAAAGGGTGTCGGGCGCGGAAGGACATGCGACCATTAAGTGAGGGTCCTGCGCGTCGGGATCTTCGGCCTGCTCCGGTGGCATATACTCGGCGCGCATGCCGGTGGTTTTCGGCTCCCATGTCTTTCCGTTGTCTTCGGTGCACCATACCCCGCCGCAGGAGATGGCGACTTTGACTTTGTTGCGATCCCGGGGATCGACACAAACAGAGTGAATCCCTGGCGCATCGAATCCCCCACCGAACCACTTCGCACGGTTCGGTTTGTCCCAGAGTTCCCGGTTCAGCGACCAGGACGCGCCGTTGTCGACGGAGTGGAAAAGTCCTCCCGGAATGGTACCGCACCACAGATGCCCGTCTTCCGCGCCGGCCTGAAGCTCCCAGATGTACTCAAGCGACCAGGGAATCTCGGCGCCCGTGTAGGGATGTTTGGTGATTGGAACGTCATCGGGTTTGGGCGGGTAAGCAGGGGTGGCAATCTCCGTCCAGTCTCTGCCGCCGTTTTCCGAGCGGTGGAGTTTTGCACCGAAGTGTCCGTGGCCAACGGCGGCGAAGAGTGTGTTGCTGCGCCGGTCATGGAAAACCATCGTCACGGCGACGCCTTCAAAGGCGGTGGTTTCAACTCTCCATCCGTCAGCGTTTTTTTTAAGAATGAAGAGTCCCTTGCGCGTGCCAAGGATGATGTCGGAGGGCTTAAGCATGTGCATTTTCCGTCTGTTTGGATTCAGCCGCCGGAGAGCGCCTGGAAAACGTAAATCGTGGTATCCGCCTCAACGGCATCACTGAGCCGCTTGCGATCCCGAACAGGTTCGCCGTTTACAAAGATGTTCATGTGCCTGCGAAGCGCACCCTGGTCGTCGAGAACATAACCCCGAAGTCCCGGGTCTTCCTCAAAGAGGCGCCCAAGGACCTCGGCAACGGATGCACCGCCAATGTCCCGCGACGGGCAAACGACATGCCGTTTGAGATTTGTGGTGAACTCGACCCGTGGCATCGAGGCCTCTCTCAACCGAATACATGACTTGCCATCATTTCCGATGCGGGTATCAATCAAAAAGCCTCGGAAGGGGTTTGAAGCTTCTGCGGAGAAAATGTCGCTCCATGAAATTGAAGGACTTCCTCGCAAACTGGCGCTCATTGACGGCAAAAGAGATGGCAGCGGTTTACGATGAGTTTTCCGTCAACCCCCGGTTTGTCGCGTCGTTGACCGGTTGCATGACTTCAAACGAGCTCCAGGTCGGCGCGACGTGGCTGCTCAAGCACGCGCTGGAATCCGGGTGCTCGATGACACCGGCACAGCGTCGAAATTTCACTTTGTCTCTGAAGGCACTGGAAGACTGGGAAGCGAGGTTGCATGCATTGCAGTGCTTTCCACTGGATGCAATCGACTGGAAGCAGCGCAGGGCGGTGGAGGCTTTTGTCCGGAACAATCTGAAGGACTCGGCAAAATTCGTCCGCGCATGGGCCTACAACGGGTTTTACGAGCTTGCCCTGCGTTTTCCCGAGTATCGCGAGGAGGCGTTGCTTGTCCTGGAGGAAGGCGCGCGGGAGGAGGCGGCGTCGGTGCGGGCACGCATTCGAAACGTCTTGAAGAAGGGGTTCGACTAGAACCTGCTTCATCCCCTCGATCTCTTTGTTGCGCTTCGTTTTCGGGCTCAGTCATGTACCGATGTACGCTCCTGTCGCCTCTCGACTTGCGTGTCTCGGTCTTTGAGTTTTGAACTCAGTTTCTTCATTTTCGATAAGTTTCAAGACCATTTCCGGGGAACAGCTTCCAAGCCCGGATTCTGTCAGAGCTTCTCCGGTCTGCGGCCGTTTTTCACGCTTTTCCTCAAATCAGCGCACCACAAGACCCGGAATAACGTCATGTCTGATGAGGGCCGCGGTGCTCTCGACGATTTCCTCAAGGAGACAAGGATGAACAGGCCCGCCTCCCGATTCATCGTACTGCTGCTGTTGACCTTTTGGATGTTGTCCGCCGTTTCGATGGCGGCATCCACGAAGAAGGACATTGCGGAGGTCGCTACGGAAGCGTGTGCGACCGTTTATGAAGTGACCGTCGAGACACTGCGGCCGCCTGACCGCAACCTCCCGGTGGCAAGTCCCGATACGCTTCGGAACGGCCTGGAAGAAGCAGACTCGTTGCGGCATCCCTCGGATCAGGCCCGGGGGCTTCGCGAAGGACTCAACAAGGCTCTTGCAGGAGTGATGTTGATGATGTCCGGTTCGGTGATGCCCTTGAAGTCTTTGGCGGGCAAATATTCAGAGCGCAGCTTCGAACTGCGGGAGAATACACTTTATTACAGTCACGATCATTATCAACGCGTTCATCGTATGATTCGTTTGAATGGAAACACCTTTGTAGTGGAGGGTGTTCCGGGTTTTCTGCTGCGCTTTGAGGGTGTTGAGGATGGAACACCGGCCGGTGTTGCGGGAATCCACGATGACGGCCGGGAGGATTTCTCTCCTCGCACCATGTGAGAGGCGGTGAGCAGGAAGAGGAGAACGGACGCCGAATTTTTCACTGTCCGATGTCGTCAGGAAATCCGGGGCCCTCAATCCGATTTCCATCACAAACGACATGTCAGTCAGGAGCACGGATGTGGATATCCTTCTTGAAAGCAAACGCCTCAGGCTCCGGCGCTTCACGGCGTCGGACGCGGAGGATCTTTATCGCCTGGACAACGATGCCGAGGTGATGAAGTTTATCAATGGAGGAGCACACACCCCCAGGGATGTGATCGAACGCGTCATTGTTCCACGGTTTGCCGCTCGCGACGAACGCCACCCGGTGCTGGGTTTCCATGCGGCGGAGCTCATAACCACGGGTGAGTTTGCCGGCTGGTTCAGCTTCCGCCTTTCGGGAGAGCACAGTGTGGACGCGATCCTCGGTTTTCGGTTGAAAAGAAAATGCCAGGGGCTGGGCTATGCCACGGAAGGAGCGCATGCCCTGGTTGATCACGGCTTTGGTTGCACAAACGTGGAGCGTGTCATTGCCACGACATATGAAAAGAATACCGCATCGCAGCGAGTACTGGAGAAACTTGGAATGAAGCTGGTGCGCCGTTTTCGGCTCACGCCGGAAGATATCGCCCGGTCGGACACTCATCATGTCAGTTCGCTGGAACCGTGGGACGGAAGCGATGTGGAATATGTTGTTTCAAGATCGGAGTGGGTGAAACCGCAAGGCCGGTAGCCTGTATCGCCACTTGCGCCACGGAGGCCGCCGGATAACTGTCCCCCCTTCCCATGCCCCCCTCATTCCGGGTCTTTGCACCCATGTTGACGGAGGCATGCCGTGGAAATCGACGAACGCATTATCAGCCAGGCAATTATTGAACGTTACTTCGAGAAGTTGCGAAACAGTCTCGATGTGGATGTCGCCATTGTCGGAGGCGGACCGGCGGGGCTGGTGGCGGCCCATGATCTTGCCCGAGCGGGCCGAAGCGTTGCTCTGTATGAACGCAAACTGGGCCCTGGCGGAGGAATGTGGGGTGGCGGAATGCTCTTTAATGAAATCGTTTTGCAGGATGCGGCACTGCCGCTTCTGGACGACTTCGGTATTCGCCATCGCCCCTTTTCCGACGGACACCACACAGCGGATTCGGTGGAGGCGGTGGCGGCTCTGGCCTGCAAGGCGATTCATGCGGGTGCAACGATCTTCAACGGAATCACCGCGGAAGATGTGTTAATGCGACCAAATCGCGTGATGGGAGTCGTGTTGAACTGGACACCGGTGGAGATGACCGGCATGCATGTCGATCCGCTGGCGGTTCATGCGTCCTGCGTGATCGATGCAACAGGGCACGATGCAACGGTTGTGAACCTCGTGCGAAAGAAAGTGCCGGGGCAGCTTCTGACGCCAAGCGGCAACCTGGAGGGTGAACAGTCCATGTGGGCGGATCGCGCTGAGACGCTGACTCTGGAGAACACTCGCGAGGCTTTTCCCGGGCTTTATGTTACGGGAATGTCCGCAATCGCGACATTCGGCGGTCCACGCATGGGGCCGATTTTCGGCGGAATGCTCATGTCGGGGCGAAAAGTGGCGGAAATGATTCTTCAGACACTCACATCACGGGAGAAAGTCCGCTGCCAGGAGAACGGTGCAACCTGACTGCGTTCATTGATCATCCGCCGTGTTGCCACCCTGCGGGAAGCGGTTTCCGACTAACAACGTTTTCGCCCCTCCCGGGCGGATTTCAGTCGATAACGAACCCGCTGTAACCAGGAGCCGCGAGTATCTGTTGAAAGAGAAATGTCTCAAACTCTCCGTCCACGACGCCGGTGCCGACGAGATCGGCATCGCCGTCAAAGCAGATGAATGAGCCGGTAATGCCGATGGCGGGGTTTCGACAGTCACGAAAAGTCGACTCAACGTTTGAAAGGGAGTCCGTCAGGCGCGTGAGCATGTCTTCCTGAATGTCGTAGAGCCATATCTCCGTTACTGAATCGGGCCGGTCTTCGCTCAGAAGATCGGCATCGGATTCAAAGGCAATAAAACGGCCATCAGCACTCATTCGCGGCTGCTCGCTGTCGCGGTTTGTGGCTCCATTGGCTCGTGCATCGGTAATTCGGTGGAACTCATCCTCCATGCGATCATAGAGCCATATTTCAACGTCGCCGTCCGGCCGTCCCTCCTGCAACAGATCCGCATCGGATTGAAAGGCGATACGCATGCCGTCGCCGCTGATGGAAGGACAGTTGGATTCGCGAAAGACTCCGGCGCCGGACCGGATGTCAGTAATGGGTGTCAGTGTTGCCGTCTCGACTTCGTAGAGCCAGATTTCATCGTCCTCGTTGCGGCGGCCGTCCTGAAGAAAGTCAGCATCAGAGGAAAACACAACGTACTCGCCATTCCGCGAGATCCGAGGTTGAAAGGCATCCCGATCCGTCAGGCCGTTGGCACGCACGTCCGTCAGGCGAGTGTATGACGTCTTGTCAACGTTATAGAGCCAGACTTCGTCGAACAGCGCTTCACGACCTTCGCTTTTGAAGTCACCGTCGGAAACGAAAGCGATCCGTTTGCCGTCACCACTCATGGAGATGCCGCTGATGGAAGCGCGCTCATTTTCCGCCAGTGTGTAGTCCGTCAGACGCGAAAGACCGGTGGTTGCGACTTCATAGAGCCATATGTCGTCGCGATCACGCCCTTCGTCGAGAAAGTCCTCGTTGGAGAGAAAGGCAACGAAGTGACCGTCAGCACTGATATCAGGGCGTTTGCTGTTGGGAGAAAGCATATTCGCTCCGGACCCTGTCACGCGCGTCAATGCGGTCTCAGCGACGTTGTAAAGCCAGACATCAATGTGGCTGATGTTCTGTCCGTCGCCCGCCAGATCCGCCGTTGAGTTGAAAGCAATGAGGTTTCCGTCGCCGCTGATGGCGGGATGAGCGCTGTATCGGCGGGCTGCGATGGGAACTTCCGGGTCCATGGAGTCGGTGATCTGGATCGTCTGACAAAAAGCGGATGACAGACAAAGCAAAAACGGAACGGACAGAGAACCATGCATGGGTTTCAGCTCCGAAGTGCAACAAGACTGCAAATGACACAGAGTTGCTTCTACAAAGAAGCCCTGCCATGGCTGCGTAAACCCAAAACCGGTCTTCCGCCTCGACACGGACCGAACAGGACTCTACCGACTGAGATCATCTCCACAACCGGCGAAGGGACACTGATCAGTTGAACCGATTCCAGCCCGCAGGCGATTCACACATTGGTGGAATTCTGCGTCTCATGAGAGAATACTATACTGAAGACGGGTACGAGTTCGATCACCTCGCGGCCCGGGATGCTGTCGAAACATTAATCCAGGATGAAAAACTCGGGCGTCTCTGGGTGGCCGGAAACGATCAGAACGTTGAAGCATATCTTGCGGTTACGCGCGGGTTCAGTCTGGAGTATCAGGGAGCCGATGCATTCATTGATGAACTGTATGTCGCCTCACCCTGCCGTGGCAAAGGGCTTGGGCGCGAGGCGCTGAACGTGGCCATGGAGTACTGCCGCAGTACCGGAATCAAAGCGTTGCACCTTGAGGCCGAACGGCACCGCAAGACGGCGCTGGCAATTTACCGGAATGCGGGGTTTGAAGACCATGACCGATACCTGATGACGAAGAGAATCCATTTCGGCATCAAAGAAAAACGGGCGAAAGCCTCGCGCGATCCAACCGATTGATGTTTGGTCAGATTCGTTATCATTGCAAAGCTGATAAAGTCCCATCTGCAAAACCCGGCAAAATGCGAGGTACGCTTGCGCGATTTTGAGATCGCTTAAGCAATCACGACACAGTGTTTCAGATTGATAGCGTAACAGTGAAGTTGAGCCCTTTCTCTTGACAGACCGGGCCGGACTTTCGCTTTTTATTCGCATGAGCCTGCCGGATCTTTCAGAATCACGTCACCGCCTCCACGATTCCGCCTCCACGGCTGTGCCGGATTTGAATCTTTTCCCCGCGGAACCACAGGGCCGGGTGGTTTGTATCCAGGTGTCCCGGCGGTTTTTGACAACGATTCAGGAAAATGTGGCCACTCTGCCGGTCCGTTACAGTCGGCCGGTTTGTTGCCTGGACGGGGTGAACGCGTTCGACCCCTATCCTTTCGCTCAACTGGCCCGGAGAACGGGAGAGGATATTCACGAGGTATTGAATCTGGTGCGGGTGTCGCGTGCATTCACCATCCATCAGTTGCAGGAAGCGGTGGAGCGGTTGTTACCGCCGTTGACGAAGGTTGAACCAACGCCACTGGTGGTGATGCTGGGACTCGAGCATTTGTTTCTGGAGGAATCGCTTCCACTCTGGGAACGGCGTCACGTGCTGGGGCGAATCCTGGAGCGATTGATGAATTTGTGCAGGACAGGGATGCCGGTTCTGACCACGTTTGAAAACGTGGAAAACGGCAACGGACGGATCTGGACGCAAATGATCCGGGAATGCAGTGACGATCTGGCTCGTTTTTCCGTATCGGAAAATGGTGCCACGCGGCTGGAATGGGAGTGATGCAGTATTGGAAGAATGCGCGGTGAATTCGAGGAGAGATGTGAGTACGATACAATCGGGATGAAGATTCATGGGACGAACTCTGCCAACATTCAATACGTACCTTGTGGATGAGGAAAAATCGTGGTCAACATTCAAGCGCTCATTACGCAGCAGTGAGGAGAAGGAAGCATTCACCCATCTCTTCACACGAGTGCGCACTTACACTGCGGAATCGACAGCCGCCGCCAGACCGGTTCCCTTCGATGCGATTCTGATCAGTCTGCTTCTCAGTCAGGAACTGGAACTGCGAAAGCTCGAACGGCGCCTCCACCGGCTGGAAGAGCGAAATCATGACGACTCGTGAGTTCGATGGGTGGCTGTTCGATCTGTACCCCCGCGGTGCGGAGATGGTGTTGTGGTTCATTACGCCGGATGGCGGGTCCGTACGGCTGCTGGACACATTCCCGATGGAGTTCTTTATTACGGGCCCGCCGACAACAATCATACAATGTGTTGAAGCTCTTGAAAGAGCCGGAGATGCAGTGCCTGCCGGCCTGACTCAGAGAGAGGACATCTGGTCAGGCAAACAACAGGATGTTTTTGCGCTGCGTGTCTGTGACATTCAAACATGGAAACAGACGTTACCACGATATGCGAAGCGTTTTCCAGATGTCTCGTGGTACAATGCGGACATCTTTCCGGAACAGGTCTATTTCTATGCGCACAAGGCCTTTCCACTGGCGCGGTGCCGTGTGTATGCAGAGGGGAGTCGCCTGACACGGTTTGATGTCCTGGACGACGTTTGGGATCGTGAATATGAGTTTCCCCCACTGCGCATTGCACGGCTTGAGGGAAGCGGCCGGCTGCACCGGCAACGCCCACAGTTAAGATCGCTGACGCTGGAGTACGAAGGCCGGTCCTGGGTGTGGGACGAGGCGGATTCGCTGCTCAGTGGATTTCAGCATGCTCTTGATGACATGGATCCCGACGTGCTGCTGACGAGGCACGGGGACGGGCATTTGATGCCACTCATTTTTTCCGCGGCACAGACTGCAGGCTTCCCTCTGCGGCTCGATCGCGATGACCCACCGGGTGACCGGCGTATTGAAACGGAAGGGCGATCGTACTTTTCCTATGGCCGTATTCTCTTTCAGGATCCCGACTGCATGCTTTACGGCCGCTGGCATCTGGATGGCGGCAATTCCTTTATGGTATCCAACACGGGACTGCACGGGTTGCTGGAATCCTGCCGCCTGGGACGGCTGCCGGTTCAGCGTGGAAGCCGACGTTCCATCGGAACGGGTATTACATCGGCACAACTGGCGGAGGCCTGGAAGCGAAACGTTCTGGTCCCATGGAAAAAAAGTGAGCCGGAGGACTGGAAGACAGCAAATGTTCTGTTGAAAACGGACCGGGGCGGGCTCGTTTATGCACCGGCGTGTGGATTTTATGAAAATGTCGTCGAGCTCGACTTTGCATCGATGTATCCGTCGATCATGGCTCATTACAATGTTTCGCCGGAAACGGTGAACTGCAGGTGTTGCAGCAACTCCACTGTGCCGGAGCTGGGTTATACGATTTGCAAACGCAGCGGTTTGGTGTCGGATGCACTCGGACCCATTGTGGAAAAGCGTCAGGATCTGAAGGCTCTTCGCCATGCGGCGGAGCAGGCGGGAAATGAGGAAGGCCGAACGATTTTTGATCAGAGACAGGATGCGTTGAAGTGGATGCTGGTTTGTTGTTTCGGATATCTCGGCTATCGCAATGCACGGTTCGGCCGCATCGAGGCTCATGAAGCCGTGTCGGCATACGCACGGAAACTGCTGACGGAGGCCAAGGAGATCTGCATCAACCATGGCTGGAAAATGATTCATGCCAACGTCGATTGCGTGTGGATCATGAAGGAGCGCTGGCATTGCGACGAAATCAATGAACTTGTTGAACAGATCAACAGCCGGACACATCTCACGATCGCTCTTGAAGGCGTCTACAAGTGGATCGGCTTTTTACCTTCGCGCCGGGTGAGCAATCGGCCCGTGCCAACGCGATACTTCGGTGCCTTTGAAACGGGAAAGCTGAAGTATCGTGGAATTGAAGCCCGGCGCAGCGACACACCGGACTTTATCCGCGATGTGCAGCTCGAGTTTCTCAATGAGCTTGCGACAACCGGCAATGCTTCCGAGTACAATCGCATGGTTGCCGATTTGCTTCCCCGCATGAGAGAGTATGAGACGATGCTCTGGCGTCAGGAAGTGGCCATCGAATCACTCTCTTTGCGAACGGTTCTTTCCCGGGATCCCGAGGAATACCAGGGCAACGGACCATCTGCACTCGCCGCACGCCAGGCCCATCGCGCCGGCCTGAAATTCCATGCCGGGCAACCGATTCATTATGTGCTCGCGGATCAAAACAACGCGGATGCCCAGCGTCGTGTGCGCGTGCTGGCACTGCTGGATGCGGATACGACATACGACCCGGCCGCTTATGTGCGGCTGCTGCGTCGTGCCCTGAACACGCTTCTCTGGCCGGCCGGCGAGGAACTGGACGAAAAGCACGCGACACCTCCCTGGCACAAGTCCGCGCCAAAACGCAGACAATCAATCGCGCCCCCCGATCCTCAGCTGAGTTTTCTGGAGGTGTCATGATTTCCTCCTCAATCATCCCGCTCAAGGCGCCTGCCCATGGAGACCACATCGTCGACCGAATAGCCAAGTCGTTCATAAAAGGCGATAACCGCGCGATTCGAGGCTCGAATCTGAAGGTTGACCTTCGGACAACCGGCACTCCTGAGGCTCCGCTCGGCTTCTCCCATCATGATACGGCCGAACTTTCTTCCTCTCATGTCAGGACAAACCGCGAGGTAGTTGATCCAGCCGCGATGGCCTTCGTAGCCCGCCATGACAGAGGCAACGATTCGCTTCTCCACAAGTCCCACAAGAAACCATTCGGGATTAACGCGGAGCTTGCGTGCGATGTCGCGCGAGGGATCGTTCCAGGGCACGATCAATTCGCATCGCTTCCAGAGTTCGATAACCGTGTCTTCATCCGTGGAACGAAACGGGCGAACAACAAGCGGGGTCATGGCATGCTCTCTCTCAGGAGGATGAATGCCCACCGTCACTTGTTGATCGGCGAACAGCAGTGCAAGGGAAGAAAGTCCCGGTCATGATTCTTCCTGGGACATCCGGCTGGTCCTATGAGGACTGGAAAGGAGTGTGGTATCCTCCGGACATTTCGAGGGCAAGGATGCTGGATTACTATGCATCCGTCTTCGACGCGGCGGAAATCAACGCAACCTACTATCGAATACCGGGACGTAAATCCGCCGAGGGCATGGTGCGAACCGCTGCCGGACGTCTCCGGTTTGCGGTGAAAGCGCCAGGAGATCTGACACACAAACTTCGGATCGATGAATCGACTCTGCTTGCCTGGCGGCGGTTTCTGGAACCTTTCACGGACAATGACTGCCTCGGTGCAGTTTTGTTGCAGTTTCCGCAGCGGTTCCATTTTACGGCCCGGAGCGCCCGCTATCTTCAAGCGGTCTTTCGCCGCATCGGAGAACTGCCGGCCGTGGTGGAGCTGCGTCACGGATCCTGGGACGCGGACAATGCCAACGATCTGTTGCGGGAGCTCAAGGCCTCACGGGCGCTGGTGGATCAGCCGGGCCTGCAGGGGCTCTCGAAATCCGGAGCCGAGAATGCCGTTGGTTCCATTGGTTATGTGCGATTTCACGGTCGCAACGACGCCTCCTGGTATTCGGAGGGAGACGGCTCCGAACGTTATACTTACCAGTACAGTGAGGATGAACTTCAGGAATGGGTGCCGACAATTCAAAGCCTCGACAACGAGCAGACACCGACATTCGTGTTTTTTAATAACCACCCGAAAGGCTATGCACCGGACAACGCGGAAACACTTGCGGGGATGCTCGGTCTGACTCTCCGCGGAGGCGGATACAGTGATTTGTTCCGGATTTAGTCAGTGCCTGCTGTCAGGCGGTGCCGAGCGGGCTTTGCTGGGAATGGCGCGGGAAAGAAGTTCGGCGCGGCTGCTGACGCCGGTCTTTCGAAAGATGTTTTTAACGTGAAACTTCACACCGTTCTCGCTGATGCCGAGAATGGTGGCGATATTGAGGTTTGTATAGCCGTCCATGAGCAAATAGAGGATTTGCATTTCACGTTCCGTCAATCCCGCCTCCTCGACAATCCGGCGAGTACGGGCTTCGACGGTGACATCGCGCAGTGTCAGGTGAACGCCTTCCAAAGAACCGTCTTCCCGTAACAGGTGCCGAACGGCACCTGACAACCAGGCCTCGTCTTCGCCGCGATCACGGAGGCGCACGCGAATCTGCAACATACCGGTCTCATCGTGATCGGGGACTTTGTAAAGATGATCAAGGGAGTCACGATCTTCCGGCGCAACATGATCGGCGAAGTCAGTCCCGACGCGAAAAATCCGCTCGGCGGAGGGATTGACAAAAACAATCCTGCCCCGGACATCAAGACGCACGATAAGGTCAGCAACGTTGCGGAGAATGTGGGACTGTATCGACGAGCGGTCGTTCACACGGTCGCGCAGTTCGTGCATCTGTGTCGTTTCAATGAATTCGATGGCGTACTCGAGCCCCATGGGGCTGTCGTCGCGAGCGACGGAGACGTTGGCCCACCAGGGTGCGCCATCGATGCGGCGGAGACGATACTCGGTTGTACTGCGGGTTTCAACCTCGAGATCGTGTTCAACGGCGAGAGTAAAGGAGCGGAAGTCCTCGGCCTGCTCGAAGATGCGCTGAATACGCACGCCGCGGAGTGAGTTCTGGCCACGGGAACGTTCCGGATCGATCAGGTCGTTGAGGGTGTCGTTGTGCCAGACAATCCTCCAGGATGAATCCACGAAACACCAGCCGGAGGTCGAGCAGCGAACAAGGGCTTCGAACCGCCTGCGGTACAGTTCCGGATTGATTCCTTCATGCATACCGTCTGCTCTCCTCGGCAGAGGTGGTATCGTTGGTGCCGTTCCATCCCTGAAACTGCGGTGGGAATCGTCCCGCGAGAACGTCCCATCCTGCAATGGCCAGCAACAGAATGACCGATATTGCGTTGCTTGCAACCCACAATGCGTTGCCACCGGTCTCGCGGAGCTG
>JANQSL010000002.1 GCA_028284075.1 Candidatus Sumerlaeia bacterium | reverse complement strand
TTCCTCCACCGGATCGTCGATCACTCCCGGAACGATATCCCTGGGAAGGATGACACGCGGATTTGGACAGGGCTTCCCTGGTTCGTCTTCAATGTGCTCCCAGATCATCGCCCGTCCGCCAGGGACGGCATCGATGTTGAGAAAAAGAATCGGTCTCTTCGGCTTTGCGGTGACCCGCTCAAGGTCCGGATCGGTTCCGTATTCCTTGATGTGATCGACCCGAACAAACCAGCCTTCCTCCGCATCCGTCAGCGCAAGGCGTCTGCTCCCGTTTCGAAGAGAGGGGTGACACAACGCCATGTCGACCGTCACGGGACGCAACTCGCACGTGCGCGGCAACTCGATGTAACGCTTCTCCCCCGTTACCACGTTCTCCCCCAGCAACAGCCTGCCGTCGTTCATGCGATGCGGGCGCTGCAGCATTTCCGACTTGCCGCCTCCCGAAGCCCCCTCGTGCATCAGCACCAGCTCATTGTCGTACGGCGTCACCACGACAACCGTCGAACAGTGGGCTGTCACCCAGGACTCCTTCTCCCCCTGAGCCAGGAGCATTCCGTAGACACCCTTCTTCGCGCTGGGTCCGGGATACAGGTTGTACGAAAACATTTCGTGCAGCGAATCACTGCGCCGGTGAACGACAACCTGCTTCCCGTTGAAATGCGTGTGCCGGAAAGGAGGTGCCGTGTAAATGACCCCTTCGGGCTTGAAGTCCTTCGGCAGATCCTCAACGGCAACAATTCCCTGGAGCAGTGCCAGGCCCAGTGCAAAAAAACCCGCGTTGTCCGGAACAACCGCAATCGAGTCGTACCCGAATCCCCGCCCGGATTTGAACGCAAACAGCGCCAGGGGCTGTTCCTTCAGCCAGGCAAAAGTCTCCTGCCGCAGGATTTCAAAATCGTATTCGAACCGATCCTTGAAGCGTTTCTTGTCTGTCGCCTTGTCATCACCGATAACCATGCAATCCGGATCACGGCGCCGCATATACGGATCGAGATAATTCGCCGCCACTCCGTTCCGCACCCGCGCAACCTGCGCCTCATCAACCGTCGAACCGTCCGGCAGCTTGTATGATACCGTCAGCTCGTCACTTCCCTGTCCGCCACAGGCAAGTTCGAGCAGATCGCTGACACTGCTGGCGACCTTGACCGACGGTGCGGCCTCCAACACCTCCACCAGTTCGGCCGGAGGATTCAGAGCTTTCCATTCCTCATTCAATAACTTCGTCATTGGCCCTTCCTTTTTGACAGTACTGACCCTGTTCGTTGAACCAGTGTCACGAGCGGCACTCCCCTGTTTCAAGAGAATCCGCACACCCGATCGATAAAGAGCTCCACTCCAGGGCGAAAAATCCCGAGGCGTATCTCCTTGCGCCTCAGGCAAGGTCAGAAGTTCAATTGGGTTGGCTGTTCCCACCCCCGGCCTCCTCCTTGAAAACGCTTCTGCTTTCGCGAACAACCCGCCGTTTGCCCGGTGAAACTTGTTGTGGAGGCTCGATTTTCACCTCCCCGCCAGGCCCTGGAATATCTGCCCCCTCCGGCTCGTAACAATACCAGCCTCCCAATCCACTCAAGGCCATCAAATCATGCCTGAACCATCCAATAACAAAGCCACCCTTGGCTGCGGGACCCTCATTCTCATCGCCCTCATCGTTGTCATCTTCGGCAACCGTGGAAACGAAGAAGTCCGGACCGAACTTCAAAACCTCACCCAACGTATCGAACAACTCGAAACCAAAATCGACAAACAAACGGAACGGATCGTTGAACTCACCCCTACCGATTCGAAACTTCAAACACTGATCCCTGAAACCTAATCTTCACTCTCCAATTCAACGTCCGAAAACTCCCTCTTCAAACTCTCCACCAAATCCTCCCGCTTGATACCCTCCCAAAGCCGCTTCGCTTTACGCACATACTCGATCCGTTCCTCGCCTTCTGAGATCCTCGCCAGCCTGCGGTGCGTCTGGCCCATCGAATAAGGTTCAGGAATTCTTGAGTACAACTCCAGCGCCTCCTCATAACGCTCACGCACAACATCGTGATCAGAACGATAAAGCGCGATGTCTCCAAGGCTCGCGATGCAGTTCGCTTCCCCCAGTACGTCACCCACGCGCCGGAAAAGCGGAAGTGCCTCCTCATAGCGCTCACACGCAACATCGTGATCGGAACGACGAAGTGCGACGTTCCCAAGGCTCCCGATGCAGTTCGCCTCCCCCAGCACTGAACCCACGCGCCGGAAAAGCGGAAGCGCCTCCTCAAAACGCTCACACGCAACATCATGATCGGAACGAAGAAGCGCAATGTCTCCGAGGCTCATGATGCAGTTCGCCTCCCCCAGCACGTCGCCCACACGCCGGTGGAGCGGAAACGCCTCCTCAAAACGCTCACGCGCGGCATCGTGATCGGAACGACGAAGCGCGATGTTTCCAAGGCTCCTGATGCAGTTCGCCTCCCCCAGCACCGAACCCACGCGCCGGAAAAGCGGAAGTGCCTCCTCATAGCGCTCACACGCAACATCGTGATCGGAACGACGAAGTGCGATGTCTCCAAGGCTCCTGATGCAGTTCGCCTCCCCCAGTACGTCGCCCACGCGCCGGTAAAGCGGAAGCGCCTCCTCATAGTGCTCACGCGCAACATCGTGATCGGAACGACGAAGTGCGATGTCTCCAAGGCACTGGATGCAGTTCGCCTCTCGTTGACTGTCTCCCTTTCGGTATGCTTCTTCAGTCGCACTCTCAAGCGTATTGGCATCACCGAAACCGGAGAATAGTTGAAACTCCCCAAAGCCGAGAACGGCATCGAAAATTTCACTGGGACAATCGTGCAAAAGATGCCTGTCCAAAACGGTCTCGATGTTTGCCACCTCTGGAACCATGCGTGCAGTTAGCCCCTGTGCTTCGGCGGTTCCCGTCTTTCCCCCCTCCAAAGCAAGCGCCAGATAGAATGCGTCCGCAGTCTTCAGATCGGAGTCCGGCGATGGATGTCGCCGGGAGACATGATTTCTCAATGGCGAAAGAATGTTGATTCGATCAGGATCGGATGCAGACAAAAGACCATTGGCCTTCAACGTCATGAAGGCTGCGTCCGAATCGTCCGGGAACACCGACGTCAAATCCGCCCGCGCAACTCCGGAGGGCAGGACTGCAAGGAGACTCAGGAGCCGCCGGCTGGCATCCGTCATTCGCGGACCGTGAATCGACAGTTCATAGGAAACCTCCGCACTGTTCAACCGATCCTCCCCGCGATTCAGGAGCTGAAGACCCTCCGTTTCCCACCGTCTCCAAAGAGGTTCCAGATCGCCCGCACAACCGGCCGCCTGATGAGCCAGCAACACCACAGGGAGCGGAACGCATCCCACGGCGTTGCAGAGTTTTTCCAGAAGAGGATCATTGGCAAATTCATGAC
Organism: Candidatus Sumerlaeia bacterium; assembly: GCA_028284075.1. Classification (GTDB taxonomy): domain Bacteria; phylum Sumerlaeota; class Sumerlaeia; order SLMS01; family JAHLLQ01; genus JAJFLJ01. The sequence goes on along the minus strand of JANQSL010000002.1, from coordinate 9,222 downwards.
CTGCGATATCGGTAAACGCCTGCCTGGCATAACGAATCTCCAACGGCTTCACGACGCAATCCGGCGAACAGTTCGGCCGGTGCCAATGAACGTGAGCGGGCTTCTCTTCCCCCCGCAGACTCACCATCAGTCTGAGCGTTGAAATACCCGCCAGCCGCGCGAGAAGACGCTCCACCTCTCCACGGTTATCACCCGGCTCCCAGGGCACCTCGAAATTGTCCAGGAACAGGATACGGAATTCCCCATCCTGAAGGAATTGGTGAATCGCCGTCACACGCTGATTCGGAGGCGGGAGCGAAACGAAACCCGCGTTAAGCAGAATCGCATCAACAAGACCCTCGAATGTTTCAGCGGCCTCGCAGTTCACAAGGATCTGTCCTGGAAACTTCTCCATCACTCTGTGATCGCGGAGCACGTTGAGCCCGATCGTTCCCTTGCCAATTCCCGGGCCGCCAAGAATGATGATGGGTTGCACGGACTCTTCAAGAAGGGCGTCGACAAGATCGCGAATCCATTCATCCCGGCCAAAACACGGCGGCTTTTCTGGCAGTGGAACCGGAACGTGGAGATCGGCTTTGACAGTCGTCCGTTGAATCAACCGGCGGTTCTCTCGAATCTCCTCAACCAGATGATCCTCCACCTCTTCACTCTTCTTCGAAACAAAATCCCGTGTTTTTTCATGCTCCTCACGAACCACGGCAACGATTTGACGATAGTGATCGTCCGCCGTGCGCAACAGGTCGCCGTGAAAAGCCTCAAGCCCACCGCGAACTTTCTCCAGCCACTTCTTGTGGCTTTCCCTCAACTCAATTCGAATCGCTTCTCGAACATCTTCGGGCAAACGACCGCTTTGAACCGCCAGTTCGTTGAACATCTCGATTTGATACGCCGCCCACGCCTCCCCTGTTCCGTGAGCCATATCGTATTTCAAGACCTGCTTCATCATGAAACCGGCCTGCCGGTTCAACTCTCGCGCGAGACGCCTGCGGACAGTCTCTGAAACTTCAGGCGCTTCACTCTCCGCGGCTTTCGCCGACTCAATCGTGTCGTCCACAAGCCCTTTCCAGAACGCCTCATCCCGTCTTTCCTTCGGCCTGAGCAATTGCGGAATCGATTGCTCGTGCAACATCCCCGCAAACTCGCCAAAGCCTCGGTACCCGATCATCCGTTCCAGCCAGCCCTTTCGAAGCAGTCTTGCAACCTCCCTCACGGCATCGCACGTTTCCCCGCTTTCCGACTCCTTCATTCCGTCGGCGCACGACTCCACCACCGCTCCCATGGCAACGCCGAGCGCTTCCACCAAATGATGATTTTGCTCCAGTTGCTTGTAGTTTGGAGGAATTCGGCGAAAGTCTTCCGTGAGCTGCTGGGAAAACCGCTCGGTGAGAATACCGATTCCACCCTGGACCAGCGCCGCAAGGATCAGAACCAGACCCAGCGCCTCCTCTTCATTCACGAAAGTCCCGATTCCCGCTCCCAGCAGAATCACAAAGAGAAACACACAACCGACAACATAAGTGCCTCGGCGGCAGTAGGCGATTCCTGCGGCTGCAAGCTTGAGTCGTTTCATCCGATCCCTGAGTTTCGGTGTGCTGAAACTGCACCATCCACTCCTGTTACGGTGGCGCAACCGCACTTCTTCAATTCCTTCCCGCAAATCACTCCAATAACTTTTCCGTGCTCCTCACAAGCCGTCCATTTTTCCCAAATCTCCCATTCTTCCCAAAACGCCCTTTCTCGTTAAAATCTCCCATCCTTCCCATATTTCCCACGGATTCCTGAAATCGAAACCAGCCTGTGGTTCACTACTCCCCGTCAGGCCTGATCTCACAAGACCCCACGCCAGGCGAAACACCCTGGCGATTGTCTCAAGACAACAAAAGAACCGACAAGACAGCACCACCGGGCGCGCGCCCACTCACCCTCAACACCCGACCCGAACTGATCCCATGAAAAACCAACCGTTTGAACCGTCCCCTTCCGCACAGTTCCCTCCTCCAACTCCAGACACTCCATGGATTCGTGATACTTCCCGCGAACCCGGCTCTCCTTTTCGCCCCGCTCTCGTCACGACGAAGTGCAAAGTGCCCTTGTCCGCCCGGCGGTCCGCGGGCAGGCCATCCGCCTGTCTGACCGAGGAGCATGAAAATGACACAATATTTGTCGCTGGGAATTGTTTTGGCGGCCCTTTTGACCGTTTCCACGCAGGCCGTTCCGGCGGAACGAGTCGAGATGGGAGAACTGGTTCTCGAAGAGATTCCCGAAATCCCCTCCGCGCTGCGCGAGCGGCTTCGTCAATACGACAACACCCGTTCAGCCTACTTCCTGGACTGGATGCCCGGCGGCGAAGGGATTCTGGTCACCACCCGTTTCGGCGAAACCTCGCAACTTCACCTCGTCGAACAGCCCATGGGCATGCGCCGTCAGGTCACCTTCCACGAGGACCCTGTCAGTAACGGAGCGTTCCCCAACATCGAAAACGCGACTCAGATCCTTTTCACCAAGAGCGAGAAAGGCACCGAGAAGGATCAGATCTGGCTGCACGACTTGTCCACCGGCCGGTCGGAAATGTTGACCGATGGAGAATCCGTCAATCGCGGCGCACTCTGGTCGAACACCTCAACGCGTTTCGCCTTCAACTCAACACGCCGCAACGGAAGCGACTGGGACGTGATGATCCAGGACGCGGCTGATACCACAAAATCCGCGAAAACCGTCTTCGAGGCCGACGGCCTCTGGTACCCGCTCGACTGGTCCGCGGACGACTCACTGCTCCTTGTCGGGAAGTACGTTTCCATTAACGAATCGGTGCTGGAAGTCGTCACTCTGGAAACCGGCGAAAGGCGGCCGGTCGGAGACATCGGGACGGAAGAACCCGTCGCGCATTTGAACGCCCTCTTCAATCGCGAGGGAACCGGAGTATTCTATACCTCCGACTCCGGAACGGAGTTTCAGACACTGCGATACTTCGATCTCGAACAGGGCGCATCGAAGGAACTCATGCTCGACGTGCCATGGGACATCACCTCCCTCGCCCTGAGCAACGACGGCCGCTTCCTGGCCGTTGTCACGAACGAAAACTCCATCAGCAAAATGAGACTCCTCAACACACGCACACTTGAAGTGCAGGAAATTGACATACCACAGTCCATCGTCGCCTCCATGGACTTCAACGACGACGACACAAGCATCGCCATGAGCCTCTATCGTTCAGTCTCCGCGGGCGACGTCATCGTACGAGACCTGGTAACCGGAGAATCCGTCCAGTGGACACAGTCCGAAGTCGGAGGACTTCCCGCGGAAACCTTTCGTGACGTGCGCCTTTTTGAGTACCCGACCTTCGACGAAACCGAAGCGGGCAGACAGCGCCAGATACCCGGTTTCATGGTTCTGCCCCGGGGCGAAGGACCGTTCCCGGTTCTGATCGACATTCACGGCGGGCCGGAGAGTCAGGCACGACCTTATTTCAGCAGCTTCGACCAGTTCATGGCCAACGAACTCGGAGTCGCCACAATCAGCCCCAACGTCCGCGGCTCCTCCGGGTACGGAAAATCATACCTGAAGCTGGACAATGGCAGACTGCGCGAAGACAGCGTCAAAGATATTGGAGCACTGCTGGACTGGATCGCCCTGCAGCCCTACCTCGCCGAAAACCGTGTTATGGTTTTCGGCGGTTCCTATGGCGGCTATATGGTCCTGGCTTCCATGGCACACTACTCCGATCGCCTCGCGGGAGGTGTCAACATCGTGGGAATCTCGAATTTCGTCACGTTCCTGGAGTCGACACGCGAGTATCGACGCGACCTCCGCCGTCACGAATACGGCGATGAACGCGATCCTGAAATGCGTGATTTCCTGAACTCGATTTCACCCACAACACTGGCCCCGCAAATTGCGAAGCCGTTGTTCGTCGTGCAGGGTTATAATGACCCGCGCGTTCCCTATACAGAGGCTGAACAGATTGTGAACGTTGTACGGAAGAACAATATACCTGTATGGTACATGCTGGCAATGAATGAAGGTCACGGTTTTCGCCAGAAGGAAAACCGTGACGAGTTTCGCGCGACTGCAGCTCTGTTCATCCAAAAACATCTGCTGGGAGAGTAGCCGGTGTGTTTTTTCCTTGATCGGGAGGCAGCGCACTGAAAAGCAACCTATACCTATCTGAGCGTGCCGCCATCCGGCGGCAGGGAGCCGGGCATGACACAGGGCAGCGATCAGTCTCGCACATCCGTTTCATCCTTTCCGTTCACACCGGGGTCCGGCTCTTCCGAGGCCGTGCCACAAGAGCGCAAATCGCGGGCTTCCGCGATCATGGAGAAAATGCGTGTCTCTGAGGAGGCTTCTCCACCGGTATCCGAACCTCCTCCCCCTCCCGGGCTGGCACAGCACCCTCCTCTCCCGCCGGCGGCACCGAACACTCCCGCCACCCCACCCGCGCTGCCGTTCAGGCGAACCGGCAATGAAGTCGGCACGGTTCCACCTCAGCCGGAACCTGTCAGCGGGGTTATTCTGGAAGAGACTTCCGTCGAGGACAAAACGAAAGCGCGCCTGATGCTGGCCATGCTGGCCGTGATCCTCGTCATCGGAGTGGGCGTTACAAGTATCTCACTGCTGAGCAACTTCATAAAGAGTGGAGGCAACAAGAAGGGCATGATCCACGTGGTCATGTATCAACAGACAACGCAGCGCATGAATTTCATGACAATGGCGGCGAACCAACACTACATGCAACATGGCGAATTCCCGACTCGAACGGAGCAACTCCTCGCACAAGGCCTGGATGCGGGAATGCAGTGGGACAAGTTCGGCACAAAGTTCAGAATCGAGGGAACGCGGATTCGATCAGCCGGTGAAGATCAGAAGCACGGCACGAAAGACGACTTCTGGATCGATATGCAGACTCACACGATGGGCGGAGCGATTCTCGACGTCGAGAGAACGCTCGAGGATGTGGAAATGTTGCCTCCGGAAATGAAGACGGCACTCAAACAGGCTCGCATGGCCAAGGAGGAGGCTCATGCGAGACGTTCCGAAATGGAACGGATGGCACAAATGGCGGACGGGTACCATGAATTTTCACCCGACATCGATGCCGAATCGATCAGGAGTGGATTCCAGTCATCCTCGAACACCGGTTCATCCTGGTCCGGCGGTTCCTCTTCATACGATCCAAATCTGTATTCCGGACGGGAATCGGATGAGGATTATTAAACGACGCTTTTTCCTCGCCCTCTGAGTTCTCATCACCGAAGTCCCGCACCGACACTGCAGGACTTCTCCATTGAAGACACGGCTGAAGGATTACAAACGAAGTCTCGATATCGAATGGCTGCTGGCGGCGGTGGCATGGATCACAGTCGTGGTGGTCGTCAATTCAACACCTGCCACCGGATTGCCGAAAACCGGGTGGCTTCCACTGCCCGCCCACTTCGACAAGGCTGTCCATTTTGGGATGTACGGACTGATGGCACTGATGCTGTGGAACGCGGCACTGCCGCGGCAACGCAGGAACCGGCCATGGGTCGCACCATGGAAGCTTGCACTGTTTCCATCGGCGCTCATTGCGGGTTTCGATGAGCTGCATCAGTTGAGCGTACCGGGGCGCAGTGCTGACTGGATTGACCTGGCCATGGATTGGGCTGCAATTCTCATTGTTATCTGGATGGGAGCGCACAAGCGACCTGTTTGATTGTTGCCCCTTGACCGTCCTCGTATTGTCTTAATGCGTATGGGTGTCAGGATCGAAGAAGGGGGAATCTTCACGTCGTGCGAGGGAGCAGGAGTGGGAATCCTTCTGCGGTTTGTTTTCCCATTGGCACTCGCCTTTCTCCTCCTCGGCCACACGTTGGCCGCTCCGCTCTCCCTTATTGATGACGGCCTGTTTTATGAACGATCCGTAAACATACGGGCCGCCATTTCAGACGGCGAATTCGGCTCCGCATGGAAATTGGTCTGGACTCCGGACGACAACCGTTTCGGTCCGGGAATGCTTGTCCAGGCATTGATTCTCTATGGCTTTTTTGATGCGAGCCCGCTACCATTGCACCTTGTAAAAGTTCTCAGCTTCGCGGTCCTGTTGATGGGTATGGCGGAGATCCTCAGACTGGAGCGGCGCGGTGCTTTTGCAATCATCTGTTCGCTTTTCATCTTTGCCTTATTCGGGTCTTCGACCCTGTATCCCGATTTCCAGACGCATCTCGGAAACTGGCAGCGGCTTCATACGACGGATTCCTACTTTGTCTGGATGATCGTCTGGCTGGCAGCGGCTCTGCTTCATGTCATTCGTCCGGAAACTCCACGAAAGTCTCGAATTGCATGGATGGTTGTCGCCTGTTTGCTGACATGCTTTTCCACACTCACAAAAATCAGTGCCGTGGCTCCTGTTGCGGGAGGAATCATCGCCTTGCTGCTGTTGGGTTTCACGCGACGGGCGCCAGGAGTGGCGGCATCCACGGTTCTGATTCCCGCAAGCATTCTTCCTTTGATGGCAATACCCGGACTGTTCTTTTTTCGACCGTGGCAAACGCGGGAGATCATCCTGTACGGGGACGCTCTCTCATTTGCTCCCGAAACCGTTCTCGATTCGATCACATATGCCGCTGCGGTGGGTCTGGACGCGTGGGGACCTCTGGCGTTTCTTGCAATCGGAATGGCAGTCTGGCGCTTCTTTCGCGGACTTGTCGGACGACCGAGCGAAACATCCTTCTCTTTTACCGCACTTGTTCTCGGAATGGGAGCGGCCGCGGCCTGTGCTCAATGCCTCTGGAAAATTTCATTACCGCGTTACATGGTCACCTACACGCCGTTTGTGGCAATCCTGTCGGGAGTCTGCATGGACGATATTCAGAAAGCAGTCTGCCACCACCTCCGGTCACGCTTCACAAGGCCACGAACAACGCTGGTTGCAGCAAGCGTGGTCGGGTTTGCCGTAATCACCGCATCAATGATCCCTGTCCTTCTCTGGCAACGCCCCACGGTATTCAAATGGGCTCCGGTACTGTGCGTATTCACTGCCGCTCTCCTGGGAGCGGGACTGGCATGGTGGCATCGGCTACAGCCTCGTCGTGTTGCTGTTTTCATCCTCGTGCCTGCAGGTCTTTTTACTGGACTCCTTATCGTTCACGCCGTCTGCCTCGGATTGTATGCTCATCAGACGGCAACAAATTATCTCGTTTCGGAACACGCGACCACGGAACTCCTTGAGGTCGCCCGTCAAATGGAAGGAAACGTGCGGGAGAGCGGCCCGGTCGAACTCTTCACGAATATGGATGGCGAGCCACCCCTGCAAGCGCAGGCGTTCATGCGAGCCTTCAACATGACAGACAGCATTCGCCTGAGGCCATACGTTCAGTGGCCGGAAATTTCATCCCGGGACCGCTTTCTTGTTTTTTCCCACGAAAATCACTGGGGAACCCGTGTTGTCCCGTCAGTCGTTGCCGGCTGGAGAAACAAACCTCTGGCTGAACGCAGAGAGCAGGAAAGTATTGTTATGCTTCATGCGGAAAACACTCTTCAGCGCTCGATCACCGTAGAACCGGGAACGGTTGTGACCGGATTTGAATTTCGAGGCGATGCGTCAACCGTCCCGTCCCGATCCCAAATTGAGGTTACTCTTGCTGATCAGTCCGGAACAAGAGCTGTCCTTGTCCATGAGGGGGCGTTGACTTCCCACATGAATACGAACATCAGGTTTCTCGCGCTGGACAGTCCGTTTTCCGTAGCCGGCGAATCCGTTGATGTTACGATACGAATCGCTCCTGGCCACAGCGCCGAAACGATTCTTGCACAATACCTTCGCACACGCGGAAGGATTGCGTTTCCCGCTTATGAGGAGAGGGGTGAGATGGTGATGGCAGCGCGTCTCTTCGGAACACAGGATACCGCTCCTCTTTACACACGCGAATCTCAGCGGTTGTTCAAGGCATCGTCCTTTGTCGCGGTTTCACCCGGAGCAATTGCCGGACAAATTCTCTCCGGCAAGACGGGGCCACGCAGCTCACTCAGTCACCGATTCCGCCCCATTCAGTTTCAGTACCGCGTGGAAACGTATCGCACGGCGATTGAAACCGGTTCCACTCCCTGAAATACAGAGACTGTCATCCGGTCATGCCGGGAATAACCGTCACGCATGGAGCTATCGCACCAGCGCGTACCTGCCAATCGTGTACAGTATCTTGTAACCGGCTTTGAAAGTGCCACTGACGGTGCCGGTGATTTTGGATACACCGGTGCGTTTGCGATAGCTGACGGGAACTTCCGTGCAGCGCAAGCCGTGGCGCACGGCTTTGATCTGCATTTCGACGGTCCAGCCGAAGTTGCGATCAGTCATGCCGATGCGCTGCAGGGATTCGCTTCGAATCGCGCGGAAGGGCCCGAGATCGCTCCAGCGCCTTCCCCAAATCAGCTGCATGAGAAAACACGCCAGCATGTTTCCGAAACGTGCCTGTGGCAGCAGTGCACCGGCTTCCGATCTGCCACGGAGGCGGGAGCCCACAACGAAGTCCTTTTTGCCTGCAAGGATGGGTGCAACGACCCGGCGGATTTCCTCGGGATGGTCGCTGTAGTCCGCGTCGAGAAAGACGACGACATCACAGGGCTCCAGGGCGGCAATACCGGTCAGGCAGGCCTGTCCGTATCCCCGGCGATCCTCCCGGACAACACGAACAGGATCGCCGACGGCAAGGGCTGCCTCGCCCGTGCCGTCGGTGCTTCCGTTATCAACCACAATCACTTCCTGGAGCCTGCGGAGGGGCAGATCACGCAGGACAAGGGGCAGCGATTGTTCCTCATTGAGAGCCGGTATCACGACGGAGATTCGCGATCTTCCGGTTTTCCGGGTTTTTGTCACCTTCTGGCCGGAGCCTCCACATGAGGAAATGATTCGATGGCAAGCGCCCGGTTGATTTTCTCAAGCACCGCCAGGCGGTTTGACTCGCGCAGTTCATCGAGGCGGACAAGTGGGGATCGAATGGCGGACTGAAACATGTGATGAAGCGGAATCGGGTTCTTGGCCGCAAAAACGGCATCGATGCATGGTTGGAGTGCGGTTTGTAACTCAACGGCTTCTTCCCACTGATTCGCGAGGGCAAGATTGCAAAGGGTCTGAAACTCTCGTGGCCAGCGATTGGCGGAGGGGGAAATCACTCCCGTGCCACCACGGCGGACGATTACCGCGACAAGATGATCCTCGCCGGAAACCACACTGAATGTCTCGCGTGA
>JANQSL010000274.1 GCA_028284075.1 Candidatus Sumerlaeia bacterium | reverse complement strand
CCAGAAGGAATCCCTGGCGTCCCAGAGCAACCGCTTCGAAAGGCCGTAACGGGCGAAGCGCACGTGCCCGCCTCGCGGCTTCCAGTGCCGAGGAGGCATCCGCCACCGCGGCAACCTCGAACGGTTCGTCAACGACGGCAATATCCAGGTCATCGCGAAACCGGGCGCTGAGAACAAGTCTGCCATCGTGAAAAACCGGGCTGTTCAAACCGGGAAGAGGGGGTGTCAGCTGGCGCCAGGTGCCCTCACCGGAAGGTCGCAGCCAGACCGAAGGATTGTCTCCACTCCGGGCACTTGCTTCGCCATCGCCGTTTGTATCGTCCTCCCATTGAAGGAACAGAGATCGCGGCATTTCGTCATCTGAACCGGGCGCTTCCTCCGTGACCGTATCCCAGGAACCGGCTCGCACGGAAAAAAAACGCACATTGTCCTCATGGTCAGCGGCAGTCCATCGCAGGCGCATACCATCCGTTGCACGATACCAGTGCGGTTCTCTGTCGATTGAACCGCGAACGGAAACGGAAAACGGTTCACCCTGTGGAAAACGCATCACCCAGATATCGCCAAACACATCCTCCCGCGTGGAGCGCCAGGCCAGCCACTTTCCATCCGGCGAAAACGCCGGCTGATCGTCTTCCGCGGCGCTCGGGAACAACGGTTCCGGAGAATCGACCGGAGGACGGTCGGAACGAAGAATTCGCAGATCCGTATCTCCGTCAATTTCCGAAACAAACACAATCCATTTCCCGTCCGGTGAAAACACCGGAGCGGAGTCGTTGCCCGGTTGAGGCGACCACAGCGTCACGTTCGGAGGAACGGGTTGCGCTGCCGCACTTGCCGCCAGGAAAAACGCCGCAATCGCCCGGGAGATCCCGGCTCCCGTTGTCACTTGCGTGCCCATTCTCCACCCCGCCCCTGAACCCATGAACCTTCCGGAGCCGCGTCGCGGTTGATATCGGCAAAAATCGCAACAACCTCCCCACGACTTCCCTCATCAACACCGGACGTTTCAACCAGCCGTAAAAGAATCGCCTCACGGTCCGCGTTTTCCTCGATGAGAACCTGCCGCACTTCCGCTTCTGACAACGTGGCTGGCGCCTCAGAATTCTCTCGCGAAACAAGCATGCCCGAGAAGCCTTCGCCAACGGCACCGGAAAGAAGGAGTTGCTGCACATCGTCACGGTTATACTCTCGATTGCGCATTGCGGCAAAAGCCGCCCTCTGGCTTTCAGTTGCCGGTGGCGGTGTGTTCAAAGAGCCGTCGGTATCCACCCCGCGAACACTGCTGTAGACAAGAAGGTCTTCACCAAGGGCGGAGTACGTTCCGAGAACCTGTTTCTCGAGAGCCGTCTGTTCCCCAACGACAAAGAGATTCACATCGATCAGGCTTGAACAGGAGGCGGTAAACAGGACCGCCGCGAAGAGAGAGATGAAGCGTGTCACAGATCGGCTCCCGGTGTATTGAGATTCGATTCGAATTCCCTCAGGTCCTTTGAAAGAAGGAGTGCAAGCATTTGCCGTAAAACGCTCATCGCACCTCCCGCTTCTCGCAGATCATAAACCTCCACAAGATCAGACACCGGCTGACGATCGACAATCGGAAGATCAACTCGGAAACCGAGCGGCAGCTCCAGCTCCCCGCCCAAAGACACAAGCGACGTGTTCATGCGTCCCTCCGCCCCGACAGGCTTGCCGAGCCGCAATGCCGCCAGTGCGTTCTGAATGCTTGGCGTGTCGCCTTCAGGGTCAAGACTCTCCAGCATGCGAGCCATGGCGATGCGCCCGATTCGCGTTGTGGCAAAGGAAATGGAGAGATCCTCGAGAATACGATCACCGTCGACTGCACGAAGTCGCCAGCGCAGGTCGCTCACGGCGTTAATCTCCGCATCCCGGTTTTGATCAACACGTCGACTGCTGCCGAAACGGCGCATGTCAACACCCGTCGTTTGAATGCGGGTCGTCAATGAAGGATCGCCTTCCAGCGAAACAAGCTGAGCGGTGGCGGTCGCCGCTCCGCCCATCAGGTCGCGCACCACCGCATCCACGCGCAGCCCCTCTTCGAACCCCTGCAGGGTCACCGTGACATCCTCCATTCGTGTCTCGAAGGGAGGACGGCCCACAACAACCCTGCGAACATCGAAGCGCCCGGGCGGCAACGAGATGGGCGTTCGGGCGTCCTCTGACAGCAGGAGAGTCTTCGAGAACTCCCACGCGCCGGAAACACCTTCGACACGTCCGGAACCGGAACGGTTGATCGAAGCATCCTGCATGTCGAGCAACGAAAGAACTTCGAACCGGCTCCCGGGAACGGAACGAACACTAACACTCGCGTTGGCCGTTCCGTCGGCGGCGACACCGTCGACGATCCCCGATATTCCCGACAGACTCTGCCCGACACGAAGATCACCACTGATCAACGATGTTTGAAGCCAGTGGGAAAGAGAGTCTTCCCCCTCGAAAGCAAGAGCCTCCATGAGACTGTCAGCTGTAAGCGTCCCTGAAAGATCAGTGCCGTAGTTATCAATTCGGAAGTTGCGCAGATCGAAAGAACCCACACCGTCTTCCGAATACAAAATCGACGCATCCCAGGACAGATTCTCCGGTGGCCGGTTCTGCACGGCATCCGCGATGACGCGGCCTGCAGACCCGTTGACGGTCAGTTCGAGCGCATCTCCCGTGTCGTTTGTTGAAAGAGCAATCATCTGGTCGAGTGCAAGAACCTGGATTTCATCGGAAGCGAGGTTAACGGATCGAAACTCCACGGAAGCGGATCCGCGGACCGGAAGCGGTTCGTCAGGAGCGGGCGCGCCCTCGGGAACGGATCCTGCCAGTTTGATACGGGTCTCGATACCACCCGTGGCCTCGGGAATGTCGATGAACGCACCGCTTTTGAAAGTCACGAGATCGATTAACGCGGAAAGCTCGGGAACACTGAATCTCGTATCCGTTGTGAAAGCGTTGTTGACCCTGTCATACTCCGATGAAGTTCCGAACTCTCCCACGTCCTCAATGATGAAAGTGAGGTTGTCGAACCTTGCCCGCTCAAAATCATTACGGGCGCTGACTCTGCCGTTCACTGAAAGAGGCGGTACAAAGAGCTGAATCGTATCGGAAATGATGAACCCTTCAGTGAGAGTCCACGGCCTCAGTTCAACGACAACATCACCATCTTTCGTTCGATCAATCGCGGTCTTTGCGGAGAAGTCCGCGAGTTCCGCACCGTAGGGCAAAGCAAGGTATCCAATCGAAAGATCCCAGTCATCGTGCACGGTCGCTGACTGAGGGTTTGCGGGATCGATCTCCACTCGGAGAGAGTGAGAGTCGGAGATTTCCTCCAGC
>JANQSL010000262.1 GCA_028284075.1 Candidatus Sumerlaeia bacterium | reverse complement strand
TGAGCGACGCTGACTCATGCAGACGCCTCCACGCGACGTATCGTCCGCAGGCGAGCGCTGCGTGCGCGCGGATTGCTCTCAACCTCACCGGCCGTCGGTTTTTTCGCTCCACGGCTCTCAACGCGATAATCGATGCCCTCAAACGTTGTGGCCGAATAGGCATTCGTCGGATCAGTCTTTGGAGATCCATATTCGTCGAAAAGCCGCTTGGTGATTCTGTCTTCACCGGAGTGATATGAAATCACGCACAACGTGCCACCGGGGTTAAGCGTCTCGATGCAACTCCGAATACCTTGCTCAACATGATGCAGTTCATTGTTTGCCACGATGCGCAGCGCCTGAAATGTGCGTGTTGCGGGATGCGGCTTTTTATGACGCTTGTTCGCCGGGTAGCAGTCGACGATGACGCCGGCAAATTCCGTCGTTGTTTCAAAGGCTCTTTTTACGCGGCGTTCAACAATGCGCCTCGCAATCCTTCCCGCGAAGCGTTCGTCGGAATAGTCTCGAATCCAGCGGGCAAGAGTCCGCTCTTCCTCGATGTTGACGAGATCCGCAACAGAGCGCGTCCCGGGCTCGGCGGGATTGTAGCGGCCATCCAGCGGACCGTCCCTGGAGAAAGAGAACCCGCGGGCGGGATCATCGACTTGAATGCTGTTGATGCCGATGTCGAGCAACACTGCGTCCGCGCCTTCCAGGCCTTCACCGGCCAGAACTTCCGGCAGCTCGCCGTATCGCGCCGCTTTGAGTATCAGGCGCAATTCCTCCCGTCCGCTTTCGTGGTCCGCGGCAACCCCTTCGAGCCGCCTCCGCGCCCGACCAATCATGTCGGGATCGCGGTCCAGACCGACAAAAACCCCTGTCCCGTTCAACCGGCGAATCAGTTCACTCGCGTGGCCCGCGCCGCCGATCGTACCGTCGCAGATCACCTGACCAGGAGAGACATTCAATCGGGCGAGAATCTCCTCCACCATTACGGGTTGATGATTCATGCCAGTGCCGCCTCGTACTGTCGGTGTCCCGCTTCGGTCCGTCTCCTTTGCCGAAGTTGAATCGCGGCTCCGGCTCCGCGCCGCCCAACAGGCGTTGGTGAAAAACCCAAAATTCCGTCGTCAGCCGCGTGCGCGCTCTTCAGCAGCGAGCTCGTCGGCAAACGTTGCATACTCGTCCAGCTCCCTCTCCCATTCCGCCATTGTCATCAAAACCAGGTGCCTTCCCGCCCCCATCACCACGATGGTCCCCTCAAGCTCCAAACGCCTCGCCAGAAGCGCGGGAATTTTGATGCGGCTCTGCTTGTCCAGAGCCTGCTCTTCGGCCGACCCCTCGACCATATTCCGGATTCGGCGCCACTTGGGGTCGAAAGCCGGCTGAGAATCGAGATGGTCCAGCAATTCGTCATGGACAGTCTTGGGGAAGATGCATAGCCTTCCTTCAAGACCGAGGCCGACGGTCACGCTCAGATCGGCCTCCGAGGAACCGGAGAAATGGCGCAAGGCATCCTTAAACCGGGCGGGAATCGCGATCCTTTGGCGATCATCGACTCGCTGTTCCACCATGCCTGTCAGGCGCTGCGCCATGCGATGGAGCCTTCATCCTCGGGGTGGAAATTCGCCTGTTCCCCCAGAAATGGGTAATCGTGGCCGAAATCCCCCGGTGAAAGTGAAAGTGGGGATAACCCTGTAGACGGTCAAGCATTATTAACCTGATTTTGTTGGAGTTGGAGCACGTTTTCGAGACATCGCAGGGGTACCACATCTAGACCCAGACGCCTCGACAAAATACAATATATCACTTATTTTCAAGTTTCACTTTGTGTTCAAAAAACCTGTGAAAAACCCGGTATTTCTCAAACCATTGATTTAACTCATCTTAGATGGAGCGCGTGTTTGACGAAGAATTGACCGCTCTCTTTGGCTAAAATGGGTGGATTCTCCCGCGGGGGAAAATGGGGGAGCCGATATCAGAGGCCGCCCGGACAGTCATCTCAGCTGCCAGAGTGTTCCCTGGAAAGTCTGAATTTCAACGGGACCGAAACGCGGAACGGGCAAGTCGTTCCCCCCCTTGAGAACATTTATCCTCCGGATATGGAGCCCGGATGCCGGCGGGGAGCCGTAAGTGAGTACCGCATCCGATTCAACCGGGCCGGTCATCTCGAGGAGAAGGACGTTGTGAGCCCCGGGGTCGCGGGCTATCGAGACAGGAATCTCACCATCAACGCGAAAGAGAGTCTCAGCTCCGGGGGCCGGCTCAGAGACCTCACGATCAAACACAACCACGACTCTGGCCGGGTCGGCCGGGTCGAAAAATGCAGGACCCTTTGTCCGGAGCCGCGGACCCGTTCCATCAATGTCCTCACCAAATATATGCTGTCTCGTAGCCAAGGCAAACCGCCGCCCGAGTTCTTTTGTCGCGCCCTGATCCAGATGCACCTGATCAAGCTGAGGCAAATCGAACGTCACGACCATGTGATGGTGTTCGATCTCCTCCGGGGTACCGGAACCGGACTCCATCCTGCGCTGTTTCTCGCCTGTGTCAAAGAGGCGGGAGTTGTACGACGAATCCGGACTGCTGCCGAGTTGGGCATAGATAACGGGCAGGTCGGTCGAAATCTCCTCGCGGGCACTGGCAATGAATTGCCGGTGATCGAGTATAAAGGTTGGAGATGAGGAGTCGCTTTCACCCTGATACCACCACAAGGCGGTAATACCTTCGGGTGAACACACAAGGCGCCGATAGTTCATGGAACCGAAGAGAGTTGACCGGTCGAAAGGATCCGCGTGGCGCTGCCACTCGGCCAGAGAAGTTCCTCCGCCGGCCGCAGGTATCAGCCGGCAGGTGGCGGGATCCGCTGCCACCAGATCCTTGCAGGCACGAAGTGCAAATCCATGCCCGCGAACAGTCTCAGGAGTCCACGGACAGTTGGCAATGACGTCGATGCGGTTCGTCGCATCGGTAATGGGTTCATACGCGGTCTTCCACTGGTAGTCAGAACCAAACATCAGCACAGCGGGATGGGATTGCTCGTTCGTTTCCGTCAGTTCCCCCGGGCCACATGCGTTGGACTGTCCGGCCACGATAAACACGTGAGGACCGGCCGTTCCCGCCTGTGTTACCTGAAAAGCGCGATGTTTGACGGAACTGTCGAATCCGGCCGCTTCGGCGCGGACGCCGTATTCCACAAACTCGAGGGCCTGAAACGATGGAAGAGTTGCAAAGTAGGTGATATTATCCTCGCCGCGGGTCACCGCAATCATTGGCACCGTTTCCGTTTCTCCGGAAAAACCCGAGCGCCATTCCAGAAAAACGTCAGGCGAAGATTCGCCAGAGTAGCCAACTTCGGCCTGGATGGTAACAGAGTCACCGGGCCGGGGGTGTAGCGGCGAGTGCGTTACGTTTCCGATCTCCGGAAAGATGAACGGGAAATCGACCGGGATCAACTCAATGGCGTCTGCGATGACGTAGCCGTTTGATCCTTCCGAGCTCAGAACAATATGGTGGCCTTCTCCCACCCCAAACGAGAAGCGGCCGATATCATCGGCAACAAGTTCACCCGAACCCGACTGGTCCACAACCAACACGGATTCCCCCTCGGCGTGATGGACGGTATACTTTGCCAGCGTCGTACGGTTTCCTCCGTCCCGATAGTGAACACGGACATCGTATCTTTGAGCGATGGGGACATCCGGGGTCCAGGTTGCAGTGGAGAGTCCTGTGCCGGGGTGCGCCGTTCGATACGTCAGACCTTCAAAGCCTGTCAGAGAACTCGTGGACCATGTTCCGGTTTCCGAATAGACCTGATTGCCGGCGTCGTTGTCGGTAATCAGGGTGCCTGCCTCAACCACCGCTCCCATCATCGAAAGGAACAGGCAAAGCAGTCGGCCTGGAGACAAGATTCGTGGCACGCGCGACTCCTGGAAGCGACAGGGACGATTCCATGTCTTCGTGACGAGTGCGACAGAAAAGCGGGAATGCATGACTTGCTTCCACCGTACCGGTATGAAGAGGGTGAAAGACAATGAGCCGGCAGTTCCAAACACTGAAACCACACGTATCCCGCTTACTGATCCTGGCAGCGGTCTCAGGCATTCTGATACTGATACCCGCCCTCAGCAACGCCCGGGCGGGGGGTGGTGAAGGCTTCGGAGGGGGTGGCGGAGGCGTTGGCGGTGGTGGAGAAGGTGAGGCGATCATTTATCTTCTCTATTTCCTAGTCCGTCTGGCCATTGAATATCCTCCGGTCGGAGTCCCGCTGCTGATCATTGTCATCATCGTGCTTGTCGTTTCGGGTCTTCGTGGAGCGAAAGGAGCGGGGAACACCTATCAGAACAGGGTGATCCGAAAGGCGGCGAGACTCGCGTCCGGAAAAAAGATTCAGGCGGGTATCGATCGTATACGGGAAACAGATATTGAATTCGACCCGGCAGTATTCGTCCGCCGTACACGAAACGCTTTCCTCGCCGTTCAGAAGGCGTGGAGCGAGCAGGCAATGGAGAAAGCCCGGGCATTCGTTTCGGACGGTCTATTCGAACGATTCACCCTGCAAATCCAGGAACAGAAAGATCTTAACTACCGGAACAGAATGGACGATGTGCGAATTGTCGACGCCGCTGTCGCGGATATCGCACCCGGTGAGCCTTTCGATGCCGTGACAGTCATGATCCGAGCCTCCGCTCACGACTATCGCGTCTCGCTGAAGGACGGAAAGAAACTGCCTCAAAACGAATATCACGACGTGTTTGTGGAGTACTGGACGTTCGTTCGCCGCCCGGGTGTCAAGACCATCGCGAACAAGCCGGGGCTCATCGAAGGGCAGTGTCCGAATTGCGGATCACCGATCGAAATGAATCAAACGGTAAAATGTACATCCTGTGGTTCGCTGTTGCGTTCAGGTCAGTACGACTGGGTTCTGACGGAAATCACCCAGGCGGCGGAGTGGATTCCTCATCGGGAGGAGGAGTCGCGAACCGTTATGGAGTATCGTCAGAATCACGATCCCGGTTTTCACGTCCGACACCTGGAGGATCGTGCATCGGTGATGTTCTGGCGCAAAGCCATGGCGGACAGGCAGGGAAACACCGCGCCGTTAACAAAGCTCTCAACGAGTGGTTTTACGGAAAAATACGCCATGAGACTTAGGACACGGAATGACAGGGGCCGCTCCTATCGCGGTGATTGTGCGGTTGGAAGTGTGAATGTGCCTGGAATACGACCAGGCGAGCAGAAAGATCTCGCACTGGTTGAGATACGGTGGTCGTCCCGCGAGTTCGCCGAACTCGAAAACGGAGAGCGGAAAGCTTTCGGTGACAAACGAATCACCACGGATGTGTTCCTGCTCGAGCGCGGGGCGGGTGCAAAAACAAACGTCGAGTCGAGCGTTTCATCAGCACATTGTCCGTCCTGCGGGGCACCGGCGGACAACAACGCCGCCGAAACCTGTGCATACTGTGGAGCATTGGTGAACAATGGCGATACGGAATGGTTGCTGGCGGACATTCTGCCACCATATGCACCCGAAATCCAATCGTTGCGCAAGGAGGCTACAGCCGCCCGCGCAAAGCCACCGGTCATTCCGATTGGCGGAGGTGAATCACGAGAGGCACTCATCACCACTGGCGCCGCCGCGGGAACGGTCCTGCCATGGATTGTCAAGACGGTCGTGGCGGATTCGGTTGTCGACAAGTCCGAGCGGAAACTCATCGAAGGTCTTGCAAAGAAGCGAGGCGTTCATCCCGCACAGATTGATGCGCTCATCTCACTTGCCCAGTCAGGCGAAATGGACCTGCCGGAGCCTCGCGACAGAGAGGAGGCACAGCAGTGGCTCGAGACAATGACGGATACTGCACTCATGGATGGCAAGGTCAGCGGTGCGGAGAAGAAACTGCTGCTGCAGGCCGGCCGACGAGTCGGCATGATCGACTATGATGTGAAGCAGCTGATCACGAAAAGACGCAAACTCCTCTATCAGGAGGCGAAGCGGGAGCTGAAGGCACACTAAACCGGGAGGAATTCGGCGGGTTTTGACGTTGCGCCACTTGGGCGAAAGCCCGGGCAATGGGCCCGCAAGTCAGTTTTCAATCCGGACGATCAAATGGCCAACAACATCACGGAAGAGCCGGACGACTGGCGGTCCTCGGCAGCACTGCTGCCGGGATTCATGTTGATTGTCTGGATACTGGTGATCGTTCGCACGGCATGGCTGTGCGACGATGCGTTTATCACGTTTCGAACGGTGGACAACTTCATCCACGGCCGTGGATTGACCTGGAATCCGGGCGAGCGGGTCTGGGTGTATACGCACACGCTGTGGATGTGGGTGATGTCCGTTGCATCCTTCGTGACACGCGAGATTCCCAACACAGCTTTGATCCTGTGCCTTCTGGTCAGCGGAACAGCCGCCGGACTTCTGGTCTTTCGCATCGCTTCGGGACCGATCGCGGGATCGCTGGCCCTGCTCTGCCTGATTATGTCGCGCTCCTTCGTGGACTACTCGACGAGCGGACTTGAGAACCCGCTGACGCATCTTCTGCTGGTGGCAATGATGATGGCGTGGATGCGACCCGAACCGGACACAAAACGGCTGTTCCTGATTTGTCTGATCGGCGGGCTGGGAATGCTTACGCGGCACGATCTGATGTTGCTGTTCGGCCCGGCCATGGCGGCTGAATTCTTCTTCCGCAGCAAAGCCACGCGGGAGGCGAGACTCCGCTGGGCCCTGCTGGGAGTGCTTCCTTTCGTGCTGTGGGAAGTCTTTGTGATCTTTTACTACGGCTTTCCGGTTCCCAACACCGCCTTCGCAAAACTGAACAACGGGATTCCGGGCGGTGAACTCTTCCGACAGGGCCTGACTTACTACATTGTTTCACTCCAGTGGGATCCGCTGGCTCTCGCAATGATTGCGGCGGGCGTGGCAGCGGGCCTGCGCAAGTCCGCGCGCCGCGATTTCTGGCCCTTTGCCGCCGGCATCGTGCTGTATTGCCTGTATCTCCTGAAGATCGGCGGGGATTCCATGGCGGGACGCTTTCTGACCGCTCCCGCCTTTGCCGCGTTGCTGATGCTGGTCCGGGTCCCGATGAACTCCGGTTCGCCGGTCATCCTGATTCACGCGGGCTTGATTACGCTCCTGGGTTTGGGAGCCCTTCGCCCTGTTTATACCATTACCGCGGATTACGATGAGACTTTCGAAAAGACGGTGCCGATCCACGGAATTGCCGACGAACGGAGTTACTACCACGAGCGCACTGCGCTTTCGAGCGGCAGCCGGAAACGTTTTGCCGATCCCGGCATATCAACGGTCAGCGAGCGCCTGGAACTCATGAAGATGGAAACCTTCGTGAGCGGCGCAGTCGGCATGCAGGGCTTCTATGCAGGCAAGGATGTCCATATTATCGATGCGTGGGCACTTGGCGACGCACTGATTGCTCACCTGCCGGCTCGTGCAATGCCATGGTGGCGCATCGGTCACTACGAACGGCTTGTTCCGCCCGGCTACTTTGAAACGGTGGAGTCCGGCGAGAACCGGATCAAGGATGCGAAACTTGCGGACTACTATGACCGTCTGCACCTTGTCATCTCAGGTCCTCTGTTCAGCTTCGAGCGCATCAAGGAAATCGCCCGATTCAACCTTGGGCTCAATGAAGGTTTGGTCGACCTGCAGCAGTACCGGGCTCCGACCCGCGAATTTCAGGATGAGGCGCTGATGGTAACGCGAATGCGCTGGGTTGTGGATATACCAAAAATCGCGCGGGAATTACCGGAGGGCGCCGGCCTATGGGCCCGGCTCTCGATACCCTTCGAAGGTTATCGTCGAGGGGGACGGCTGAGGCTGGGTGAAGCCGAGCACTATCCGGTTATTCGCCTCCGAGTTTCAGCGGAACGGGATATCATGGTCAGGTTCTTGCGGGACGGGGAGGTCGTTGGCGAAGTTCAGAAGGCTGGTGTGGCTTCTTCCAATCCCGAAGAGCCTCCGGCAATCGTTGTAGAGGTTCCCGACAGCGTGAGCGACGCCGGCTACGACGAGCTGCTGATCCTGAGAGATGATCGCAACGGGCGTGGGGTTCTTACTCGAATAGAGTTTCTTTCGACAATGCCGGAGGGGGGACCCACGCCGGACAAGCAAAAGTCCAGTGAGGCACCGAGGGAAGCGACAGATCGCAACGATTACAGTCTGGCCCCTTCCTGAGTAAAGGATACCGAAACGGAAGCAAATGAGACGATTTGTCGCGATTGCATGGCTCGGTATTGCGCAGATTTTCGCAAGCGACGCCGTGTCGGCGCAAGAATCCGAGACTCAGCCGTCAGAAGTCCGATCCACCGATTTCATCGAACGCCTGGAATCGCTGGCTCGTGCGAACCGGCTGCCCGAATATGAAGACCTCCGGCTTCCGGAGTCCAACAGCGTTCCGATTGAGTCTTTCTACATTCGCTCCATGCCTCTCATGGATGACGATCGATTTACATCCACAGTGGTTTTCGCATACGTGCCCGGCGACGCCGAATTCGCACACCTCACGCTGACGGAACTCCTCGCCATTGCCGAGGACGGCAATTTCGATCTGGTCAATTCCCGCCGAAATGTCCAGATCAGCATGAGTGACGTTCGCGGAGAAGAGGCTTTTTTCAAACCCTTTGTGGATCTGGTTGCCGACGCGCGCGCAACCTACACGACGGAACGAAACAACACGACTGTCACCGGCACTGAGGCGAGAACCGAGACAACCACATACGACACCAGTGCCGGCATCGAAGCCACACAGAATCTGGCCACTGGCGGATCGGTGACTGCGGATCTGACAGAGGATCGAACACGACTGCGTACCGATTCCAGCAGGACGGGAAGGACTCGATCAACGGATTACGATGCCGACCTGAGCATTCGGTATATTCAACCTCTGCTGCGGGGCAGCGGTCTGCTAACGGGTGACGGAACGGACATTGGAACCGCAAACCTTCGTCGTGCGCGGCTCTCGGAGATGGATTCCATTCTGAACGACCGGCTTTCACGGCGTGACATAAAATTCAACGTCATTGATCAATACTTTCGTATCCTTCAAATTCACCAGCAGTTACTTGTCAGCCGTGACGCGGTCCGTGAAAGAGAGCGTTTCCTCGCGGAAACACGCATCAAGTACGATGTGGGCCGCGTTGCCGAGTCGGAGATTCTTCGGGCGGAAATTCAATTTTTGTCGGAAGTCGAGACATCCATCTCGCGACTTCAGCAGCTTGATGATGCACGAGAAAACCTTCTGATTCTGCTGGGGCTTCCGTTGGAAACGGAAATCTCTCTGCTCGATGTCACAAACAATCTGCTGGAACGTGGCAGGCTTGAAATCCCGACGACGACGGAGGCCGTGGAAACGGCTCTGACGAATCGGCTTGAACTGCTCCAGTCGGAAATCGATGTCACACTGGCGGAAATCAATGAGGACGTTGCACGCAACGATATCCTGCCGGATCTCGGATTCGATACGGGTTACAGGCGCTTCGATTCGGATGACGGTTTTCGAGAAGCGAACGAGTTCGACAACGACAGTATCGATGCCGGGCTGTCGCTGCGTATTCCTCTCCAGAACATTCAGCGGCGTGAGGCCTACAAACGAACTCAACTGCGAACCGAGCAGCAGCGTACGAATCGGGAATCTCTGGAGCGCGACATCCGCCAGGAGGTCCTGCAGGCTCACCGGAGTGTGCTAACGACGGAGGCGCGTTTGACGGTTCTTCGAAAGCAGGTGGAGCAGGCACGCCGAAATCTGGAACTGATCAACGGCAGCTTCGAGGTCGGCTTCGCGACCATTACTGAAGTGCGGCTGGCTCAGGACGACCTCTTCGACACCGAGACAGCCTATAGTAGTGCGGTTCTCGGCTATCAGACCAGTATTGCCAGGCTCTACGTCGCGATGGGTCTGCCGCTGCACTGAGGACCGTTAATTGCTCCCCCGGAGACCGGAGGCACTCTCATGAAGAAGTTCATTACCGGCGTCGTCCTGGTCGGAGCAGCCACTGCCGCTGTGGCCTTCACTGTCATGAAACGTCCAACAGTGGTACTGACCGATATTGAGTCGGTCCCGCTGGCCACTGTTGAACGGGGGGGCTTCGAGGTCTCGCTTACCAGTATCGGAGAGCTGCGGGCTTCGCGCTCCACTGTTTTGTCCTCCCCTTACGGGGGAAAGATCATCAAGTTACTGCCGGAAGGGGCACGCGTGGAGGCGGGAGATCCGGTCATTTGGTTCGAAACGGAAGAGCACGAGCAGTCACTGCAGGAGGAGGAATCTCAACTCGCTCTCGATATGAAGGACCTGCAGTCCGCGGAAGAGGCCTTTGAGCTTGAAAAGCTGAAGAACGACTTCACGCTGGAATCGGAACGCATCAAAGTCGAGATCGCTCGCCAGAAATACGAGGACGCAAAACAGAACCACGAATCTGAGGAGACTCTCTTCGAAAAGAACATCTCGCCTCAAACCAAGTTGGATGAGGCGCGGCTCCGAATGCTGCAGGAGGAGTTAAACCTCCGGAACGCTCAGATCAATCTGGCCAAGGTGGAGGAGAATCTCGCATCGAATCTGCGCGTTAAGGAACGTGAGATCGAAAAGGCCAGGCTGAGAGTCGAGCGGCGCCAGATCGAGGTGGACGAGGAACGGGAGCGCCTTGAAAAGGCGACTGTTTTTTCGACAACGCCAGGCGACATTTCCTACCTGAAGACCTGGAAAAGCGGAAGTGTTTCAAAGATAGCGGAAGGCGATACGGTGTGGCGCACGACTGCTCTGGTGGAGATCCCCGATCCGACAGTGATGCTCGCCGTGGTCCCGGTGAATGAAATCGATATTTCCCGCATCGAGGAGGGACAGCGTGCCGAGGTCACCGTCGACGCAATTCCCGAGCGTGTCTTTCCCGCCGTGGTCGAAGGCCGTTCCATCGTCCCGATTTCTGATCCGTCACGGAAATCCTGGGAATCGAGCGAAGGATCGGGCCCGCGTGAGTTCGAAGTGCGGGTTCGACTCGAGCAGAAGGACGAACTCTTCCGGCAGGGTATGACGGCGTCCGCGCGCATTATTCTGGAAGAGACCGAGAGTACTCTGCACGTACCCCTTGAAGCGGTGACGAAGCGCGGCGGTGAACAGGGTGTTTACGTAAAGCGCAACGGCGTTGCCGACTTCATCCCCGTCAGTGTTCCCATGACGAATGAAAACTTTGCCGCCGTGGACGGAAAGCTCTCTGATGGAGACCGGGTCTTGCTGCGCGATCCCTTTCGCGATGATGAGGCCGGGAGAGAAACACCGGTCATGGCTGAAACAGGCGAGATCGAACCGAAGGAAAACACCGCCGGTGCGGGAGACGATGCTTGATCATTCGCCTCGAACAGGTGACGCGCACCTACGATCTCGGCGCCATTCAAGTTCCCGCACTGCGTGGCATTGATCTGGAGATCCCGGAAGGCGATTATGTCGCCATCATGGGGCCTTCGGGATCCGGCAAATCGACCCTCATGCATATTCTGGGCTGCCTTGATCGCCCGACAACCGGCAACTACTGGCTTCGGACGGAACGGGTTGATTCGCTGGATGACGCCAATCTTTCCCATACCCGCAACCGTGAGATTGGCTTTGTGTTTCAAAGTTTCAATCTGCTGCCCCAAATGACTGTGCAGCAAAACGTCGAGCTCCCCATGGTCTATGCCGGTATGGCGGGCCGTGAACGAATGGAGAAAGCAGGTATCGCAATTGAACGGGTGGGCCTCTCCGACCGTGTTCGTCACCTGCCGAATGAGCTTTCGGGAGGACAGCGTCAACGGGTGGCTATTGCTCGCGCACTGGTCAACGATCCAGCGATCCTGCTGGCGGACGAGCCGACGGGAAATCTCGACTCGAAGACCGGAGCCGAGATCATGCGCCTGTTTGCTGAAGTTCACGAAGCCGGAAACACGCTCCTCCTTGTTACTCATGAACGTGACATTGCCGAACACGCCAATCGTATCGTTAACGTGCGAGATGGTGTGGTCGAGAGTATTGAAAAAGTCACGGTACCGCTCGGCCGCCCGTAGTCGAAAACATTCTCACTATTTCGTCTTGCAGGCGATTATGTATTCGTTCAAGCTCAGTGTAGCCTGAGGCGACTTCCTCGCCTGAGATTCATCCACTTGCCGGTTTTGGCAACTTGTGGCAGGCAATAAGGAATTTTTAAGGCGATGAATCGCACTCGAGTACTCTGCACAGCGAACTCCCCGGAGGAAGCTCTGCAAATCGGAAAACAACTGGAAGGAGAGGGGATAAACCTCGAAATCCTGCATGTTTCACGAGAATCGGAGCACCGTGCCGCACTCTCCGAGGACTGGGATGTTGCGCTTTTTGACTTTGGCCTGCCGCAGTACAGTATTGAACGAGCCGTGGAAGTTCACCGAAAATCCGGAAAAGATATTCCGATTATCGTGATTGCCAAGACGATCGCCGACAAACGCGCGATCGAAGTCCTGCGGCTGGGCGTTCAGGGGTTCGTTGTCAAAGGACACTGGAAGCGCCTTGCAAAAGCAGTCGCACAGGGGGTTGTGGAAAAGAGGAGCCGCGCCCAGAAGCGACTGTCGCAGGAGAAGTTTGCCGCCTCTCAAAAACTGGAGGCAATCGGCCGCATCGCCTGCGGTGTGGCTCATGATTTCAACAATCTGGCAACGATCATTGCGTGGCATGCCGAGACTCTGCAGGAAGCTATGGGGTCGCAGAACCCTCTGCGAACCAATGTCGATGAAATCGTCAAAGCGACTCGATCTTCACAGGATCTGATCACTCAGCTTCTCGCCTTCTCAAGAAAACAGGTTTTTCGCCTTGAAGTGCTGGACATGAACGAGATCTTGAAGACGTCAGAGAGCCTTATGCAGGGTCTTCTCACGGACAAAATTCATCTGACAATCGAACTTGCGGTGGAAAAACTCCCCATCCATGCGGACCGGAGCCGCATCGAGCAAGTCATCATGAACCTTGTCGCCAATGCACGGGATGCCATGCCGAATGGCGGATCGCTTTCGATCGAAACGGCGCGCGTGTTTCTGGATGAATCATACGGCAAAGCCCATTTCGGAGAAAAACCGGGCCATTACGCCCTCCTGGTGGTCACCGATACGGGACACGGGATGGATATGGAAACATCAGCCCATATCTTTGAGCCTTTTTATTCCACGAAACTCGATCAGGGAGGCACGGGCTTCGGGCTTGCGACAACATACGGCGTCGTCAAGCAGTCGGAAGGGAGCATCTATGTCTACAGCGAGGAGGGAGTGGGTACCGTCTTTAAGGTTTATCTCCCACTCACCAGCAGGCCGCCGGAGACGGGAGCGCCGAGCACCCAGTCATCCGCGGGAAGTGCCAACCAGGAGTGCATTCTTGTTGTCGAGGACAACGCTCCGCTTCGGGAACTTGTCACGGACTCACTGAGGCACAAAGGTTATGAAGTTATTGTCGCTTCAGGCCCACGGGAGGCACTTGCCCTGGTCTGCATCCCTGACTGTGAGTTTGATCTGCTCATCACTGATATCACAATGCCCGGGATGAACGGCCGTGAACTCTCCGATGCTCTTGCGGCAAAGGGGTTGTATTTCAGAACTCTCTATATGTCCGGATACTCGGCGAACACGGTTATCCAACAGGGAACAATTGAAAGTGGAATTCCTTTCCTTGAAAAGCCGTTCACACGCAAAGCACTTCTTGAAAAAGTAAGAACAACTCTCGATGAAGATGATTAGATTCTCCGATCACCATTAGAGGTGTTCGGTTCAATCAGCCTGCCATCCAGGCAGAGTTTTCTTTGTACAAACGGCGCCAGGATTCCCGATATGATGAACGGTGGACAGTGGAAAGTGTATAAACATGGAAACCGCTTGCGAGGTTTTTTCCTTTGACAAAACACGCGCGTGGCCTTTTTCAACTCTGTTCAAAGTGAAACCAATTGCAGAGAGGTCCACGGCCGCGTGAGTAATCGCCAGTCGAGAGTTGCCCTTGTCTTTACAGCAGTTATTGTAGCCATTTCAGCCATTGGATTTGTCATTTTTACCCGCGGGCCGGGAACCACCGAGCCGGAATTGCCGGGTCGGCAGGATTTAGCGGAAGCGAAGTTTGAAGAAAGCGCCGTTAATCCGGATGAAGGCGAGGTGATTATTCTCAAACCGGAAGAGGTACCGGTTGAGGAGTATGTTTATCTTCCGAAGGGGGCGACGCTCGAGGCTGCAAACGAGTCATCGGCGCCCTATTCAGATACGTTCAAGAGCGGTAACCGGCGGCTTCGTAACATTCGGCAGCTGGTTGCCAGCGACGAAAAGGGAGGATTCATTTCACCACGAATTTCTCCCGACGGCCTTCAGGTGATGCTCACCCGCCCCGGCTATCAGGGTATTTACATCGCAGCGATGAGAAACAGTGAACCTGTCCTGATCTCAAACCTGAATGCCTGGTCGGCCAAGTGGACACCGGAAGGACGGATTGAGGTCAGGACGCCGGACGGAACGATTCAGGTTCTTGGCACGGATGGAACGGTCGAGGAAATTCTCTCCGCAGACGCTCGAGATGAGCCCGTTTACAGCAAGGACGACGTGATTGTCACGAAGCAACCGGACGGCTCGACGCGACCGATTACCGGCAATGATGATCGCTTCTTTGGCCCCCGGGCGTCGCAGGATGGGGAGCTTGTAACATATCAGGGGCTTAATTCGGGGATCTACATCTCACGGGCCGACGGCGATGGAGAACCACTCCACGTTGGCGAGGGGACCAATCCTGTCTGGCTGCCCAATGGGAGTGGGGTTCTCTTTGAAGTAACGGACGATGACGGCCATCATGTTGTGTCGTCGGACATTTACTTTGCCGATGCTGAAGGAACGGAGCGAACAAATCTCACAGAAGATTTCGAAGGTCTTGGCATGACGCCCTCCGTCGGTCCGGACGGGTCGACAGTGGCGTTCGAATCCGATGGAGGTATTTATCTGGGTGAAATACGATAACGCCCGGTGAATGCATCTGTGTGGCCGGGTGAGTCCCTCGCCGGCGGCACGGGGAGAAGTGAAGAGAGGAAAATTCTCGTCAAACGAAAGGAGACGTCAATGACGAGCATGAAGAAACCCTTCGGGAAGGTTCTTCTGGGAGCGGCCATCGCGGCATTCGCAACAATGGGCACCGGTGCTGAAGCGGTAACCGGCAAGATCTGTATCGACCCTGGCCATGGAGGCTCGGACCCCGGTGCGGTCGGCAACGGACAACAGGAGAAGGTCAATGTTCTCGACACGGGCAACCGCCTGAAGACCTGGCTCGACAGTGACACAAGCGACACGGGTGGCGGAGGCTCATGGACAGTTATCCGGACACGTTCGACGGACGTTTTCGTCTCTTTGACGGGCCGGTCCTCGTTCGCCAACAGCAACGGCGCCAACCGCTTCATGTCCATCCACAACAACGGGTTCGGCGTTTCCTCCGCGAACGGTATCGAAACATTCTCTCACACCAGCGGCAGCTCCACCAGCCAAGACCTTCGCAACAAAGTCCAGGCGGAGGCCATTGGCGTATGGCCTCTGACCAACCGCGGCAACAAGACGGCGAACTTCTCCGTCCTGCGGAACACCAACATGCCCGCCGAGCTGCATGAAATGGGCTTCATCACGAACTCCACGGATGCCAGTTACCTCGGCTCGGCCACTCAGCGTGACCTTCACGCGAAGTCCGAAATGTGGGCTCTGCAGCGCCACTACGGACTGGCGAAGTACACGCCGTCCTCCGGTGGTGGTTCCGTGGTATTGACGGTCGACAACACCGATGGCGGCTTCACGCCTGGCAGCGGCTGGTGGGTCAGCACCTCGACTCCCGGTTACTTTGGCTCCAACTACCGCGTCCGTGGAACAGCTTCCGTCAGCGACGCCTCCACCTGGAGCTTCAGCGTTCCCAGTTCCGGTACCTACAAGGTCGAGGCATGGTGGACGGCCGGCGGAAATCGTGCAGCCTCCGCTCCGTACCTTGTCGACCACAGCGGCGGCACAACAGTCGTCAATGTGAACCAGCAGGCCAACGGCTCAAAGTGGAACAGCCTCGGCAACTTCTCCTTCAATTCAGGTACACGAACAGTCCGCCTGTCCTGTTGGACAACATCCGGGTTCTTTGTAATCGCCGACGCGGTTCGTTTGACGAAGCAGTAAAAAACGGCTCGATTTCGACAAATGGCGGGCCGCTCGTAAGAGCGGTCCGTTTCTCAAGCGGAGCTCTTGCAACATGAAGGCGGGTTATCGGCTGTTTTTGAATTTTCAAAGCAACCACTTTGAAGGCAGACAAATAACCTCGCGACTTTCACATTTCGATAATCCTTAATAAAATATTCTATAGTCAAGGATTCACGGCTCTTGTTTTCCAATCTGTTTTCGACAATCAGGCCCGTCTCACAAAAACTTCTCTTTTTTCTTGCAGTGCCTGACCGTTTGTTTAAGAGAAGAAGGCATAATCGAGTAAAGGAACTTTGTTTTTGACAGGGGCGTGTCACGTGCAATGTGTGACGAACCGGATCCGGTTTTCATGGATCGCAGGCACGCCACAACCGCGAAAGGAGGAACACGTTCGACAAGGCAAAAACGTTTTGATCCGAAGAGATGATGGAGAGAGCAGACGATTTCTCGTCACGCGAAAGGAGACATCCATGACGAGTACTAAAGGTTCCATTGGGAAGTTTTTTCTGGGAGCGGCGGTCGCAGCGTTTGCAATGGCTGGCACCGGTGCTGAAGCGGTAACCGGCAAGATCTGCATCGACCCCGGCCACGGTGGCTCAGACCCCGGTGCGGTCGGCAACGGACAACAGGAAAAGGCCAATGTGCTTGATACAGGCAATCGCCTGAAGACCTGGCTCGACACCGACACGGGCGACACGGGCGGCGGTGGCTCGTGGACAGTCATCCGAACACGTTCAACGGACGTTTTCGTCTCTCTGACGGGCCGGTCCTCGTTTGCCAACAGCAACGGCGCCAACCGCTTCATGTCCATCCACAACAACGGGTTCGGCGTTTCCTCCGCGAACGGTATTGAAACCTTTGCCTACACGAGCGGCAGCTCCAACAGCTTCGACCTTCGTAACAAGGTCCAGGCGGAGGCCATCGGCGTGTGGCCTCTGACCAACCGCGGCAACAAAACGGCGAACTTCTCCGTCCTGCGGAACACCAACATGCCCGCCGAGCTGCATGAAATGGGCTTCATCACGAACTCCACGGATGCCAGCTATCTCGGCTCGGCCACTCAGCGTGATCTTCATGCGAAGTCTGAAATGTGGGCTCTCCAGCGCCACTACGGCTTGGCGAAGTACACGCCGTCCACAGCGGTTGTGCTGACGGTTGACAACACCGATGGCGGCTTTACGCCCGGCAGCGGCTGGTGGACAAGCACATCAACCGCCGGCTACTTCGGTTCCAACTATCGTGTCCGTGGAACAGCTTCCGTGAGCGATGCCTCGACCTGGAGCTTCAGCGTTCCCAGCTCCGGCACCTACAAGGTCGAGGCGTGGTGGACAGCAGGCGGCAACCGTTCCGCAACCGCACCCTACCTTGTGGACCACAGCGGCGGCACGACGACTGTCAGCACCAATCAGCAGGCTAACGGCGGGAAATGGAACAGCCTCGGCAACTACTCGTTTAATTCCGGAACAAGAACAGTTCGTTTGTCCTGCTGGACAACATCCGGGTTCTACGTTATTGCTGATGCGGTTCGCCTGACGAAGCTTTGATTCACGCTCAGTCTGACCGATAGATACAAACGGGCCGCTCTTGCGAGCGGTCCGTTTCTTCCATGCAAGTGCGAGCACGGTGCGTCTTTCGCGCTGGACATCGGCCGGGCTCTTCGTTATCCAAAGTATGGTTCGTCTGACAAAGTTTTGATTCACAGTACGAGCTTGAACAACCGGACCATATTGGCCGGAAAACTCACACAAACGAACGAACTCTCATATGAACAGGACCGGTCTTGCCGGCGCCCTTTGCACAACGCTCCTGGTGTTCCTGCCGCCGGCGGCAAAAAGCCACTCGAACGGGGAAGCTCACGGGGAAGCGGAGACTGAGCCGGTGATTCGACTGGGCATGTCACCTGCGCCGGGTGCTCTTGTTGCCCGAAACAAAGAAGGGGACCGGTTGATCCGCGATGCTGTTGCAGCGACCGGCAGAGGAAATCACGATGCAGCGCTTCAACTTTATCGTGAAGCGGCATCGATCGCGCCGGAGCAGGGTATTCCGGCGCTTGCACGATTTTTGAAACTTACGGGCCGTGACGACGAACTCGCCGCGATGCTCGCCACACCTAACGAATCCGGTTTCGAGGGCCTCCCACCGCTCGCAATTGCAAGGGGACTCTATGCCGCGGGAGATGTAAAGAGTGCGATTCGTGCCCTTGAGGGGGACATGTACGTGCAGAATGGAGATGACGCTGCCGGAACCCTGCTTCTGGCCCGACTCTACGAGAGCGACTCGAGACCGGAAGATCGCCAGCTTCTGCTTTTGAAAGCGACCATGACAGCTGAAGACAATTCGAAGCGATTCGTGCTGTGGCACGAGTTGTTTGCGGGAAACGCAAATGCAATCCTTTCGGATCCAGGTCTGCTTTTGTCTGCAATGGGACAGGGACTTCGCGACCCTGGAATCAGCTACGGCACGCTCCTCCCAATGCTCGACGAAGCCGTGTTGAAGCTTCAACAGCGCCCCGATTACTTTCAGAATCGCGAGGAATTCCTTGCGGGAGCCGCGGAGCACGGTGCGGGAGCGGTCCTCTTTGCCACGCGGATGCTGAACCGTGAGGAACGGCACGATGAAGCACTGGACTATTTGAAGAGCCACCTGCCAGGCCTGAGGCAATCTCCGCTTTGGGAAGCCGTTGCGGAGGAACATGGTGAACTTCTTCGGCAAACCGGCAAGCTCGAGGAATTTCGCAACAGTCTTGAGCAGCGTGCTCGAGCCTCAAAAGGACGTACAGCTGTTCGGTTGAATCTCGAATCGGCACGGGTGGCACTGGCATTGAAGGATAACCGGGGAGCGGAAGCGGCCCTGGACAGAATCGAACGAGAGAGCATTCCTGATGATCTGCATTCGGAATTTATTCTCGCGCGGCTCCTGGCGTTCAGCCGCATGCAGGATATTGACCGATTGATAGAGGTCTACCCTGACTCGATCGGTGGCGCTCGGGAAGATGATGTTGAACTCTATCACCATGTCATCTTCACGAACATACTCGATACGGAATCTCATCTCGCCATTGAATCGAAGGTTCGTGATTTGTTTGCTCGTGACGACAAATCGCCTCCCGTTCTGTGGAGACTGGCGGCGGAGGCCTCTGTTGCCTCTCGCAGAAAGCCGAATGAAGTGGAGGCACTTTATCAGTGGGTGACACGATCTCCTGACAACACGGCTGCACTCGATCAACTGGCAAAAGTATCCGGAGAACTTGCCACCGAACTGGCCTCCGCACCGGAGGAATTACTCGCCGTAGACCCGGACGAAATCGAGAAAACGGTGCGGGTGGCGGATCAGGCACTGCGCCAGGTTATCCTGCGGCGCCCCTGGGAACCGGATGCCTATGTTTCATTGCTCGGTCTCGAAGAGGCGAAGGGCAGCGAGGACCCTGCCGATGTCCTCGTGCAACTGGTCAACTCTGAGTCATCGGGATTTCGTGATCGGGAAACACTGGGGTTTGTTCTGGCAACAAACGGCTATCCCGAAACCGCAATGACGCTTTACGATGAGTTGCTGGAACACGAACCGGAAAATGTTTCCGTGCAAATGAATCGCGCCGCGTGTTTGACGCGGCTTGAGCGCTGGGACGAGGCAATCACGTTCTACAAGAGCATTCTTGACGATGGTTACGAGGGCGAGCCCTGGCATGTGCATGAACTCGTTGGACGTCTGTGGGAAATCGGCAAACACCTCGAGCGGGAAAAGGAATTCATCGAGTGGTTTCGCGCAGCTCCATCGCGTGTGCGAGGCGATTGGGGAATGACCATCGTTGAGGAGTTTGGCAGCCTGTGCGCCCATCAGGGCCGAATCGATCTTGCGGAGGAGTTTCTTCGCCGAACCGTCGATGAGTCGGACGACCCCAATATCAAGTCCCGCGCCTGGCTTCGTCTCGTTCGAACACACGCTGAGGCAGGAGACAGAGACGAGGCGGTCAGTATCCTTGCAGAGGCGGAAGAAAATCTGGCCAGCTGGCCGGAGCAGTTCACGGACCTCAAACTGCAGCATGCAGAGCTTCTGATCACTGAGGACCGCAAGGATGAGGCACTGAACATGCTCATCTCGGCGGCTGCAACGGATCCCCAGGATGCCTTTCTTGCCGACGCACTTCACCGTGCCGCACAAATCGCTCAGGAACTGAACCAGCAGGAACGTGCTCTTTCTCTGTATCGTGAGTTTCTCGACTCGCCCTCCCGCAGTTTCCTCCGCCGACAACATGCAGAGGAACAAATTGAAATCCTGGACTCGAGGAATTGAAACACTACATCATCAGTGTCATCGTCCTGCTTTACGCACTGCCGGCGGTGGCTGAAGTGACATTGCAGGGACGGGTTGTTCCTCCTGAAGGTGTTGAGCCAGGGAGCTTGTCGGTCACGCTGTTCCACGAAGCGCCCACAGAAGTCGAAGAGGAGTCGCTCCGACGCGACACCATTCGTGTCAATGAGAGGGGTGAGTTTGAGCTTCGGGCCGAACCGATCGAGTCCACGCAAATCGAAGTAACAGGTCCCGGCGTCCGGCGCGCCCGGTTTCCCTGGCCCGCTGATCTGGCGGGAGATGAAACGCGAAGGGCGGTTTTCGATCTGGAACCCGGGTTCGCTATCCAGGGCAGCTTGCGCGACCTCGAAACATTGCAGCCACTGGGAGGAGTCGCTATCGGACCGGTCTCACCTGGTCCCGACGCCTCCCGTTCAACAATGGAAAAGAGTTTTCCGTTCTTTGAAACGGGAAGCGGTGACGGCACCTTTACGGTCGAGGGTCTGGCAGGCGAAACATCGTGGATTCTTCCGTTCCGGCTTGAGGGTTATGAGCGTCAGGTCCTGCGAATGCAGCCGGGGCTCGACATGACGATTAGTCTTCGCCGCGGTGGAGCGAGTCTTTCGGGCACACTCGTCGGTTCGCGTTCTCTTCAACCACAGGGTCTCCGGACTGTTCTACTTCAGGGTGGTCCTCGGGACTTTCATATCGTTCGCCGCACGACAGCGGAAGGAGCCTGGTCTTTTGACGGCCTCCCGGCGGGAGAATACCTGATTGCGGCATGGTCACAGGAGAAAGGCACAGGCCCTGTCCAGTCGCACATGGTGGTTCAGGACGGAGCCATTGAAGGTATCACTCTTCTTTATCCGGAAGGAATACGAATCACCGGGATGCTTGCCGACGGTGAAACAGGAGATGCCGTCTCCAATGCTGAGGTCGTAATCGGTGAACTCCGCGCAATGTCAGATCCCGAGGGCCATTTCGAAGTCTATCCCGTTGAGGCCCCGTGGCCGAAGGAAATCTCGGTGCTGCATCCGGAGTTTGCTTTTTTTGGTGAGGATCAGAATTCCGAAGCCTACCCATTCGATGGAACAGACGGCAGCGATCTGGACACGGGAACACTTCTTCTCCGGCGGAAGCGTGTATTGGAAATCACCGTTGAAAAGCGGGAGGAATCCGATGAACCGACCGGAGGCATCGCCGAAGTTTTCGGCCCTTTCGAGGGGATGAAGGAGAACGTACAGCGAACAAGAATATCGGGAGACTATGGGGCAATCCCCATTCAATATGCCGGTACACGAGCCGTTGTCCTCCGAGGAACGGATGACCTTGTTTCCGACTTGCAGTTTGTATCAACGGGCCTCCGTGAAACCACGACAACGGTCACATTGAAACTGGATGTCGGTGGAAAGCTGGAGGGTGCTCTGACCTATGAGGGAGAGGGAGTGGATCCTGTAGCTCCCCGGTTCGAAGTCGTAATCAAGGGGGAACACTCCGAAGGGAGAGAAACGTTCGTTCTTCGTGAGAGCGACCCGGCTTCGAACGGCACCTTCAATATTCCGGCCCTGCCGCCGGGAGAGTATGTTCTCAGGCTTGAGCGGGATGGCGGCGAGCCGTGGATTCAGGAACGGATTGAGGTCAAGCGGGGAGAAACAACCGAGTTTGTTCGTGCGATTCCCAGAGGTGTGCCGGTGGCGGGCTTCGTCCTGAACTCCAGTGAAGAACCACTGCGGGAAGTGACTGTTTCCGCCTATGGACGCGATCCACTGGGAGGTTCTGTTCATCTGAAGGATGTTTCGGATGCGGAAGGACGGTTCGAGTTCGACGGTTTTGGTGGAGAAACAATTGAACTCCTGACAGCAAGTCATGCCGTGCATGGCGAAGGTGAGCTGCGTACCGTACCAATTCCCGATGAGGACATCAAGCTCGTCCTGAGCGCTCCTGAAGGAATCCGTGTGACAATACCTGAGGGTTCGCCTGTTGCCAATACGGGTGAGGCGATTCTCCTTGTGGCTCGAGAGCGCCCCGTACGGGGCGGCGTGTCCCAGTGGTTTTATGAGATGGACTCTCGAGAGTCATTTGCGGGAACAACAGAGGCTGTCCTGCGGCCTCATGCCACCGGAAGGACTCGTATCGCGGCGGGTGCCAATTCCACATGGACGGTATCCGATGCGTTTGACTGGGTACAGGGTGGTGAGGAGAAGAGCATCTCGTTGAATCCCGCTGCAACCGCTCGCCTTGTCTGCATGGTGGAAAACATTTCAAGTGATGAACTTTCGGATCTTGAGGTTATTCTTCTCAACACGGCACTGCCGGAATCAATGGCCAGAACGGAGTTCGAGGTATCGCGCATCGAAGGAAATGAGCTGTGGTTCGACTCAATCCCCGCCGGTGAGTATCTGCTGATGGCCTACGCGCCGGATGGAGAGACGACTGCGGCAGGCAACATCGATGTTGGCGAGAATCAAACGGTACGGACGAGTCTGAAAATGGAAAGCCCCAACGTGGACCTCGTTGGACGTATCGTGAAAGGCGACGAAGGTCTGGAAGGCGTACGGGTAATCCTTAGAGAGGGAGACATTCCAGAGCCACCCGTTCTCTTTGAGGCGGTCTCGTCAGCCGATGGCATGTTTACATTCTATCCTCTCACGGAAAACAGACGCTATATCCTTACAGCTGAGTACGAAACAGGTGAATCGACCTGGCCATTCGTAGCCGAGCCAAACGAGGACGGTATTGCCGTTCGTGAATTTGTTATTGTTGATGCCATGGAAGTTGAACTCGCTTTTCCCGATTCATTGCGTAACCGCGTGTTACAGCCAGGTCCGCCAATACTGCTGCAGGGTCCGCAGGGAACAGAAACACGAATGCTTCCCACTCCTTTGGAAAACTTCAGGGTACAACTTACACCAGGCACGTGGAGTGTCTATCATGGTGAAGAGGGAATCGGTACTGTTACGATCGACCGTAACACACGTGTCGCGACGCTCTCACCCTTGTAGCAGCACGTTTCTGCAAAACAAACAGCACGTTTAAACAATGCTCTGAAAATAGTTGCTTTTGAAACCGGTTGCGGCAGTGAAAATGGTTGCATGGACGGCATTGAACAACCATGCATCCTGGCTAATCTGAAGTTCTTCCAGCAATTGGGCGTATATCGTTGCGGCGGGTTTACCACTTTGTGCGCACGCTTCCGCACGATAAAGGCGACTGGAGTTGGGGTATCTTCGGAAAACCAACATTTTCTTCGTGAAAGGAGCACCGTAGCTTATGCATCGGAAACACTTTCAAGAGTCATCCCGACTGGTTTTGATCCTTACACTCTTCACGGCGCTGGTTCTTGGACAGGCGAGCGCGATCACTCTCGGCCAGATCGACAACGACATTGATGCGATCATCAACAACTCAAACTCAAGCGTTCAGTGGTCAGTCCTCATTGAGAATGAATGGGGCACGCAGACCTACTACAGTCTGAACTCCACAACCCCACGCCGCCCGGCTTCAAACACCAAGATTTTCACGACCGCTGCGGCGATTGGAACTCTGGGTCCCACATACGTCTGGCGCGGCTTTCAACTCCAGTCCTCATCGACTTCCAGTCCTGTCGAATCCGTGCTTTCAAGCAGCAACAACGGTCTGGCGGATGAACTCTATGGCATTGTTGGCGGCGGTTCGCCCATTATCAACTGGTGCAGTGGCATTGGAATCGACATGACCGGTGCCCAGATGTTCGACGGCTCCGGTCTCAGCTGGAATAACCGCTTCAGCTCACGTCAAACGCTCGACCTGACCCGTTACATGATGAATAATTACACCTACGGACAATGGGCGACGCACCTTGCAATCTCCTGCACCAAAGGCACGCTCGGCAGCCGTCTCTGCGGCACGGGGAAGACCGGCCGCGTCCACGCAAAAACAGGCACGCTCACCAACGGCCAGACGCTGTCACTGTCCGGCTACATTGACAATCTGTTCGATGGCGAGCGCTACTTCTTCTCCATCTACTGCAACAGCGTCCCCGCCTCTTCACAAAGCGACACCCGTTCACGCATCGACAGCATTGTTTCGGTCATGACACAGAGTGCCATTCCCAATCCCGGCCCCACTCTTGGCGGTGTCATTGTCGATAATGCCGATTTCCCTGATTATCAGGAGTCCGGATCGTGGGGGACGTCTTCCAGTGCCGGCTTTTTCGGCTCAAATTCCCGCTGGGCACTGGTCTTCAATCAGTCGAACAGCGCCAGCTGGACACCCACCCTGGCTCAGCAGGGTATTTATGACGTCTATGTATGGTATGTTTCCGGCAGCAACCGCTCCCCTGCCGCAAGCTATGTCGTCAATCACCTCAATGGATCAACAACTCTCTGGGGAAACAACAACGGCGATGGAATCCCCAATGGGATTAACCAACAAGTCAACGGAGGCCAGTGGATAAACATCGGACAGTGGGAATTCGGGGCCGGTACCAGCGGCAGCCTTTTCCTGGACGGCGCAAACTCGTTCAACGGCGGCAGCAGTGGAACTGTTGTTTCAGCGGACGCCGCTCAGTGGGTTCTGGTTCAGCCAACGGGTGTTGAGTTTATCGTCGACAACACGGACGCCGGCTTCACAGCACCGTCCGGCAACTGGTTCCCCAGCACTTCGGTTTCAGGTTACTACGGATCGAATTACCATGCCCGGGCGACTGCATCGGTGAGTGATGCGGCGACCTGGAAGGTCGACCTGACACAGAGTGGGAGCTACGAAGTCTTTGCACGCTGGACAACAGGTGGTAACCGCGCAACGGCAGCCCCTTACATCGTTTACCATACGGGCGGATCAACGACTGTGCCTGTCAATCAGCAACAAAACAACGGAACCTGGGTCTCTCTGGGAACGTATTCCTTCAACAGTGGCAACGCAACTCGTGTCGCCCTCTCCTGCTGGACCGGCAGCGGCAGCTTCGTCATCGCTGATGCCATCAGAATGGTAAAGCAGTAGTCATCTTGTTTCTCAGCGACGGGCCCGGAGAATTACCTCCGGGCCCTTTTTGAGCCATGGCAGAAGAGCAAGGTAGACCGAAAATGTGAATGCCACGTTTACTTTTTGGCCCGTCTCTGAAGGGCCAGGCGAATAACCGCTTCAGGGTTTGAAAGTGGCGTTTCTCGAGAATCGCAGATACTCTGCTACACTTGGTCACTTCTGATTTTCGAGTGCATCTTCCGCAAGGCTTAAACAAAATCCTGTCAGGATAATCCTTGACATATGAGCAATTAAGCTGTGATTTCTTCTTATCAAAGAGGGTTTTATTGTAAAAAGGGATAAAACATCCCTTTAAAGTTGGAAATTCAGCAGAAACCTGTGGTAATCCACTACCAAAGGGAGGCGGGTAAGCTGTGCACTGGGTTGGCATCCCTCAAGACAACTGATTAGCAAGGCCTCAGGGCTGTTCCGACGCCTTGTCTGAAGTTTTATCACAACGAGGAGTTTTCCATGAAATCAGGAATCCCTACGATAATAGCAGCAGCTGTGTTTGTATTCTCATCGACCCTGGCCGTCTACGGACTTACTGCCGATATTTGTGCACCAAACTTCTGCAAATACGTGGGAGGATCGTGTGGCACAGAGTCGGGTAGTGCTGATTGTACTTATGCGAACGGAGGAGGTAACGTCCCGGGTGGAACGGCCTGCCAGACATGTGCCGGGGCATCTCCGACCGTGTCCTATTGCAAGACCGCCCTCAGTGGAACCTGCGCATTCGGTACCGGGCCAGCGTATGAGTATACCTGTGGGGCAGAGTCTACAGGAAGCTGCAATGGATTAGGTACCTGTGCTGGTGCAGTGCCTTCCGGCGGCACCTGTGAATATCAGGGCTGTGTTACTACCTGATTATAATTACACTGTTTCCCACTTTTCTGTACAGTCATTAGCCATTCTGACGGTTCCTCAATCTCTCCCGGAGGTACCGTCAGTAAATGGTGCAAGACTCCAGAATCCGAAAGGGTATGCGAGTGAAAAACAATCCGCGAGTCTGGCCTTTTGTGATCCTGATCCTTATCGTTTCACGAAGCACGATCTCTCAAGTTTCGGATCTCGATACCATACGAATGAAAGTTGATGAGGCTCTGCCGAGTGAAGTCAGCTTCAGCGCGCAAGTTCAAGTAACAGGATATGAAGACTTTGGTGATGAAGCGTCGATTCCAATCTATCGGAGAATCTGTAATCTTAAAAGGAACGGAGAGAATATCTTCTATGAATTCAAACAACTGGTTCCCGCAGATAACGATTGGACTGTAGTACTTCACACTCAGCATGCCTTTGATGGTAACACGACCAAAGTTCTGGACTTCTCGAATCAAGACAAGGGTTTACTGACAGGCCGCGTCGCGGATGATTATGAGGTCAGCAGTTTCATGGGTTTCGACCTGGATCTTTTGGCAGCCAAAGTCATTGATTTTCCGGGTACGGTATCCGAATTGCTGTGGCTCAACTCAGCGGAATTGATTGAAACGGATGAGCAGGATGCCGTCATCCTGATTCGTGAAATCCCCCAAATGGAAAATGTCTATTTCAGAGTCTACCTTGATCTCACAAATAATTTTTTGCCAAGACTGATCGAAGAATGGGTCGGAGATCCGGATCTTAACGACGACCCTGGAACACTGGCTCTCTCCATTTCAAACATCCAATACGGCACTATCCCCGGGCAACCCGGCCGTTTTTGGCCAAAAAGTTTCACGTGAAAATCCGGCCTCTCCTCTGAGCAAAACAAAAGACATGAAACAGAGATTCTCGAAATCGACTGGGCTTCGGAACTGCCGGATGCCGACTTCGACATTGATTTTCCTCCCGACACCAAAATCTTCTATTCATCGACTGGCTATCTTGAAGTTAAAGATGACCCCGTAGCTACAATGCTCCAAAATGACCCCGTACCGGATCCCGAAGCGAACTGGCTTGATGACATGCAAGTAGCGGCAGAGCCGGCTCAGCACGGCGAAGTCTCCGGCATCAGGAGTCGGGAGACCGCTCCTGAAAACTCCTCTCTCTCAGAAAGCTCTTTTTCCGAAGCGAACAAATCACATGAGGTTCATTCCACTCGGCACGGCTACGATAAACTCTTCATTTATTCTGCTCTCATGGCGGTGCTTTCGGGGGGATGCCTGCTGGGACTGCTAAAATTTCGCAGCAAGCGAAAGGCGACCAAATGAGACACATGGTCTTGGCTCGCATTCTGATTTTGGCATCAATTCTTCTGGCAGGAGCAAGTTGCGACACCGACACTGAAGGAGCTCACAGAGTTGAAGCTCATGAACAAGAACCACTTGAACCTTTGCTTGTGTCACCCAAAACCATCGATCTGGGTGAGGCACCAACAGACTCTGTTGTTACCGGAACTTATCTCATTACCAATCAAACAGACCGAATCATCAATGTCACGAACGTGAAAGCAAACTGCGGCTGCCACAGATTGAGCTGGCGCCAAAACCGCATTAAGCCGGGAGAGGAAGTCACTCTTTCGGTGGATTTTGCAATGAAGGAAGCGGAGTTTCTAGCTGTACTGTATCTTGAATCAGATGACTCGAAGGAAGGATTTCCAATTCAGGTCAGTGCAACGGGAAGAGGCACTTCAGATTACAAGCTGCGCATGTTGGGAAGAAATTGCGGAATTACATGTGACAGTCAAGGAATTTGCAAGGGCGATGTGAGGTTCGTAGTCGAAACATTGTCGAGACAGGCCGACTTAAGTTTCGAACTCACTGCAACAAACAAATTCACTCCGGAAAAAGTGTCTCTCGAAGAACCACGGCATCGTTCAGACGTCAACGTGTGGCTGCGGAAGGGAAACCTGGAATTCGAGATCTCGAAGAGTGAAATCGAAAAACGTGACTACCTTCAGTTGTCAGTCTTCGATTTCTCAAAGAAAGCTGCAGAAACGCGAATTCCCATCAAAATAAACCGATAATCAGATGGAATAACCCTTTCTGAGGCAGTTCCAGTGTCTGTGGTGAGCGCTTCAATATCAGGCAATCCTCGTAACAGACACTGATACTGAAGCACGGACAAGCTTCTGTTCTGCTCAATCAGTTTTATGACTTTGAGCGTAGTGAATCTCAAGTTTTTTACAGGCTTTAAACTTCTGAGGGTTCCAGGGTTTCATAGAGCGAGATTCTATGGCGGATATTCAGATTATCCATTGTGAGGACAGCCTTCTCCTCTGAGGGATAATGGATGCACGGAATTCACGTACAGGACATGCCCAGTCTGCTTGAGTTCGTTGCTCCCTCACCTTCGTGCGGCACGGGATGGGAAGAGCCGAGTCACACATGTCGCCGGGGAACGGCATGACAATTCGTCCATACAGACGCCGCGCGGGCGCTCCTGTGAAGGAACTGTCTGTACTATATCTTTTGGAATGCTGTCCGTAATACCACCGCATTCCGGGGCTGAACACCTACCTGGCGGCTAAACCCAGTACTTCCGCGGCGCTCTTTTCATCCGGATCGTAAGCCAGAATCGGCCGCAACCAGCGCTCAGTCTCGGCAACATCACCATCCCAACGCTCTCCGTAGTTGACAACCTGATCAGGACCGATTTTGCCAACGTCGAAGTACTTCGAGTCAGGGTGAGCGAAATAGAATCCACTCACGGAAGCCGCCGGTCGCATAGCCAGATTTTCCGTCAGCGAAACACCAGTTGCGCTCTCCGCATCGAGTAACTCGAAGAGGCGCGTTTTCATGCGGTGATCCGGACACGCGGGATATCCGGGTGCGGGGCGAATACCGCGGTACTTCTCCGCGATCAGGTCCGAGTTCCCGAGCGACTCATTTTGGCCATATCCAAGGAACCCACGGGCCTGCTTGTGCATCAATTCGGCAAACGCCTCCGCACAGCGATCCGCAAGCACCTTCACCATGATACTGTTGTAGTCGTCGTGGTCCGCCTCGAAGCGCGCTGCCAGTTCCTCAACACCGACTCCCGCTGTGACACAAAAGCCGCCAAGATAGTCAACGCGGC
Source organism: Candidatus Sumerlaeia bacterium (assembly GCA_028284075.1). GTDB lineage: Bacteria > Sumerlaeota > Sumerlaeia > SLMS01 > JAHLLQ01 > JAJFLJ01. Next base: position 4,291 of record JANQSL010000262.1, on the reverse strand, counting down.
CGCTTTCCAACGGTGCAAGATAGTCCGCCAGCGCGAGGTTCGGTTTACCGTCTCTGCGGACCTGCTGACGTAGCGTCGGAATACGTGTCCGCTCCGTGTTACAGGACTCATCCGACCAGACAATGATATCGTTTCCATCACTGTTGGCGGGAAAGAATCCACACACACCTCGCGCGGTAATGGTCTTTTTCGCAATCAACTCATTCAGCACGCGGCGGCCGTCCTCAAAAAGCTCCTTCGCCCGCTCGCCATACTTTGGGTGATCCAGAATTTTCGGATACACTCCTTTCAATTCCCATGCATGGAAGAAGGGCGACCAGTCAATATACTCAGCAACCTGATCGATCGGATGGTCATCGTAAACACGAACGCCAAGAAACTCAGGCTTTGCAATATCCGCCGAATTCCAGTCGAAATTCGGGCTGTTGGCAGTCGCGTCCTCGAAGTCCATAACCTGAACGGCGGACTGAGAACTCCGATGATACTCACGCAAATCATCGTAGTCTTTGGCCGTCTTCTCGCAAAAGCCACTGTTCGTATCCAGAAGACCCTGTACCGTGGAGACGGCACGGGATGCGTCGAGCACATGCACAATCGGCTGTGAGGAGTGAGGTGCGATCTTTACCGCCGTGTGGAGTTTGCTCGTTGTGGCACCGCCAATGAGAACCGGAACCTTCAGTCCGGCCTTTTCAAATTCCTTCGCGTTGTGAACCATCTCGTCAAGGCTTGGGGTAATCAATCCGCTCAAACCAATGACATCCACAGCATGCTTCTTCGCTTCTTCGACGATGGTTTCCCACGTAACCATAACGCCGAGATCGATTACCTCGTAGTTGTTACAGCCAAGAACAACACCAACGATATTTTTGCCAATATCGTGGACGTCGCCCTTCACCGTTGCCATCAGCACCTTTGCATTGGCCTTCGAGTCGCCAAGACGCCGTTTTTCCTCCTCCATGAAGGGCGTCAGCCATGCGACAGCCTTTTTCATCACGCGGGCGCTCTTCACGACCTGCGGCAGAAACATTTTTCCCGCACCAAACAGATCTCCGACGATGTTCATTCCATCCATCAAAGGCCCCTCAATCACATCAAGAGGTCTGTTGTACTTCCGGCGTGCCTCTTCCGTATCCTCATCGATGAAATCAACGATGCCCTTGAGCAAGGCGTGTTCGAGGCGCTTTTCGACGGGAGCGTCACGCCACTCGAGTTTCTTTTCATCGCCACCGCCGCTCTTCTGACCTCGAAGCGACTCAGCGTGCGTGACCAGCCGTTCCGTCGCATCAGACCGCCGGTTCAGCAATACGTCCTCGACAAGAATCAGCAGTTCTTCCTCAATCTCGTCGTAAACCTCGATCATGCCCGCATTGACGATCGCCATATCGAGCCCGGCCTGGCGGGCATGAAAAAGAAACGCGCTGTGCATTGCCTCGCGTACGGGATTGATACCGCGAAAACTGAAGCTGATGTTGGAAACGCCTCCGCTGATGAGCGCACCCGGGCAGCGCTTCCTGATTTCGCGTGCGGCCTCGATGAAGTCGACGGCGTAGTTGTTGTGCTCCTCGATTCCCGTCGCGACAGTCAGAATATTGGGATCGAAGATGATGTCCTGCGGTTCGAAGCCGGCTTTCTCCGTCAGCAACTCGTAAGCCCGCTGGCATATTGCCACCTTGCGATCCCGGACATCCGCCTGCCCCTGCTCGTCAAACGCCATCACGACAACCGCGGCACCAAACGCGCGTGCACGCTTCGCATGATGAAGGAATGCCTCCTCTCCCTCTTTCAGACTGATGGAATTCACGATCGCCTTGCCCTGAATGCACCGCAGCGCGGCTTCAATCACAGACCATCGTGAACTGTCCACCATGATGGGTACACGCGAGATATCAGGCTCCGACGCAATGAGGTTCAGAAAGCGTACCATAACGGCTTCCGAATCGATCATGCCTTCGTCCATATTGATATCGATGAGGTGGGCGCCGTTCTCCACCTGTTGGCGGGCAATGGCCAGTGCACCGTCCAGGTCGTTCTCCTTGAGGAGGCGTGCAAACTTCGGTGACCCCGTGATGTTCGTGCGCTCCCCCACCATCACGAGGTTGAACTCCGGTGTGACGACAAGTGGTTCGAGACCTGAGTAGCGTGGGTGTTTCGCGAGATCCGGAATCTTGCGGGGCGGGTACTTCAAAACGCGATCCGCGATCGCCTCGATGAATTCCGGTGTCGTGCCGCAGCAACCGCCCACGATGTTCACCCAACCGTGTTCCGCAAACGTCTCCACCAGATTTGCCATGTCATCCGCTGACTGACTGAATCCCGTCGGCGACATGGGATCCGGTAGCCCGGCATTGGGGTAAACGCTGACATGGCAATCGGCAATTTCAGCCAGTTCCTCCACAAAAGGGCGCATTTGTTCCGCCCCGAGCGCGCAATTGATACCAATGCTCAATGGCTTCCAGCGCTCGACAGTGTACCAGAATGCCGCCGGCGTCTGGCCTGAGAGATTGCGCCCCGCCTGATCCGTAATCGTTACGGAAATCATGATGGGCAGCCGAATACCACGCTCTTCAAATACTTCGTCGATAGCGTAGAGCGCCGCCTTGCAGTTCAGCGTGTCAAAAACCGTCTCGACCAGGAGCAGGTCCGTACCAGCTTCGATGAGCGCCTCGACCTGTTCCTTGTAGGCAGCCGAAACTTCGTCGAACGTAACGGATCGATAGCCGGGGTCCTCCACCTTTGGAGAAACGGAAAGCGATTTGGGCATCGGGCCGATGGATCCCGCAACATAGCGCGGACGCCCCGGATCCTCAGCCATTTTCGCTGCACAGGCCTCTTTGGCAAGCCGTACGGATTCCAGGTTCATCTCACGAACGAGGTGCTCCATGTCAAAATCGCCCTGAGCCACCGTCTGAGCACCAAAGGTGTTCGTCTCAATAATATCGGCCCCGGCGTCCAGATAGCCTTTATGGATCTCGTAAATGACGTCCGGGCGGGTCAGTGACAGGACATCGGCGTTGTTCTTGATGTCTTTGGAGTGGTCGGCGAAGCGTTCACCACGAACGTCCTGCTCCGTCAGCCTGTAACGCTGGATCATCGTTCCCATCGCACCGTCGAGCATGAGAATCCGGCCGGCAAGCTCCTGTTCGATGGGAGGGAGGAAACGGGCGGTGGAAGTCTGGTTCATGGGTGGGAGGCCACTTTCGTCAATCTGCCGTATCCATATATCATGATATGATGATGTGATGTCAAGAGGAGGGCTCGTAATCCTCGAAAGTTGGAGATTTTCATCCAAAAACAGAGTATCGATACGAAAACAGCCCGGCAATCGGCTGCCGGGCTGTTTTTGGCAAAGAGTTTGTGCGTGGACTACTGGTAAAGGTTCCAGTTTGTGGCGAACGAAGGAACCGGTGCGGCTGCCACGGCCCAGATGGAAAACTCGTCAATGTTCGTTGCCGTTCCCGTACCGGACACTGCACTGACGGAGCCACCCACGGTTTCCCAGGTGTTGCCGTTGTCGGTTGATCGATAGAAAGCCAGTTGGGCTCCGCTGAGTCCCGCATCCACCACAGCCTGGGTATCAAAGCTGATGGTGAGATCAGTCGAATGGGATCCGGAATCCGTAATGTCCCAGAAGAAAGGAAGCGCATCCGGGAGATTCGGGGGTGCCGAGTCGATGCGCCCGGCCGAAAATCCCTGGCTGCCCGACTCAAGGTTATCCACGATCATCGACACTCCCGTATCGCCGAAGCTGAGGTTCCGGCCGGTTGCGAGCGGGTCCACAAAGCGATACGCTGGATTAAGCGTATTGAGCGTGGCCACCCGAATCCGATCGACCGTCAGCGTGGCTCCCGGCGTTGTCCTGATCTCAAACACATAATCCGCCGAATGGCCTGGTGTGGTTGTGTTGGAGCCCGCGGAAACGAACGGCGGGTCGTAACGCACCACATGATCGTGATGAGCCAGGATCGCAAAGTCGCCGTCGTCATCGATGATGGGTCGATTCCCGCCAAAGGGAGGATCGACAAAAAGGGACTGAAGAATCGTGCTTCCGACGAAACTCGTGTAACTTCGATAGTCTCCCGTGGACGTACTGCTTCCGCGCGTTGTGCGGTTGCCTCGCACTGGAGTGGGTAATTCGTCGGAGACGATACTGAAGTCCGAAGCTGAGTCGGCATCGAAGCTGATCCAATCGACACCCTTCGCTTCGAACCAGAGCGGGATTCCCCGAAAGGTATCCACGGTCCGAATGCTGGAACCCGCAAGAGTCAAACGGCCTCCGTTCACCGTTGGTGTG
>JANQSL010000251.1 GCA_028284075.1 Candidatus Sumerlaeia bacterium | reverse complement strand
ATCTCCAGAATCAGTTTGAGCGCCTCGTTCGCCATCAGGGTGCCCACCACGCCTGGAACGACGCCAAGAACTTCGTAATAATCTCGCTTTGACATACCGGGACGGAGCCCTCCGGGCGCTTCCAATGGCAACGGATTTCACCGGTGAAAGGCCGTGTTGTATCCATCCGGCCCACTTTGGGCCGAACGGGCAATTTCAACCACAAACCGAGCAACCCCCACGCCGGGAGAACGAGGCACCGGCAGTCGGTCCAGTCCCGGCCCGCCGGGACACTTGAAACGATTCTGTTGCGGAGGAACGAGCCGAGCGGCACAAAGCTGTCGCTGTAACTGATCGTCGGTGCGGGTGGAATCCGTTGAACAATGTATCTTCCTTCTGAAATAGCACGTGATCTCTGGACTGACGCCGCAGGACGCATGTCGTGGCCTCCGGAGCGTGTGCGTGACGTTGTCGAGCGCGCAGCCGCCAATCACATGGCCGTCGTTGCGGGCGAGGTCTGGTGGGTGATCAACCGCGAAGCGCCAACAAACGTTATTCTCGGGAAAGACGGCAAGAGTCTGGAACTGCGTCAGTGGCGCATGGAGCCGGGTCATGATTCCCGCGCGGAAGACTGGGGAGATTTCTGCCGCCGCTGCGAGTTTGCCGCCAATCAGTGGATGGACAGTCTGGATCTTTTGATTCCCGTCGACCGCCGCTGGCGCGATATGCCCATTGAATTGCGTATTCACTTCGAGCTGTTGCAGGAAAACGACGCGAAGGAAGATGAGGACTGGTCGTGACGGGTACGGCGGAAGTTCATATCTGGCATCTGAAGCAATGCCCGTTGTTCACGAACCTGACGACCGGCGAGCTGGATGCAATCTATGCCGCGTCGCAAAACGTCTCGCTGGGGCCGGGCGAAATCGTCCCGCCGCCGGAGACCGGTGAGTCGGCTCTGTGGATTGTGAAGCGCGGACATGTACAACTTGCCTATGTGGATTCCACCGGACGCGAAGCCACCGTGTTGATTCTGGGACCCGGCGATCTGTTCGGTGGTTTTCACGGACATGAGGACTACGGCGAACACTGCAAGACTCTGACCTCGGTGTGCCTCTGCCGGCTGACGCAGGTGCGGTTCGAACAGCTGATGCAGAAGTATCCCGACATCTGCCACACGATCACAAAAGCCAGCTTTGACCGCATCCACCGTCTGCAGGTGCGAATGGCGGAGTTGATGATGCGTCCGGTGGACCAACGCATTGCCATCACGCTGCTGGAACTCGACAGCCAGGTGGGTGAGGAGTGCGGTGAGCCGGAGGGACGGCGTCTCGGCCTGCCCCTGTCGCATCGCGATTTGTCCATGCTTGTGGGGAGCAGCCGCGAAATGGTCACGCACGTCATGCGGCGGCTGCGCAAAGAAGGCCTGGTGGATACGGCACGGAAGGAAATCGTGATTACGAATGTGGAAAAAATGCGGGAACTCGCGGCCCGGTAGACCTGTCTGACAAACCGGGGTAATTGTTCACTCCGCCCGATCCGCCCGCTTGTGCTCTGTTGAGCACACGGATTGGAAAGGAAGCAATACGATGAACAAAATCACCGGACTTGCCCTGCTGACTCTGGCCTTTGTGCTGCCCCGCGGCTTCGCCACGGCGGAGACGCTTCCCGCCACGTCCGCCGACGGCTCCAGACTGGAAACCGATACCCGCGCCGGACATTTCACCGCCCTGCATTTTTTTGCCGATGCACAAACAGCGTCATCTCATGCGGACACTCTGGAGAGTGTGGCAGACGGCATCGCGGGCGTGAAGCATGCCGTCATTGTCGCGGAGGCGGCATCAGACAAGAATCTGTACCGGGATAACGACGGTCTGACCGCGACAAAATACAATGTGTCCGGCGAGACCCCCACCGTTGTTCTGATCGATGCGTCGGGAAAGGAAGTCTTTCGCCGCAGCACGGGAGGGGGTGTTCCCTTTGAAGCGATTGCCGCACAGCTGCGCGCGCTGACCCGTAACCGGGCACTTTCCGATTATAACCTGAAGAAAGACCGCGTTGCCATTGAAGGGTACGATCCCGTTTCCTACTTCGCGAACAATGAAGCCCGCAAAGGCAACCCGGCAATTCGCAGCGAATATCGTGGTGTGGTTTATTACTTTGCATCGGCTGAAAATCGCGCACTCTTTGCCGACTCACCAAAAAAGTATCTGCCAACCTACGGAGGCTGGTGCGCGACAGCCATGGCCACCGGTGACAAGGTCGGGATCGATCCCGAGAATTTCAAGGTTACAGACGGACGGCTGTTTCTTTTTTACAAGGGTATCTGGGGAAACGCGATCAAAGACTGGAACAAAGAGGAAGCAAAGCTGACCGTGGAGGCGGATGCCGAGTGGAAAGACATCTCCGGCGAATGACGGTTGCACAAGCACGCTGATTAAGCAATGCAATCCTCGCTTCCATCATGCGTGTCCTTCTTGCGTTCGACAAATTCAAAGGGTCCATGACCGCTCGCGAGGCCTGCAACGCCGCAGTTCGCGGTATTCGTGCGGCACACGCCAACTGGAGAGTCGAGAGTGTTCCTCTTGCCGACGGTGGTGACGGATTCTGCGAAGTCCTCACGCAGGCGGTGAACGGCAAAGTCCTCCATGTCACAGTGCAGGACCCCCTTTCCCGCAGTGTGCCAGCGTCTCTTGGTCTTGTCGATCTGGCAAAAGTTCCCCCCCCTGTTCATAAACGGTACGAACTTCCCTCATCGGGAACCGCAGCCATTGTGGAAATGGCTGCCGCAAGCGGACTCGCGATGCTGGCAAAGGAGGAACGAAATCCCATGTCAGCTTCGTCCTTTGGAACCGGTGAACTTGTTCGCGCGGCATGTGAACACAACGCCACGTGCATTTTCATGGGTGTTGGCGGAAGCGCCACGAACGATCTGGGCTTTGGAGCACTGGAGGCTCTGGGCCTCTCCTTCTTTGATGGCGACAACAAATCCATATTGAATGTCGCGCCAAAACGCTGGCCTGCAATCAACCGGCTCTCCCGGGAAAAGCTCATCGTGGTTCCACCGATTCTTATCGCCTGCGACGTCATCAATCCGTTGTCGGGAGAAAACGGTGCAACAGCCGTTTACGGGCCACAGAAGGGGTTGGAAAAGAGCAAATCAGACTGGTTTGAAAACGAAATGAGGCGCCTCGGGCGGTTGTTGTGCGAAACCTTCCGAAAACCGGAGGATATTATGAACCAACCGGGTGCCGGAGCGGCCGGTGGAATTGCTTTCGGTTTTGACGCGGCGCTGGATGCAAGGCGTGTTGCGGGGTTTGATTTCGTCGCGGAATGGATGAACCTCGTGAATGCTGTCAAAAACGCTGATCTTGTTATCACCGGGGAAGGCAGCTTCGATTCCCAGTCAGTAAATGGCAAGGGACCGGGCCGCGTTGCGCAGATGGCAGTGGAATGCGGCAAGCCTGTGATGGTTGCGGCTGGAAGAATCGATACACAATCGCGGCACGTCTTACGGGAGCGCGGCGCGTCTGCCGTTCAAATTGCAGCCGAGAACGAGCCGGTTGATGAGTCTCTCAGAAATGGACCGCAAAATCTGGAGCAGGCAATGAAAGAAGTCTTTTCGGACGAACACTGGTCATGGTAATCATCATCCGCTGATAATAGCCTGACGCGATGAAGACTCAATTCTTCACACCATTCACAACGTTTTCAGCCCTTCCGTTTTTCCATGCCTTGATGTTGTTCACCACCGTTTTCATCAACCGTTCGCGTGCAGGCCGTGCCGCCCATGCAATATGGGGCGTAATGACAATGTTCTTTGCCCTGAGCAGCGGATTGTCGGATTCAACGGGTTCCTTTGATACAACATCGACGGCGGCTCCGGCAAGCACACCATGGTTGAGTGCGTGCGCCAGATCCTCTTCGTTGATCAACTGACCACGTGCCGTGTTGACGAGAAACGCTGATGGTTTCATCCGCGCGAGCAGCCTGGCGTCCACCAGTCCTTCGTTGTTTTCGGTCAGCGGACAGTGCAATGATACGATGTCCGCTTCGGCAAACAGGTCTTCCGTTGTGCATTCCTTGAATGGAAAACCTGCTGTCAGCTTCGACCGACCGCTTCCAGCGGCGATCACCTTCATTCCCAAAGCGCGGGAAATCTCGGCAACGCGCTTTCCAATGCGGCCAAAGCCGACGATGCCGATTGTTTTCCCCGCCAGTTCGACAAGCGGTGTTTTCCAATAGCAGAAGTCTTCCTGTGCCTCCCATTCACCGCCTTCAATCACGGAGCGGCTATGGTGGCCCACTTGCGAAGCAAGCTCCAGCATTAATGCCACCGTATACTGAGCGACGCTTTCAGTCCCGTACTCAGGGACGTTCGTAACGGGAATACCGCGCTCGGCGGCTGCTCCGGTATCCACCTGGTTGAAGCCGGTCGCGAGGACACCGATGTACTCGAGATCCGGGAGCGCGTCGATTGTCGCGCGCGAGATTGGAGCCTTGTTGGTCAGGAGGATGTCCGCTCCAAGGGATCGATCGACAACACACTCGACAGGTGTGCGGTCGTGGGCCTGGAACGCATCCGCCAGTTCCCGAACGCCATCCCACGACAGGTCCCCGGGATTGAGTGTGTATCCGTCCAGAACGACAATTTTCAAACCTTTTGCTCCTGCGGGAGGTCTGTTGGCTGACCTCCCGAAAAAAAAAGACAATTTCAGTGAACAAAACCGGGGGTCGTGACGTCTAGTGAAGTAAGAGCCTCTTAACCGTGGGGGGACGAGGAGCCCGGCGCGCCGAGGGCGTCGCGCGAGTCCGAACGCGGGAGTAGAGCCATGAAGGCCGGAAATCTTCTTCTCGCCGCCATCGCCTTTGTTGCGGCGGTCATGACGGCGGGAGCCATCTGAGAAAGGGAAAGGAGAGCGGAGGACCGGAGAGCATTGTTTTTCTCGGCAGGACCCGCCGGAAGGCCAGATCCCCCTTTGGCCAACCGGTGGGCTTTTTCTTTTAAACCCCATGGTTGCGTGGCGGACTCTCAGGCGGTACCCTTCGGGCGGAGTTGACTCATGTCCCTTCGCCGTATCGCCAACCTGATGCGGCGGACATCCCGCCGCCAGCCGCCCGATTCCCCTGCCGCCCGGATGGTCACCGAGCAGCTTCGTGCTCGTGGCGTTCGTGACGAGAGAGTCCTCCGGGTTATTTCAAACCTGGATCGCCGCGCCTTTGTGAATCCTGAACTGCGTGGCAATGCCTTCGAAGACCGGCCGCTGGCCATTGGATACGGTCAGACTATCAGTCAGCCGTACATCGTGGGTGTCATGACCGAGCTTCTGGAAATCCAGCCGGACCATCGCATCCTGGAGATTGGAACAGGAAGCGCTTATCAAACGGCCGTTCTCTGCGGACTCGCCTCGGAGATCGTCACGATCGAGCGCATCCCCGCTCTGGTGGAGAGGGCTCGTGACCGGCTCCGTACCGTCGGTATTTCGAACGCTGTGGTCTTTGAAGGAGACGGTTCAAGGGGATGGCCGGAGAAAGCGCCCTACGACCGCATTCTTCTCACGGCAGCAGCGCGGGAAATTCATCCGGAACTGTTCGATCAACTTGCCGACGGCGGTGTGATGGTCGCACCGGTCGGTGAAACGCTGGCGAATTCAGAGTCCTCCCAGGTTCTCACCAAATGGACTCGGTGCCGCGCGAAGCGGAACCGTGAAGAGATCATGAACGTTCGTTTCGTGCCACTGGTGGAAGAACCTGGATAGACTCAGTCCAGTTCATCCATGCCGGAGTCGTGCGACTCAAGCCCGCTCTCACCGGTCGGAGCGGTGGCATCGTCGATCAGGTCCTTGTACTTGTCGACAACCTTGTCCGGGCCTGCCGCGATGCGTGCCTTGGGATGGGGAGGAGCTTTTGGCCGCGGCGGTTTTTCCTCCACCGGAGCGATGGGCTGGCTCTCGCCTTCGGAGTAGCGGGGAGTCGGCGGAGGAGCACTGACTTCCGTGGTACCCGGCCGGGGCATGGCAGCGGGCGATTGTGGCGGCTTGTTGACAACATGACCGAACTGCGGCCGGGGAATGATTCCGGAAACGCCACGTTCCCCCGCGCCGGAGGCGGCGCCATCGTTCGTGTAGGGACTGACATTCTGCCCGTTCTTGAAGTAGTGTCCGCGAATGCTCTCCGGCACGGAGTAGGGGTCGGTAACTTCCGCCCAGGGGTCTGACAGGTCTTCCCAGGAACTGCCGGGCTTGATGCCCACGCCCTTCATTTTCATGGCGAGTTCGCTTGGAGAATCCGCCGTGTTCAATGCGTCTTCAAGACTGATGAGATTGCGTTTGTGCAGGAGGTAAATTTCGCGGTCGAAGTCCTGGATTCCCTCATTGTTCTCTGAGCGGATGTACTCCTTGATGCCCGGCAGATCCCATTTGGAAATCAGGTCCTGGCAGCGGGGCGTGTTCAAGAGAACCTCGCTGGCAACGGCACGTCCTCCGCCGATTCGCGGAATCAGACGCTGGCTGACGATGCACTTCATGTTGAGGGAAAGCTGCATGATGACCTGGCGCTCGGTGTCGCCGGGGAAGAAATGCAATACCCGTTCGAGAGTCAACGCGGCGTTGGTTGAGTGAAGAGTTGCAAAAACCAGGTGGCCTGTCTCAGCCGCGTGAAGTGCGAACTGAACAGTGTCAGCGTCACGCAGCTCGCCAATGGAAATAACCGAGGGCGCCTGCCGCAGGCTGTTGCGCAAAGCATCCCGAAAGCTCATGGTGTCCATG
>JANQSL010000247.1 GCA_028284075.1 Candidatus Sumerlaeia bacterium | reverse complement strand
CGTCTGGTCGATGTCGAGCGCGGGTCCCGAGGGCAGCCAGATGATGATGTGGTACGCGCTGGACGGGGTGGACCCCGGCTCGGCCAACAACCACATCGTCTTCGCCTACGACCCCACCAACGGCACCGTCTCCGAAGGGTTCATCGGACGCACCAACCAGGGCGTCTTCAACGAAGTCAACCAGGACCCCTGAGACAGGAAACACGGACCCTTTCATCAATGACGCTTACGGAAACACGAAACGGTCACCGCATGACGGCATTCGTCGATGCGGGCCGTGTAACCCTTGAAAAAGAACCGGTCCCTGAACTTGGGACCGGTCATGTTGAGATTGAGGTTCACCGCTCTCTGGTCAGTCCCGGCACGGAACTCGGCGGATGGCACAGCTACGGTCAAAACGGTCGTGCCACCAAACCCGAACGACGTCCCTTCGGATACTCGAACGCCGGCATCGTGAGCCGCACAGGCGAGGGAGTAAGTGACTTTCGTCCTGGCGACCGCGTTGCGGCCATAGGGGCGGGACTCGCTCTTCACTCAACCGTCTGTGTTGTTCCGCAAAACCTGTGTGTGCGCATACCCGAGAATGTCTCCCTCGAGGACGCGTCCTACGCAATGCTTGCGGCGACCGCACTTCAGGCAGTCCGCAGAGCGGATCCGAAAATCGGAGAGGAATGCGCCATCTTCGGCCTTGGCCTGCTCGGACACCTGACAGCGATGCTGCTGCGGATTAACGGCTGCCGGGCTCTGGGAATCGATCTGCTTGAAAGCCGGCGCGAAACTGCAACTGTCTGGGGTATCGATCAGACCGCCTCCCCTGAAGAAGGCTCACTGGAAGACTCATCGTCTTCCTTTACTCAGGGGGGCGGCCTTGATCTCGCCGTTTTCGCAACGAGCGGAGAGGCCGGCAATCTTTTCCAAAGACTTGTACCACTCATGCGAACGGCTCCGGATGGACATCCGGGGGGACGTGTCGTGCTTGTTGGGCACCTGACGTTCCCCCTCTCCACAAAACCCATGTCAAACCTCGACATCCGCTTCGCATCGCGAACAGGTCCTGGTTATCACGATCCCGCATGGGAATCCGGCAGAGCATACCCTGATGTTCATGTCCGGTGGAACACCCGCACAAACCTCGAACTTTGCATGAGACTGATCTCTGAGCGCCGCCTTCCCGTCGGCAGACTGACAACTCACCGCATACCCCTTTCCGAGATCGAGTCCGCACTTCCGGAAGCCGCGGCAACGCCGGATACCATGCTTGGCGTTATTCTCGAAATGACCTGAGTGGAGAAGATTCATTGAGCAATCGCGTGACTTCAAAAAAGTACATGGTGGCACAAATGGACGAGATGCAACCCGTCCCGTGTCCCTGCGGAATGACCCGCCGGGCTTTCGCAACCGAAGACAATGATGTTGCCACAATCCACATGGTGGACATTTCCGGAGATGCGCGAACTCACTACCACAAAAAGCTGACGGAAATTTACCTCGTGCTGGAAGGCGAAGGCACGATGGAACTCGATGACGATGTCGTGCCCGTTCGTCCCATGACGGCAATCTTCATCAAACCCGGATGTCGTCACCGGGCGGTCGGCAACATGCGCATTGTGAATATTCCCGTACCGGCCTTCGATCCTCAGGACGAGTGGTTTGACTCATGACGATTCAACTCTCTGTTTTCACAAAGCCCTGGCCCGCACTTCCACTCCCTGAACTCGGGCGACTGGTTGGCGGACTTGGCTTTCATGGCATTGAACTCCCCGTGCGTCCCGGCTTTCAGGTGACCCCGGATGACCCTCACGTCGGCCTTCTGGAAGCGGAAAATGTTCTCTCTGACCAAAACGTGCGTATTTTCAGCGTGGCTGCAGAACCGACTCACGCTGTGATTCGCGCCCTTGGCGCCCTCAAACACCCCCCTCTTCTTCGCATTATGGCGGCAATTGGCGATGGAGAAACCTACACGGAAGCCGAAAATCGCCACCTCAAACATCTTCGGTCTCTTCTTCCTCTCCTCGAGGAGACCGGTGTTCGCATCGGAGTCCAGAACCATGACGGTCGCTTCGTCGCAAACGCGTGCGGTCTGCGCCGAATCGTCGAGGAATTCGACCCACGCCAGGTCGGTGCCGTCTGGGATATTGGCCACTGCGCCCTGGCGGGAGAACTGCCGGAATTTGCAGCTGATATTCTCTGGCCTCACCTCTGCATGGTGAACTGGAAAAACGCGGTTCACGTTGTCGAGAAGCTTGATAAATCAGGCGATACCCACTGGACCCGGCACTGGTGCCCGGGGGCCGAAGGGCTCGCCAACTGGAGACGGGCGGGCGGAGTTTTGCTCGACCGCGGCTATGATGGAGTTGTCTGCCTGACAGCCGAATACACCCGCAAAGACAACCTGGCCGGCCTGGTTGAAAAAGACCATCGACTGGCCACTTCAATCCTGAGTCCTGAAACGGCGGAAAGGAGGAGAATTCCGTCCGCAACGGGCCCCAGGCCGTAACTGTAACGAAAGTATTATTGAACCGTTACAAAAATCCGTTGACAGGATGGCCGTTGCCTTGAAAGTTACTAGCTAACTCGTGTTAGTTCCCACGAAAACACGGCCCCAAAGGTCGATTACTCCCAAGGAGGTCTAGAAAGCATGAAGCATTCTCTCAGAAACGTGGCCCTCGCGGCCACAACGCTGATCACCGCAACTGCGGTTGCGGCTCCCATTGTCAACGTACCCGCCGACCAGGCGACCATTCCGTTGGCAATCGCGAACGTCGATGCCGGCGGACAAATTAACATCACCGTCGCGGGAATCTACGGCGATCCGATCACGCTTGCCGGCGGCGAAGACTTCACCATGACAAACACCAGCGGCGGCACCGTAACCATCATGGATGATGTCAACGGTACGCCGAGCGACAACCTGGGCGAAGGGCGCGCACTGCTTCTCGATTCCGATTCGGGCCAGGCCGGTGACCTTGCCGGAGCCGTCGACGTCACATTCGAAAACATTCGCTTCCAGCGCGATCTGGGTACCGGTTCAGTCATCGATATCGATCAGGATCCCACAACGGTGACTTCGGACGCGATCAGCTTCACGATGACAAACTGCGAGGTCGTTCACACACTCGTCGGTTCCGGCGGCGAAGCGGTCAAACTTGACGACGGCCACGTCGGCGGAGCCACTGTAACGTTCACCGCAACCGACACCCTCTTTGAAACCAACCAGAATGCCGGTTCCGGCAAAGCCGCCCTTCGTGTTCAGGACTCCACCTGGGAGAACCTGAACGTGACCCTGACCGGCTGCACGTTTAACGGCGTCTCAGAAGGCACGATTCGCAACGATGGCGGTAATAACCAGACCTGGGTCATCGATAACTGCACCGTCAACGCACCGAACGACCGTGCCATGGAATGGGATGACCCGCATGACAACTGCTCCATCACAATCACCGACAGCACGTTTACCGCAGGCCAGGAATGCATTCGTGTCAGCGAGGACTCCATCAACAACACCTGGATTCTCCGCCGCAACACGTTCGACAACTCAACAGCCACAGGAAGTGGTGACGACACCCTGAACATCGATTACAACTCCAGCGGTGGACTGGGAACGGGCAACAGCATCGAAGTGACCAACTGCCTGATTCTCGTGGGCGACGGCCTTCGTGGTATTGACATCGATGCCTTCATTGCGTCCGGAGAACTTCATCACAACACGATCGTGACTCCCGGTACGACGGAAGGCGAAAGAGCCATCACATCGTCGACCAGTTCCGGCGTCAACAACGCCAGCAACAACATCTTTATCCGCTTTACCGATCCGGTCAGCGGATCCTACGCCGCCCGCTCGAACAACTACACGGCGGGTTCAACCGACGAGGGTGCGGGTGACATCACGCACTTCAACGCCGCTGACCTGGCAACCGCTCTGACAGCCCTTGGACTTGATTCCAGCTACGTCCCCCAGTCCGGTTCGGTCGTGCTCGGTGCCGGCGACAACACAATCAATGTCGGTTCCGTGGACCGCAACGGAGGCGTACGTCCTCTGCCCGCGGCTTCAGACCCCGATGTCGGCTGCTTCGAAGTTGATCAGTCCGCCTCGGTTTCAGACTGGGAGCTCTATCTGCAGTAAAACCTTCCAAAGAGGTTTCCCCCCTGAACGAATGGCGGAGTCCGTGACAAACAGGATTCCGCCATTTTTGTATCCATCCGGGTGGCTCAAAGTGATCGGTCATGAAGCGAATCCATCGAATCCTCCTTCTACTGCTTTTCCTTCCATGCCTTGCTTCCGCCAATATGGAAAAGATACTCGATTTCGAAATCCTGGATCCCTGGCATGGACTGACTGCGGATCGCACGGACCCTCATCAGGGCGCCCAGTCCGGCAGGTGGGACAACATCCTCACGAACGACAGAATAGAGAACTCCATCGTCACGGGAAACCTGTCGGCCTATCTTGGCTTTACGATCTGGATATGGTCCGAGTCTCCCACCGGGTCCTCCATCGCTTTGTGTCTGTTGAGTGAAAACCCGCAGGAAAACCGCCCCGCCTATTATCGCCACAACATCACCATCGACTGGAGCGGGTGGCGAAAAATCTCCGTCCCTTTTGCCTCAATGTCAGAACACAACAACCCGGGCGGACTAAACCGGATTACGGGTGTCAGGATCGCGTCCACTGGATACGGAACAAAAGACCAAAACCCCGCCACGTTGCTGAAGTTCGATGAGATGCGCTTCGTACAGTCCTTCGGTTCCGTTCAGGCTGAAATTCTCCAGGCTCCGCTGGAGGCTCCGATTCTCAAAGGAGAGGGAGTCAGGGTTTTCGACTTCGAAAGTGTGCGCCCGTTCAATGGACTTGAACTGGATGACACGATTTTTTATGAAGGAAAAGCCGCCGGATTATGGCGTGACATGACTGTCAGAAATCGCGTGTCGACAAGGGCGTTTCCAAGCAACGTGGCATCATGGGACGGAATCAGCTTCTGGATCCACACGGAAACTCCCACCTATGCCGAGATCGCCGTGGTTCTTCGATCTGACAACAACTCAACGGAAGGTGCCGACTACTTCCAGGACAGCTTCCTTCTGGATAGTGAGGGGTGGAGGAAAATATACATTCCCTTTCGAAGCATGACAATTCAGCGCCAGCCTCTCGGACTGTCCAACATCTCAGAGCTCGTTTTTGCCTCCAGCGGCTACGGCATTCGCAAACCCGACCCCAACTCGATCCTGCGCATTGACGACATGAGGCTGGTTCGTGAAGCCGACGCGGGCACTCAGGCCGGCGATGCGCGAACAGGCGAGATCAGATGGGGGCGGTCAATGCGTGCAACCGCCTCCCGAGCGGTTCAGAATGACCATCTCGTTCTGGTTTACGCATTCTCTGAGGAAGCCAAACTTGCCCGTCAGGTCAGCAACGATGTTTTTCGCGATGCGGAGGTACAGGCCGTTCTCTCCGGTGCATTCGAATGCTACCGCTTCAACGCATCCGTGCAGGCCAATCTGAAGTCGTGGTTCAAGATCACACGCGTTCCTGTCGTAATGATCTATACCGCGGACGGCGATGAACTGGCGCGCTTCGAGGGAGCCATCGACCGGAACGCGCTTTTGGAAAAGGCGAGAGAACTGGCCGGACACTAGAGCTTCGAGTCTCAGACTCCGGCAAAAACATTGAAACCGCCATCAACAATCAGGGTCGTACCGGTCACAAAAGACGCGGCCTGACTTGCAAGAAAAACGGCCGCCCCTCCCAACTCGTGTGCCTCGCCGAACCGCCTCATGGGAGTTCCCGAAACGATCGACTGACCTCGCTCTGAAAGCGACCCGTCCTCATTCGTAAGAAGAAATCTGTTCTGTTCTGTTAAAAAGAACCCCGGCAGCAGCGCGTTCACACGAATCGGCACCTTCAGTTCATGAGCGAAATGGATCGCCATCCACTCGGTTGCGTTCGCCGCCGCCGCCTTCGCGGCTGCATACCCTGCAACTCGCGTGACAGGCCTCAGGGCCGTCGCTGACGTGATATTGACAATTGAAGAAGGAACATTCCGTTCCGCCATGGCCTTTCCAACAATCATGGATGGAACCAAAGCGCCGCCAAAGAGGTTGAGATCCACAACCTTTCGCAACGCATTGACATCAAGATCGAAGAACGTTCGGTCGGGAACAATCGCCGTCGCGTCCGGAAGATTTCCTCCGGCGGCGTTCACCAGAATCGAAACAGGACCCGCGAGCGATTCCGCCTCGGCAAGACCCTCACGGACCGAATCACCGTCACAGGCATCCATGCAAACACCCCAGGCTCCGGATCCTTTCTCACGCAGTTGAGAAACGGCCGCGTCCACATTCCGGCTGCTTCTGCTGGCAACAACCACCTGCGCACCGGCATCGCGCATGGCTGCCGCGATTGCGAGTCCCAACACACCCGTTCCTCCTGGAATCAGTGCCGTTTTTTCCGCGAGGGAAAAGAGTGCCGTCATGAAAAAGCCTTTCGCTGGTATTGGAGAAATCCAAAGAACCTTCGGGCATTGCCATAACAGACATCCCGAATCAACTCGCCCACAAGATCCGTATTCCGTGGGATCAGCCCCTGGCGCATGTCATCCCCAAGCATGTTGCAAAGGATTCGCCGGAAGTAATCGTGCCGGCTGTAGGAAAGAAACGAACGGGAATCCGTCACCATACCGGCAAAGAGAGAAAGCAGTCCCACCCGGGAAAGACACTCGAGCTGTTGTTCCATGCCTGTCTTTTGATCATTGAACCACCAGGCCGTGCCGAACTGAACATGCCCGGGGGTTCCGCCATTGCTGAACGATCCGGCAGCGGTGGCAAACGCATCGTTTGCCGCGGGATTGATTGTATAAAGAATCGTGCGGGGAAGACAGGCATCTCGAGCCTGCAGGTCAAGCATGCGACAAAGACTCCCTGCAGACGGGGGATCACCCATCGTATCAAAGCCCGTATCGGGACCTGTACGTTCCAACATCGCCGAATTCGGATTGCGAATGGGTCCAATGTGATACTGCTGCGTCCAGCCCAGTTCATGATAGATACTCGCAAGCTGCCGAACCATCCAGGAGCGCCACAGCGAAACCTCTGTCGCCGTTGGTGCAACCCCCGCCGCGGCCTTTGCAAAGATGCGTTCCGCATTATCGGTGGAGACTTCTTCTCCATACGGTTCATCGAGTCCATGATCGGACAACCGGCACCCCGCCTCATGAAACTCCCCCGCTCGCTTTCGCAGCGAGCTAATCAAATCTCTGGCGGTTCCAATATCCGAATCCGCAGCTTCCCGCAATCTGAGGATCCAGTTCCGGAACGAGGAAGTATCTTGAACTCCCAATGCCCTGTCGGGTCGAAACGTCGGATAAACACCAACGGGAAACGAATCCTCCTTCGCAATAGCCTGGTGATGTTCCAGGGAATCCGTCGGGTCATCGGTTGTACAAACGACCTCCACATTAAAGTGCATTGGCAGGCCACGAGCGGAAAAACGCTCCTGACAAAGACTCGCGTTGCCTGCCTCCCAAATCTGCTCCGCCGTTTCCGGACCCAGCAGAATGCCATGAATATCAAAGGGGTTCGCGAGTTCCATATGAGTCCAGTGATAGAGTGGGTTCCGAAGTGTCTTCGGGACCGTTGCCGCCCAGGCATCGAACTTTTCCCGGGCCGAAGCCGATCCGGTAATAAACTCTTCCGAAACCCCGCACGCCCTCATCGCACGCCACTTGTAATGATCGCCTGCAAGCCAGATATCCGTCATTGTCTTGAAACGACGGTTGCCGGCAATATCACGTGCTTCGAGATGACTGTGAAAGTCGATGATGGGAAGAGCGGCGGCGTGGCCGTGGTAGAGGTCGCGAGCTTCACTGCTCTGGAGAAGAAAATCCTCTGTGATAAACGTCATGCGAAGAAGAGACCTGGTGCTTTCCGAATCGGGAGACAAAAATGTCGCGAAGCGTGCCTCGCGGAGCAATTCAATACCCCTTGATTCTTCGGATCGAATCAAGTCTAACTCGAGTTAGACAGGTTCGACATCGCCTCAGAGGCTGCCGCGCCGCAATGACCAAATACATTCTCACACTCTGGATACTCACCATGTCATCAATCACCCTGGCAGGAACGAAAACGAATCAAACCCTGCCGGAAAGCTATGTCTGGTTCGAAGAACGGGTCGAGAGCCTTGTGACTCCTCTCGCCGGGCTGATGGAACCCGGAAAAGCCAGCCTTCCCATCGAAGGCGTCCCCAGCGATCACGACGCACTGGCGGACCGCCTCGAGGCATTTACCCGCCCCGGACTGTTGATCGCCCTCTGGCTCCAGATGAAACCTCTCCCTGACAATAATTCACCTGACCGGCAGGCAATTGCCGCGTGGTACCGGGAGGCTCTCGTCATGGGAACCGACCCGGACCATGATGAATACTTCGGTGACCTCAGGAACTTTCATCAGCACGCGGTTGAAATGGCGATCCTCACGATATCCCTCGATAGCGCACGCGAGTGGCTTTGGGATCCGCTGACAAAGGAGCAACGCGACCGAGTCGCGGCATGGCTTGGACAAATACGCGGCAACGCGCGCCCGTGGAACAATCATCTCTTCTTCAATGTCCTGACACTGGAATTTCTCCAGGAACACGGATACGGAGAAGAAGGTGATCGAGGCGCCGTAAACTATCTCCTCAACAAGCTTCAGAGCATGCACCATGGCGGCGGCTGGTTCATCGACGGTATCAACGAAACCTTCGATCACTACAATGCCTACGCTTTTCACACCTACGGACTCTATTGGGCATACCGGTTCGGTGAACACGACCCGGAACGCGCGAAGTGGTGGAAAGACCGCGCCGCCGACTTCATCAAAGACTACAGTTACTTCTACGCCGCCAGTGGCGAGCATCTTCCCTTTGGCCGCTCAATCACCTACCGGTTCAACGGAATCGGAGTGTTCGGACTCGCGGCGATGCACGGAATCGATTCCGTGCCTCTTGGACAGATGAGGCGCATCTGCCGCAAAAATATGGACTTCTTCCTCTCACGCCCCATTCAGCAACAACAGGGCGTCCTCTCAGTGGGATGGAGCAACGAGTTCGAACCCATTGCAGAACCATACAGCTGCGCGGGATCGCCTTACTGGGCGTCGAAGGGACTGATGATGCTTCTGCTCCCGCCGAGCCATCCCTTTTGGTCCGTTCAGGAGGAACCCTACCCCGCCGAAACGAACGACAACTTCGCGCGCGTTCTCCCCGCTCCCGGTTTTGTTGTACGGGGCGTGGGCGGCGAGGTCGAAATGTTGAATGCGGGAACCCGTTGCTCCAACAGCGCGGCACGCCGCTTTGGCGCCTGGAAATGGTCGAAGGTTGCCTATCGGACCGGAATGGGATTTCTCGTCGCGGAGAACCGCGATCTCTACCCGTTGGACTGTGCACTCACGGCGTGGGCACCGGGAAACCCGTCACAACGATTCGGACGCCATCCCGTCGTCCCCACGGCTGTTACCGGGGAATATCTCTCCTACACCTACTGCTTCGGTGAAAAGGACATCGATTTCTATCCCCAGTTCCATACGTACGTCTGGTGGAACAAAGGGTGGCTTCTCACGCTTCATCTTGTGGATGCACACGACCCCGCGATTCTCAGCCTTGGTTCCTATGCCCTCGGCAGCGATACCGACAACTTCACCGTTTCCGAATCCGTCTTTCCCCACGCACATGTCGAAGCGGAAAATCGGCACATCGCGATCCAGTCACTTGCAGGCTTCGACGCAACGTTCATCGACCACTCCACCGATCCCCAAAAGCGCCGCCATCTGAACAACGACTGCCATATCGTAGCCTCTCTCCGAACACTGACCGTCAAAGGCTCAACAAGCCTCGCGGCCCTGCTCTGGGCGGGAAGCGACAAGAACGAAAGCGCTCCCTGGGAACTGCAAAAAGCCGAAACCGGCAGCTGGCACCTTCAACACCCCACGCTCGGAGACTGGAAAATCGAGCATCCCTCGCTGCCGTCACTTCCAACACCAAAACCGTAATCCGTATCATGCACGAAGCTTGAACGCCACGGAGAAGGGCCGGCTCATCGCCCTTCTCCGGAGCGATTCGTCCGGCACCAGGTGCGCCCGGTCCTCCGTGAGCCGCGGCTCCTCGAATTCCAGAACCTTGAAACCCGCTGACCGAAAGGCTTTCCAGTAATCGGAAAGCGGCCGGTGAAACCAGATGAACTCTGATTTGAAATGATTCCACGGCGGAGCAACATGACGGCCGCGTTCGAAGTACGAGCATTCCCAGCGATACGAAACGCTGTGACCCGATTCCTGCACCCAGTCGGCGGGAAAACACGGATGGGAGAAGACAACAACGGCTGTTCCTCCGAGCCTCAGAACACGACGAAACGCCTCCATTGTTTCCTCCAGATCCGGCGTGTCCATCAGCACATAATTCGAAACGACGACATCCATCGAACCATCGTTGAAACTTCCCAACTCCGAGCAGGACTCCACACGGAAATCCAGATGCGAAGACTTCCGCCGCGCGATGCGAATCATCTCCTCCGAAAAATCCACACCGACAACACGCGCCCCCTTTTCATGCAGCTTACGCGTCAGATAACCCGTTCCGCACCCCGCATCCAGCACATCCAAACCCTCCACATCGCCCACAAAATCCCATAGCACCGGATCTGAATTCAAAACCCGGTTCCGATCACCCTCATCACCCACCTGAATATCCCAGTCATCTGCGACGCTGTTCCACATCGACCGTGCTTTATCCAAAAAACTGTCGCTCATAGGCCAGGACCGATGCACGATCGAATTCACGCCGAAGTCCGCTGTGGCAACACTCATTTCGTAAATCTTCCCCTTGTCCACTCCCGGAACGCATTGGACACTATTGTCGTGACTATATCGTTCTTGTGGCAAAGTGAAAAAAGTAACCGTTGAACACTGAGGTGATGTGCACTGTCTGAATAATGCGTAGAGGGAGATGCAGTTGAGACTATTGCCTAAACGCATATCAGTTTGGCTCCTGCTCGCACTTGTGCCGGTCGGGATTGCCCTCTCACTTGAAGACGAGCAACCCGGGCAGATGCCGGATGCGGATAATACCGCGGAGGCTATTCTTATGCGTATGGCGGATTCCTACAAATCCTGCGATTCGTACTCGGATTCCGGCACAGTGAGAACCGTCTACTTCAGCGATCAAGGCAAACACATCGACGAGAAGAATTTCTCCACCGCTTTCGTGCGATCCGGGCGATTTCGATTTGAGTATACGGAACGTCCCTTGTTTCCCGGAGCGGAACCGGGACAATACATCGTATGGACCAATGGTGAAAATGTACAAACGTGGTGGAATATTCTGCCCGAGATCAGGGAGAATGAATCCCTCAAAATGGCGCTCGCTGCGGCCACAGGAGTATCCAGTGGCACTGCCCATACGGTACCGGCGCTGCTGATGCCAGACGAGATCACCGGATGGCGGCTTACCAGACTCCGGCACCTGAAGAAATTATCTGACGCCGACCTTGACGGCGTGGACTGCTATAGAATCGAGGGACAACGCGACGACCCGGATCGCGAACCTGTCACACTGTGGATCAGTAGGGAAACGCACCTCTTGCATCAAATTGATGAAGCTACCAGCTTTCCTGATTTCCGGACTGAACAAACAACGAGGTACAACCCGGAAGTAAACATCCCGATCGACCCTGCGAGGCTCGCATTCAATGCACCGGCCATGGGAGAACCCATCGAGTAGCAAGCGATTGCTCCGAATCGTTCACATTTTCACCCCCTCAAACGTATACGGCCGCATCAGTTCATCAACCAGGTTCTTCACTTTTTCCGCCAGGCTGTCCAGGGGCAGTTCGCCGGGAAGGTCTTCAGGCTGATCCACCATGCGGTAGCGCACTTCCGCGACGCCTTTCTCCAGATTGCGTTTTGAAAAGATCAGGCGAATCGGCGCGCCAATGAGATCCGCGTCGGCAAACATGAAACCGGCGCTGACGCCTCGTGCGTCCAGCAGCGGATCCAGCCCCGCAGTACGCAACTCCTCGTAAGCCTTGTTGGCGGCGGCGGCAATTTCCTCCTTCTTCGCCTGCAGACAGCAGATCTGCACCTTGTAGGGCGCGATGGAAATGGGCCACACCGGACCGTTGTCGTCGTGACTCTCCTCCACCACCGACGCCATCGTGCGCCCCACGCCAATGCCGTAACATCCCATGATGGGTTCGCGCAGCGTGCCATCCTCCTCGTTGTATTGAAACTGCATGGCCTTCGTGTACTTGTAACCGAGCTGAAAGATGTTCCCCACCTCAATGCCTCGTGTCAGAGTCAGAGGCTTGCCGCTGAGAGGGCAGAGATCGCCTTCCACGACGTCCGTGATATCGGCGATGATGCCGCCTTCCATGTCGCGGTCAAAATTGAACCCGGTCTTGTGCCAGTCCCTTTTGTTCGCGCCGACAATGAGGTTTGGCGACTTCACAACGGACTCATCGAAAACAAGCGTCACCTTTTCCGGATCGAGTCCCACCGGACCCACGTAGCCCGCGACGCTTCCTATAGCCGCGAATTCCTCGTCCTGCATGGGTCGGAGGTCCGGTGCATTGGCTGCCTTCTTCAGCTTCGCCTGGTTCACATCGTAGTCGCCGCGCACAAACGCCAGCACGGCACGATTTTCATCCATGAATGCGACACACTTGCACGCATGTTTCGAATCGGAGCCCAGGAAGTTCGTGACCTCTTCGATTGTCTTTTGCCCGGGTGTTTCCACATCCTGCAACGGCTGTGGTTCCTCTTTCGAATCGTAGGCCCGCACCCCTTTGGCCACCTCGCGATTCGCACGATAGCCGCTCTCCTCACACACAACAAGCGTGTCTTCGCCGATGGGCGTGACGAGCATGAACTCGTGAGCAACGCTGCCGCCCATCATGCCGCTGTCGGATTCGATATCGATGACATTGCGAAGCCCAGCGCGCTTGAAGATGCGATGGTACGCCCGGTGCACCTTCATGTAATAGTCCTTCAGATCCTCCTCCGTGCGGTGAAAGGAGTAGGCATCCTTCATCGTGAATTCACGCACGCGAATCAGTCCGGCGCGGCTGCGGGGCTCGTCGCGGAACTTCGTCTGGATCTGATAAACCATGCAGGGAAGCTGGCGATAGCTGTCGATATTGCCGCGAGCCACATCGACAATGACTTCCTCGTGGGTCATGTTCAGAACATACTGGTGCTCTGTGCGGTCCGTAAAGCGCACCAGTTCGCCACCGATGTTGTCCCAGCGGCCCGACTCCTGCCACAGTTCCGCCGGAGATGTGACCGGCATGAGCAGTTCCTGACCGCCGATGGCGTCCATCTCCTCGCGAATGATTGTCTCGACCGCGGCACAGGCCCGCCATGCCAGCGGCAACAGCGAATAAATCCCCTGACCGATCTGGCGGATGTAGCCGCCTCGTAACATCAGGCGGTGCCCGGGAGTCTGAGCGTCCTTGGGATCGTCGGGAAGTCGCTTGCCGAGAAGTTGTTCAATCAGCACGGGAGGTGGCTCCGGTTCGAGTGGTAAACAGCGCCAGACCCTTCGGCGCGGACGCAGAGACTTGGCAGCGGACCCACGGGTGTCAAAGCCTGTCCTTGCCCGGCGGCACACGGCCTCGCGACCTTTCCCGAATGAGACGTGCCATCGCTGCGCTCGGAAACCGCTTCAGTCCCTCCGGCCTGTTTTTCGCCGGATTTCATCTGGTTCTGGCCGCCGTCGTTCTCAACCCCTTCACAGTCGCCACCGCCTTCTCCTCCAAAGGCCGCCTCTCCACAGGACCGGCGGCGGCACTTGGTCTTGCCGCGGCAATACTGCTGATTTCCAGCGTCATACTCATCGCCGCCGCTCTTTCAAAAGGCCGCAAAGCGACATCCCTTCTGGCGGGCGGATTCATCACGATTCTTTATGCCGTCCTCATCGCCGGAGCTGACATCGTCCTGGGAATCGCGGCGCCGGTTCAGGTCGGAGGCCGTCTCGACGTTCCCGCCGCCGAAGTCTATGGCTGGGCCTACGCACCCTATCAGGAAATTTCCATCGTGAATCCCGACACCGGCGAAACGT
>JANQSL010000221.1 GCA_028284075.1 Candidatus Sumerlaeia bacterium | reverse complement strand
AACCTCGTGATCTTCGTCGCAGTCTGCTGCCTGGCTTCCCAGGTCAAGCTGCCTGCCGTCTTCTTTATTGGCTATGTTTTACTGACCATGCTTTTTGCCGGGATTGCTACGCGCTTCCGCCGCATCAAGGTCTCTCAGTTTGTTTTGTTGTTTTCAGTTTTTGCCGTTGCACTGTATGCAACCACATGGGTTGCGGCGGGCTTCCGGTTCCGTGCCATTGCACCGGACACCCTGCAGCCGGCGTTTGTTCCCTATCTTGCGACCGGTTCCAACGACGGAGGTTTGTTTGCGCGACTTTCCAATGTTCTGCACGGAGCCGGAGTTTTGCCGGAGACGGCCCTGGCGCTTCTTGTTCACCTCGATGCTTCGGGAGGGAGGGAGTTTTTCCTGTCCGGCGAATGGCGCCGCACCGGCTGGTATCACTACTTTCCGGTCACGTTTCTTCTCAAGACGCCTGTGACGATGATCCTGTTGACGGCTTTTCTGCTTATCAAGGGCGTCATGCGGGTGCCTCAACTGCTGCAGAAGACGAGATTCTCTTCGCGTCGGCTTTGGAAGATGGAGAGGCACTTGTTTGTTCTGGTCCCGTTTCTCATGATTGTTTTTTCCGCAATGGCGTCACGGTTTAATCTGGGGCATCGCTATGTTCTGTTTGCTTACGTTCCGATTGCAATCTTTGGCGGAGTTTTTCTCGAGCACATGATTCGGCGTTCCGCCGGTGCCGCGCGCATTGTCCTGCTGGGGTTTGTTCTTTTTTTTGCTGAAGGACTTGCCGGTGCACCCCACTTTGCCACCTGGTTCAATGTCGTTGCAGGGTCGCCGATGCGGTATTCACGAGTTCTCGCGGACAGCAATGTCGACTGGGGTCAGCAAACCGGCGAGATGCTCGCTGAGGCGCGGGAGCATGGCGCTCCGTTCAACTATGCACCCTGGGTTCTGACGCCGCCGCAGTTCTTTGGCGTTGGGGAGGATCGCTACCGGTTCATTCTCGGGCCCGACCTGATGCCCCCGCTGACGACGAAAAGCCTGCCGCCTGATCCGTTGCTGCCGACCTTCGCGGGGGTTTGCCGGGTTCCTGAAATCCGCTCCCTTTATCCAGGCCTTTACGACCGGGAACCTGATGTGGTTCGCCACGGTTACGTTATCTTCCACCCGATGCCGTAGTGGTCCTGCCCTTGCAATTCAGACGACCCATCAAATCACCGACGCTGCAAAGGAGCCGCATCGTATCATGACTGACAGCGCCATTCACGAGTCCTCCGCCGAGACCCATTCCTTTCAGGCGGAGATCAAGCAGCTCCTCGATATCGTTATTCACTCACTCTATACCCATAAGGAAATCTTCGTTCGCGAGTTGATCTCAAACGCTGCGGATGCCCTTGAAAAGTTTCGCCACGAGACTCTGGTAAACTCAGATTTATCAGGCAAAGACGATGCGCTTGAGATCAGGGTCGATCTGGATGAAGAGGCGAAGACCTTTGTGATTACCGACAACGGCATCGGCATGACCCGGGATGAGTTGAGCGAAAATCTGGGCACCATTGCCCGCTCCGGAACGAAGGCTTTTCTGCAGAAGCTTCAAGAGGGCGGTCAGAACGATCTGAGCCTCATCGGCCAGTTTGGCGTTGGATTTTACAGCTCCTTCATGGTGGCGAAGAAAGTTACAGTCGAGACTCGCTCGTATCATTCCGACTCACAGGGCTGGCGCTGGGAAAGCGACGGGGAGGGAGCCTACAGCATTACCTCCGCCGAGGGAATTGCGCGCGGCACTCGCATCACTATCGAGCTGAAGGATGATGACGCCGAATACGCCAAGGACTACCGCGTTCGGGATATCATCACCCGCTTTTCCAATTTCGTGAACTTTCCCATTCTTCTCGGCGACGAGAAGGTGAATACCGTTCAGGCCATCTGGGCGCGCAGCAAGAACGAGGTGAAAGACGAGGAATATACGGAATTCTACAAGTTTATCGCCGCGGCTCCCGACGAGCCCCACACGCGTCTGCATTTCAGTGCCGACGCACCGCTTGCGATCAATGCTCTGATCTTCGCGCCAAAGGAAAACGTCGAGCGTTACGGCTTTGGGCGAACCAAGCCCGGTGTCGATCTGTACTGCCGCAAGGTGCTCATCATGAAGCAGCCGGAGGAGCTGCTTCCTGAATGGATGCGGTTTGCGAAGGGCGTGATCGACAGCGAGGATCTGCCTCTCAACATCTCCCGCGAGACATTGCAGGACAATCGTCTGGTTCAAAAACTCTCCAACGTTGTTACCGGCCGCTTTATCAAGCACCTTGCCGAGGAGGCGGAAAAGGAACCGGAGAAGTTCAAGGAATTTCACGAGTCACACGGGCAGTACATCAAGGAAGGCGTGATTCAGGATTTCCGCCATCGAGACGATCTTGCAAAGCTTTTGCGCTTCGAGACATCGAAGACGGAAAAAGGGGAGGCTGTTCCCCTTAACAAGTACGTTGAGCGCATGAAGGAGGGCCAGACGGACATCTATTTCATCAATGGACCGTCGCGGGCCGCGATCGAAGCCGGCCCTTACGTCGAGGCCTTCAGGGCTCGCGACATCGAGGTTATCTATGCCTTTGAGCAGATTGATGACTTTGTGCTCACGAACCTGGCGCAGTTCGATGAGAAGAAGATCGTTTCCGCCGACAGCGGCGACCTGACACTGCCGGGCGACGAGCCGAAGGGCGAAGGCGAAGAGCTGTCCGCTGATGCGGCCGGCGAACTCTGTGGCTGGCTCAAGACGGCTCTCGGCGAGCGCGTCCAGGAAGTGAAGGTGTCAAAGCGGCTTGTCGGCAGCCCCGCCGTCGCCACCACCGAGGGAGGCATGACGAGCACCATGCAGCGTGTTTTGTCAGCGATGAATCGGGACGGAAGCGACGTTTCCGCGGCGCTGCTGAAGCTTGAGATCAATCCTCGCAACCCGCTCATTCACAAACTCAACGATCTTCGAGGTGCGGACGAGGATTTTGCGAAGACGGTTGCGGAGCAGCTTCTCGACAACGCGCTTATTGCCGCCGGTCTCCTGACGGACCCGCGTAACATGGTTGAGCGCATGAATCAGCTTCTGGCGAAGGCGGCGGGAGCCTGATCCCCACCGCTTGACTCCTCCAACGGGGGTTGCCAGTCTGTTTCGCCATCAAGGAGCAGACAAAATGGTTCAACTGTATCGTGCCTCCGTCGCGTGCGGAGCCGTCCTCCTGACGTTCCTCGCCGCATCCTGTGCGTCGAGACATGCGTCTCATGCCACCGCCGGGATCACCAGCCGGTCTGAACAGGCAATCCGTCTCCCGATCGATCATCGCATCAAGTTTCTCCACACAAATTTTGAGGCGGACGGAGATGGCGAATGGGTGACCGACATTGTCAGTCCTCCCTTTGATTTCGACGAAATGATTTATTCCTGGCAGATTACCGTTCCCGACGAAGAAGGGAGCCGGATTCACCTCCGGGTCTTTTTCGACGACGGAACGGAGTCGCCCTGGCTGTATGGCGGTTATTGGGGAGAGGTGCCGCTCACGGGTGAACGCTCGAATCCGAAGTTTGAACATGGCTATGTTGCCATGGATCAGTTGTTACTCGACAAGAAGGCGAACCGTCTGCAGTTCAAGGTTGTGAGCGAAGGCGGAAGGAAGACGACGGTCCTGCCCGATCTCTACGTCATTACGACGGACAACACACCGACTCAGGAACTGGCCGAGCGCTTTCAGCCGGTCCGTGCGATGATCCATCATCCGCCGCGAATTCTCGATCTGCCGTTGCGGTGCCAGACGACGGTCAGTGGTGAGCCTCTCTCAGGGCGTTGTCAGTCGGCGTCGATGGCGACTGCATTGGAGTACTACGGAACGTCCGTTCCCACGGAAGACATTTCAGAGCTGATTTACGACGTGGAGTATGACTATCCCGGCATCTGGCCGCGCACGCTCGGTGCAGCCACTCAGCTTGGATACGAAGCCTACATTGATCGCTTCCGCGACTGGGATCGCGTCAAAGACACCATCGCAAAGAACAACGTGATTCTCTGTTCCATCAAGATGCCCGAGGGAGGCGACTACAAGAGCCCGCCCTATCCAAGCATCACCGGACATATCGTGACTCTGAACGGCGTCACCGAAGACGGACGCGTGATCGTCACGGACTCGGCTCTCTGCAAACGCGGCGACGCTTCGCGCTGCCAATGGCTGATCGAGGACTTCGAAAAAGTCTGGATGAAAACGAAGGGCGGCGTGGGAATGGTCGTTTCCGCTCCCGAAGGCGCGGAGATGAAGCTCTTTCCCGTCGACAGGCTTCCGGCTTTTCCCGAAATCCGACCCGAGTCGCCTGAATAGCACGAGTCATGGCCCGCAGAGATCGTTTGGAGGAGCGTCTCTCCCGCCTCTCAAGCCTTGGGGGGGGAGAAAGAACTCCGGAGGTGGTCGAGCGGTTGCGTTCCGCTCTTGCGGATTCCTCGAACCTCGTTGTCGAGGCGGCCGCCAGAGCGGCTCTTGCCCTTGAGGTTGGAGAGCTCTCGAATGAGCTCTCCAATGCCTTCGACAGGTTTTTTGAGGATCGATCCGAACGGGACAAAGGTTGTGTTGCCAAGACGGCGTGTCTTGCCGCGCTGATCGCCTCGGAAGAGGCGGGCGTGAAAGATCTTCTCCGCGCATCCCGTCATGTTCAAATGGAAGCCGTTTACGGCCCTTCCGTGGATGTGGCGGGTCCGCTGAGAGCTGAGGCAATCGCGGGTCTGCTGAGTCTTGGATACGATGACCTGCCGGAGGAGCTCATTCGCCTGTTGAACGACAAGCTCTCCGAAGTTCGCCTCGCCGCTGTTCAGGCGGCGGGTCACATGGGCGGGCGCGCCGGTACTCTGCTGCTTCGCTACAAGGCCACTGTTGGAGACGAGGAACCCGGAATTACCAGCGAGTGTTTTTCCGCGCTGATGCGTACGGAGAACAAATCCGCCCGGGCCTTCGTCATCGAACAGCTGCGGAGTGCTTCCTCCGAGGTGGCACTCGGTGCCGCCCTGGCTCTCGGGGAGTTTGCATCGCCGGATCATTTCGACATTCTTGTCGAGGCGCGGTCACTTCGGATGGATGAGGAGTTTCGAAGGGGATCGCTGCTTCCCATCTCTCTTCTCCGCATCGAAGCCGCGCTTGAGTATTTGTTGGAAGTCTTGAGAACGGAGCAGCCGATTTACGCGGCGGAAGCGGTCAAGGTGCTTCGCATTTTTGCCGACGATGAACGAAGGTTTGCGGAAATCGAGGCCATCGTCCGCGAGCGCAATGACGCTTTTGTGCAGCGGGTCTTTGACATCAAGTACGCCCGCTGAAGACAGGCTCTTCGACCACTCCTCAAACCGCCATTTTCAACCAGTGCCCGGACTCTGACGTGTTCGCAATCGGAATTCGGCCGTTTCATGTCCCGGATAGTCGAAATCCCGATTTTCTTTGCACTCCGGCTTCGCTTCGTGGCATCCGAAACCGCGTATAAAAACACGCTGCGGGCGCATGGAAAGGACGTCCGACGAGTTCTTCCCCTAAACATCAACGACAAAGGATGCCGCTATGAAACTGATCCTCGCCACTCCAGGACTCTCCTCAAAGGAACGCCGCAAAGCACAGTACCACCTTGATCGTTTTCTCCCGCAGTTGAAGCGGCGGCTTGGACGGCACCACACCGGAACACTGATTTTACGTGCACGGCTGACAAAGGACGGCGGCTCCGATTTGCCTGTGTATCATCTGACGCTGAGCATTCGCATTCCGAATCACAGCGTGGTCGTGCAAAAGGACGGTGTGGATGTTTCTGAGGTCGCACTTGAAGCTGAAAAGGCAATCAAGAAGGAATTGCGGCGCTCGGTGGCGAAGGTTCGCAAGGATTCACTGAAGCGCCACCGTGCGGTTCAGAAGGAAGCGTTCAAGACTTTTACCGAGGAGGTCGCTCCCCGTGCCGCAGTGCTCAACGGCAATGCAAAGGAGCCTGACACAAGTCCCGTGTTCGCACGGCTTCGACCGATTCTGTCATCGTTGTACACGCATGCCCGGGAGCAGATTCGCGTGGCGGAGGTGGCGGGTGAAATCCGCGAGGCTTATCTCCAGCCGGAGGATCTCGTGGATCAGGCGATTATCCAGGTTATTGAGGGAGGCGCCGAAACTCTCACGGATCCGGAAGCGCTGGAGTACCGCCTCTTTGCCCATATGACGGCCATTGTCGAGGCCGAGTCAGCTCGGTATAATCCTCCGGAACTCCGCAAGGTTTCCCTGGAGGATTCGGCACCGGAAGACGAGCGCTGGGGCATGGGAGGAACCGAACAGGAGGAGCGCGAATACTACCAGCCTTTCTCCGCTCTCCTCATGGAAGACGTGTTGGCGGACGAGCATGCCCACGATCCGGAGGTGGTTCTTTCCGATATTGAGCAGCACCGCCTTATTCTCAAAATGATCTCGGGATTCCACGCCAAAGCGCGTTCCGCTTTTTTCCTCAATCGCGTCGACGGATTCGATGTTTACGAGATTGCGATGATCCAGAACCGCTCCGAGGAGAAGGTTGAAAATGATATCAGGGCGTGTGTCGAAGCCCTTCGCGACAGCTTGCAGGGCCGCAAAGAGCAGGAATCCGTTGTTACGAGCTGACCTCTCTGACCCCTCACGGTCATGAAGCGAGTCGGGGCCCGGTACAGTTCCGAGCCTCGACTCGATGAGTGCCTGGACTGTTCCAGGCATGAATGTTTGGAGTTTGGTGTTGCTTCGCAGGGCGAGTATGGTGAAATCGAACCATACGATATGGGTAATGGCAGCTTGCTCCGCTCTGGGCGGGAGTGTGAGTGAACGGCCGCAGGCATTCAGAATCCCGGGTTTGGCATGCGGTTTTTATTTATCAATCAGTATTATCTGCCCGATTTCGCCGCCACCGCACAGCAGATGGCAGATCTCTGTGAGAGCCTTGTCTCGAAGGGCCATGAGGTTCATGTGCTCTGTGGTGACCGCCTTTACGACGGGCGCAGGATCCGGCTGGAGCCCGCCGAGCGGATCAATGGTGTACACGTCCACCGCGTGCCCATCACCGCCGGCAGCCGGAAACGCTTTCGTGACCGCATCAGGGAGTACTTTTCCTTTTACTGGCATGCCTTCATCAAGGTTCACCGTCTTCCGCGGCCGGATGTCGTCGTCACCCTGACAACGCCTCCCATGATTTCCCTGCTGGGCACGTGGCTTCGCCTGGTACGCCGCAGCCGCTTTGTTTACTGGGTCATGGACATCTATCCGGACATTGCCCATAAGGCGGGGCTTCTTCGCCCGAACAGCGTTGTGCGCCGCCTGTGGGCTTTACTGGGCCGGGTGAGTTATCGCAGCGCCAATCGTATCGTTGTTCTTGGCGAAGACATGAAGTCCGTTCTTCAGCGCAAGGGCGTTCCGGAGAAGAGCATCAGCGTTTTCAACAACTGGTCCTGCGGCCGAATGATCAGGCCCGTCCCGGACAATGAAAACGCCTTTCGCAAGAAGTACATCGATCCTGATGCGTTTACTCTGATGTACTCCGGCAACATGGGATTCTGTCACACGTTTCAGGCTGTGATCGACGGCATTATCGCTCTGAAGGATGATGACCGGTTCCGGTTTATGTTCGTGGGCTCCGGTCAGCGCGAGGGGGAGCTTCACAGCAAGCTTTGCGATTGCGAACGATCCACTGTCTTTCTTCCCTATCAAAAGCGGGAGATTCTCGCCGAATCCCTGTCGGCGCCGTCCGCTCAGCTGATCACTCTGGATCCGCGTTTTGACGGACTGCTTGTCCCAAGCAAGCTCTACGGAATCATGGCGGCGGGGCAGCCCATGGTTTTCGTCGGCAGTGAGAACAACACCATCGCCCAAACCCTGACCGAGGCGGAATGCGGCATCCTGGTCGATCCGAAATCCCCCGAGGAATTCGTTTCAGCGGTTCGCCATCTTGCTGAAAATCCTGAAGAGTGCGCCCGTCTGGGCAGGAATGGCCGTCATTGGTTCGAGCGCTACTGTGACCGCGAAGAGGTGACTTCCGATCTTGCCGACTTCCTCTACGCCATAGGCGTTGAAGACGGTTTGCGAAGCCGCAGCCTGGCCCATGAGGTTTCGATGGCGGCTTCGCCCATCTCTGATTCCGGTGCCGCGGCTCATCTGGATTGACCTTCACAGCCTGCTTTTATTCCGGTCCTTTCCATGATGCTTAACTTCAGGGTCGGCGGAAGCGATTCCGCGTTACGCCATGCCTGCTGCTGACAAGCGCCTTCGTTTGATTCCCGCCCTCGCGGGGTCCGCGCTGATCGTGTGCTGGTGCGCCGTTTCTCTGCGATTCCACATCAGCGGAAACGCGTGGTACTCCGCTGGGGGAGACCTCGAAGCGGTTTTCGCAATCGAAGCATCCCCACCCGTTCCCTCATTCCTTGCACAGCGGGCCGAGGAACTTGCCGATAACGTGTTTCCCCCTGACCTGGATCGATCGGAAGAGGATCTTCGCAACGCTCTCCTCCATGAACCCCAGTACTCCAGAGCCTGGCTCACTCTTTCGCGGGTTCGCCTCTACGAGAACCGGACGGCTGAAGCCCGGTCCGCCCTGGAGCACTCGGAGAGGCTCGATCCCGCCTATCCGTCGGGACGTCTGGAATCCGTTTCTCTCTGGAAAATGCTTGGTGAGAACGAACGTGCACTCACCACCGCACGGCAGGTCGCCGTTCTTGGCCGTGAAAACGCTGTGAATGCGATCACTGAACTTCTTCGCAATGGCTTCACAACCGATGAGGTGCTCAAGGCGGTTCTTTTCGAGCGTCTCACGACCGAGCAGCGTCAGCTCGTGTTGGGAATTTTTGCGAAAGAGCGCCTCGAAGCCGTTAATGAACTCGCCACCCATCTGACATCCGAGGACTTGGAGTCCCCCTTGTTGCGGCAGCAACTCGCACCTGTTTTGATGCGCCCTCTGGACGCCCCCCTCCTGGGCGAGGTCTGGGGCTTTGACCGCCCCGGACTCCGCCTTATTGAAGGCCGCCTCCTGGTTGAAAATCCCGGACTTGAGCAGCCGGCGTTTCCGACCGCCTTCCCCATGGGCTGGCAGATTTTCGCGGGCAGCGAAGCCTCGACGACATGGGAGCAGGGATCGGGAGGTTCTCGCCGAACCGACGGACACATTCGCCTGGCGTTGCCGCGTTATCTTCGGCGGGAGGTTTCCTGGACCTGCTACCGGTTCCTCGCGGATGTCGGCGAGGAATTCACTGTCACAATGCATCTTGTTCCCTCTTCCAGCCGCTACGCACGAGTCTCTCTCGCTGCCCGGGCGGCGGGCACGAATCTCAAGGGAGACTCGGTCGAGGTTACGGGCGAGAGTCCCTTTGACCTGGCCGTTCAGGTTCCCGCGCTGGATGAACCAGGTCTGGTTTCTTTGACCCTTGCCTGGAAACCGCTCACCTCTCCGACCGCAACGCGGTCCGATGAGCTTCTGGTGGACGGGTTTTCCATTCGCTTGACGGAGGAAACCGTTCCGGGGTCTGCCGTTATGGACAGTGCTTCGGGTGTTGTTGTGGAAACAACGCAGGGCATGGTTCCGGAAGGGGCCGGGCCATGACGGAAGAGGTGATCTTAAACGAGGAAGAGCAGGAAGTCGTTCGCGACTCCGATGGTTATGCGATGCCCTCGCTTGCATCACCCGGTCACAAGTGGGCCGATCGGTTTGCTTTGGTTCTTGTTTCTCTGGTGTTCCTCGGAGGGTTTTTTACGGAAGGATATGCACTGCCGACAATTGGTCGAGGTCTTGCCTGGGTTCTTTGCAGCATTCTTGGAATTTACGGCATCATGTCCTGGTCCGCGGGGCGGTGGAAAGGTCCACAGCAGACAACAGTTGGCGTGCTCCTGCTGATGTTTGCCCTCCCTCTGGTTTGGTGGGGCGTGCTCCTTGTTCCTCTCCCTGCGGGCATCACCACCGGCCTTGTTCCGCCGTGGGCGATGGCGGAAGAAACCTTCGAAGCAACCGGACTGGAGTTCGCTTCGAGAATTCCTCTCGCTGTTTCTCCTCTTCAAGGCATGAACACATGGCATCAGCTTTTTGCCTCGCTTTGTTTCTTTCTCGGCGTGGTCACGCTTGCCACGCGGCGAAAGCGCACGATCCACCTGATCATGATCCTGTCCGTCGTGATGCTCGGCGAAGGCGTCATAGGTTTTGTGGACTGGCTGACCGGAGAAGGACGGACCAACGGCGTTCTGTTTAATCCGAACCACACCGCGGCTCTCATTGTGATGGTGCTTCCGGTCTACTTTGCCGGCATTGTTGTCTGGAGCCGAACATCCCGCTCCCTCGGAGCGGACATCGCGGGAGGTTCCAACCCGTTGCTCATCCTCTTCGGCATCGGAGCCATTGCGCTGGTTACGTGGTTGACGAGTTTTTCACGGGCGTCCCTTGTTCTTGGAGGCGGTGCGCTTTCGTTCTGGATACTCATCGAAGTCTGGGGGAGGAGCCGTGAATTTGACTTTCGCGGCAACAGCCGGCTTCTCGCTCGAAACCTTGTTCTTGCGGGAACTCTCTTCATCATCTCCGTCGGTGCCCTTATTATTCTCGTCGATACGGCGGACATTGTGGAAGGCTTTCTCGGTCGTATGGGAAGTGATCAGCCCTGGATCACGATCAGGGACGTCGGCCGTTTGGACATGTGGCGCGCCACTCTCAAGGGGCTCGCGGAAGTTCCTTTGACGGGCCTTGGACCTTCCGGTGCGAGCGGAGCTCTCGGCCGTTTCGCCCACCTCTCCACCCAGAAGGCATCTGTAAACACCCACAACGATTACATTCAGGTCATCGCCGAACTCGGAATTCCGGCCGGGCTGCTGATGCTCGCACTCGGCGCATGGTTTGTCTGGGTGTTTCGCAACGACCTGCTGGCCCGCCGCAGACACTTTGAGTGGTCCGAGCGGATCTTAATGCGTGCCGCTCTGGCGGGTCTCATCGGCACGGCGTTGCATTCCGGCGTCGAATTTCCTCTCCGCGTACCGATGGTCGGCTTCGTCTTCCTGACTTTGCTTGCGATTCTCCTGTGCCCCGGTGCGCTCTTTGTCACAACCTGGGCGAAACGCCGCGGGTGATTTGTAACCAACAAGGTGTCTCTTAATGCGCAACGCTCTGATTACAGGACTTGGAATTCTTCTGGCCTTGACCGTTGTGGTGGGTTGCGGCTCGCGGAGACCCGTAGACATTGCCGGTCCTCCGATCGATTTCACCGATTCAGTTGATCGCGAAGAGGTCGACCGGCTTATTACCACCGCCGAGATTCAGCTTCGCGGCCAGGAGGATTACTACCTCGGACCCGGCGACATTGTGTCGATTCAGTTGCTGGGCCGGTCCGACATTCTTCAGCCCAGCACATCGGGCGAAGGCCTTGCGTTTACGCTTACGGACTCACCCTACCTGACACTTCCATTGATTGGCGCAATTCAGATTCATGGAAAGACGCCGGGACAGTTGCAGGAAGACCTTCGGGCCGCCTACAGTGCTTATGTCCGGGATCCACAGCCACTGGTGATCATTCGCGAATTCTCACGTAACAAAGTCACTGTCCTTGGTGCGGTGCGAACACCGGGCGCTTATCCGTTCCGGTTCGGTGACACGCTTCTGGACGTGATTTTCCAGGCCGGGGGTCTGAACATTGCCGCCCGTTCCGGCGGTTCCGCTCCCGGACGTTATCTCAAAATCTATCGCGAGCGTCTTACCGCCGAGCAGGCGGCAAACATGACGCTTGAGGAAATGGTCGAGTCCATTACGGACGGCGGGCGGATTGTTCCCCGTGAGGAGATCGTCATTCCCATCGAGGACCTTCTGTTCAACGGAGTTCTGGAATACAACGTTCCACTTCGTCAGAACGACATCGTCTACGTGATTCCCGCCGGTACCATCAACATGCAGGGCCGTGTGCAGACTCCCGGGATTACGTTTCTGGGTCCGAGCCTTCGAACGGTTGCACAGGCGATCACGGAGCGTGGCGGAATGCGGATCTCGGCAGACAGGAAAGTTGAGGTTGTTCGAACCTATCCTGATGGGCAGAATATATCCTACTTCATGAACGTGCGCGAAATGCTTGGGCATTCACGTCCTGATTTCACCATTCGCGACGGTGATGAGATTTTCGTTTACTCGACGCCCCACGGCGAATTGCTTGAGTTCCTTGACAAGGTCGTGGGTGGCTCCATCAAGGCAGGTGCCAACTACACCTATTCGCCCGCCATTGGCCCCTAAAGAGGTATTCGATTGGACCGGAAAGACGATATGACCGAACGGGAATTCGAGCCGATCGCCGGGCAGATGCCTCAACGGGTCTCCGCCGGTCCGCCCGCCGAGGAAGAGGAACAGGATGGCGCCACGGAACTCATGCAGTTCGTGGACATCCTCTGGCAGCGCCGCTGGTGGGTGATCGGAACAACGTTGTTCTTTGTGATTGTCGCCGCCATGCAGCTTCGGAATGCGACTCCCATCTACCTTGCGCGCGCACAGATTCGCTACGAGCCCACCGTCAATCGCGTCGTGGATTTCGGAGAGATCGGCCGTTCCGTCAGTGCACAGGACGAGTTCAACACACAGATGCAGCTGATCCGCGGGCCGGAAGTCACCCGGATGGTGATCGACGCGCTCGGTTCCGACGGAACTCAGGAAACCGTGGAACAGACGGAAGCGGAGCTTCGCCGTCAGGAGAGCGAAGAAGCACCCACCCCCATTCAGACTCTGAAGCGGATGTACCGCACGTTGCGTTTTGAATTTCGCAACACGATCGTGCCTTACAAGAAAATCGATCTGCAGCCCGAGGAAATTGCCGAACAGAATCGCATCAACGCCACTCGCGGGCGTGTCAGGGTTTCGCAAATTCCGGAAACGAAGCTGATCAACATCACGGCGCGCCACCCGCGGCCGAGGGAAGCCGCTCGCATCGCCAACGCGTTTGCCGAGCAGTACAGCAACAGCATCGTCGAAAAGCGCAGCGAGGCCTACGGCGACGCGCAGGAATTCTATGTCGACCAGATTTACGAAGCCGAGTTCAATCTCGGGGAGGCGGAAAGAGCTCTTCTCAAGGTCGGTGGAGATTCGGAAATTCAGTTCCTGGAACAGGAGCAGGAGCTCACCATCGCCCGGACCCGCGAACTCCAACAGCGTGTTTTCGATCTCGACGACCAGATTGCCCTCGCAAAGTCCACGAATTTTGAAGAGGCGCCGCCCGAAGTGCGTGAGTTGCTTTTGGAGGGCGATCCGGAAGTCAGTGCGCTGCGTTCCTCCATCGAATCTCTCCAGGTTGAAAGGGCCAGTCTCCTCGCTGAAAACCTTCCGGAGCACCCGGACGTCGTTCAGATCGAACGCCGCATTGGATCGATGCTGAGCCTGATTCAGGAAAAGGTTGTCAACTTCGGCACCAACTACGAAGCGCAGCTTCAGGTCTGGCAGAACGAGCGTGCAGCACTGGTCGCCGAGCGGAATGTCGCCCAACAGCGTCTCGATGAAATCAACGAGAACATGATCGACTACCGGCTTCGCGAGCGGGCGGTCGAAGTGAAGAACGGTATCTACGAGATGCTTCTCAACGGATCCAATCAGATCAACGTCTCCGCCAATATCGATGCCGAGCAGGTCACGATCGAGGAGTACGCTGTTCCGCCCCGCTTTCCGGCTGAACCCAATGTTGGCCGGAGTCTCATCGTTCATGGAATGCTGGGGGCGTTTCTCGGTTGTCTTCTGGCCATGGGACTCAATCTCATCGATCGCTCCATGAGAGACCCTCGGATGGTCCAGGTTCAGACCGGGCTTTCGAACCTGGGGATCATTCCCTACCTCGGCGGGTTTTTCAAGAACCCGATTCCCGGCAAGGCAAGATCGCGTGTCCGTCTGATTACCGAGTTCGATCCCTATTCCAACGAAGCGGAATCCTTTCGTCTGATACGAACCTCACTTCAGTACTCCACTGCCGGCAAGAGTCCGCAGATCATCATGATCACGTCGTCCATGCCGGGCGAAGGAAAGACAACCGCCTGCGCCAATCTCGCCATTTCCTTCGCGGGCCTCGGAGAAAAAACGCTCATTATCGACTCCGACCTCAAGCTTCCGAGCCTCCACCGGGTTTTTGCCGTTCCGCGGCGTCCCGGATTGTCGGACGTTTTGACGGGTCAGAAGACCATCGACGAAGTGATCATCAATGCGGGTGCGGAAAACACACCGAACCTGGAAATTCTCCCCGCCGGCCCCGATGCTCCCAATCCCGTCGAGCTGCTCGAAAGCGCCAAGATGAAGGAAACGCTCGACGAGTTGCGGAAACGCTATCGCCACATCATCATGGACGCGCCGCCGCTCTACGGAATGTCCGACTCTTATGTGCTGGCCACGCGAACCGATGGCGTGTGTCTTATGGCGAGCCTTGGCAAAACGCGAACCGACGTGTTCCGCCGCACGGTTCAGAGTCTGAACGCCATGAAGGTTCGCGCGCTGGGAATTGTGTTCAACAACCAGATTCGCAATTATCGCGGTTCCGGTCAGTACGGCTACTACAAGACACCCGGTGCTTACGGTTACATGCGCCGCGGTCGTGGTAAATACAGCCGCCGGTCCGCCAGTACCAAAGCCTGACGATCAGTCATCGGAATGATGTGAAAACAAATGCGCGGCAGTCGTGAAAAGACTGCCGCGCATTTTGTTTTGTGGAGAACGATCCTGCAGTGTGCTAATCCACTGCAAAGGTATCGAGTTCGACCGGCAGACCCAGCGTGGTTCCAACGGCGAAGAAGCTGAAGGAGCTGACCGTCGCACTGACAGTGTTGAGCGATGTATCGACGGTTGTCGTCTGAAGTGTGTAAGGTCCGCCGATGGAATCCGCCTTGTAGAGTCTGAGGTCCGCTTCCGTGAGGCCGGTGACTTCGGCGTCGGTGTACTTGAAGGTGACCTCCGCGCTCGTCCATCCGGTGCGGTCCGTCGAGACTTCCCAAACCGTCGGTGATGCGGCGACCGCCTGGCTGCGATTGATTGTCACGGTTTGTGTCGATACGGCGGAGCCATCGGCAAAATCGACCCAGCAGCGGGAGTCCGGCGTGCCGTCGTTGCTGCCATCACCGGTGACGCCGATGGCAACGCGGGGCGCATTTCCGGCAGGTGCCGTGGCCATGTACGTCGCGCTGGCGGGAGCGGTCGAGGGGCTGAAGACGACATAGGACTCACCGGCAGAATTATCGCCGCCGGGGTCCGCATAGGGTGCCCCGACAAGGAGGTCCGCGAGGCCGTCACCGTTGACGTCACCGGCGCCGGAAACGCTCCGGCCCGAATAGTCGCTCTCATCAATACCGTCGATGCGGAAGCCGCCGGAGCCGAGTGCGGAGAGATCGACAGCGGCACTGGTGGCCTTGCCGAAAACGACATAGGACTCACCGGCATAGGAATCGCCTCCGGGGTCTGCACCGTGTGCTCCGACGATGAGGTCGGCGAGGCCGTCACCGTTGACGTCACCGGCGCCGGAAACGCTCCGGCCGGAATTATCAAACGAATCGATGCCATCGATGCGGAAGCCGCCGGAGCCGAGTGCGGAGAG
>JANQSL010000207.1 GCA_028284075.1 Candidatus Sumerlaeia bacterium | reverse complement strand
GTTCGACATCGGTTGTGGTTCCCGTCGGAGAATAACTCAGTGCAAGACCGGACACTGCCCCCTCGTTGAAACCGCCTCCTCTCTGATCGTAGCCGGAGCCCGCCTGAATCATCAGCTCGGAACCGATTCCGGCGATTGCAAACCCCGTTGCCGGATTCTGATCGGTGTCGATGAAGATGTTGTTGAATCCGCTCCCGAGAAAATCAGTGGAGTTGGCCGTCTGGAATCGAAGGTAAACACTGCCACTGTCATTCGCGACCCACGCACTGGTGACATCCGAAACAGCCGCACCGGAATCACCCACGGGATCGGCAAACGCCTGTTGAACACCCGACCAGTCCAGGAATTCCCCGTCGATGGCAACACAGGGACCGGGAGGTGTCGATCCTCCGAAGGGAATTCCCGAAGCAAGAATGTTCACTCCGCCGGAAACCGGTACCCAGACGTCCTGACCCGATGCGTTCCGGCTTGCGATTCGAACGGAATAGTCCGCGATCGTGCTGAGATCAGTATCCTCGTCAGGAATCCAGAGAGCCAGTTTCACGGATGGGGTATCGGGAACCCACGACGGCACCGTGAGCGTTGCGTTGATCGTGTAGTCTCCTCCGTCAGGCAGCCAGGCTCGCGGATCAACTCCCGTTCCCCAGAAAACCAGCTCATTGTTTGCACTGTCCAGAAGCTTGATATGAGCGGAGCGGGTACTATAGAGTGGTGCATAGCCCGTGTTGCGAATCGTAAAAGAAACACTGAAGGGGGTCTCTTTTACAATCGAGTCGGGTACCGTTGCCGAGACCAGCTCGAAACGGTATCCCAGCTTCCGTCGCATCTCGGAGCCGCAGTCCGGTTGCTCATCCCAGTACTGAAAGATCGTCTTCCATCCCTCCGCCGCGTTCGCCCACCAGTCCGTGTTGATAAAGCTCCATCCCTGATAGTCCATCTCCTGCTTTGTGGCGGCACACTGATTTCGAACATCAGAGCATGTCTCTCCGCCCACCGGGACGACGTCTGAATCGGTGGCAATGTAATCCTTCCAATACTGTTCGCCTCCACATCCGCTCACAAAGGGATAGCAATTGTACCCTTCCAGTGCGGCATCGCCACTCATAAAGCAATCGTTGTAAAAACCGATACGTACCGCTCTTGAAGCCGATCCTCCGGCGGCAATGTACTGGTCCTTGTAATAGGGCGTTCGGACTTGAATAAAGGCATTTGAAGGAATGACATCGAACATTTTATCGATGATCGTTTTACGGTCCGCGGCACTCGTGAACGGTGTGTAGAACCATTCACCGTATGCTCCAAAGCACCCCATCTGATAGCAGACGATCACCTCGTCAAAGTCCGTGAACGTCTGCTGCAGGTCGTCGAGATGCGCCTGCATCTGCAACAGCGGCGGTTCGTTGGGTGAGTTGAAACTCGCATCCTGATGATAGACGACACGAACAACTGCCTTGATGTTGTTGTTCCGGACACGCTGCAGCCAGTTGCGAATCTCCGTCAGGCGAGTGCTTCCAGGGCTGAGGTCCTGCGTCGCCGTCAAATTGATGAGTCCCCATGCAATCGTGTAGCCGTTGGCTCGCATCGTGTCCAGAGTCGCCAGGCTGGAAGAATCCACACTCATCAGCTTCATCGGGCCTCTTTCCGGATTAAGAAGCACGTCATTGGAGGCGGTGAAAGACTCCGTCCCGGCAAGGGAAACAAAGGGAAGGACACAGATCAGTGAAGCGGCGGCAACGCGGCTGAAAGCCTGTCGAGGCATGAGGGAGCTCCGTCGAAATATTTATAACAGCATTAAATTAATCATCGTATCTTTGGTGTCAACCCTTTCGTTTGATCGGTGAAGACCCCAATCTTGCAAATCGAGGGAACACGCTCAGCGCACGCTGAGGACGCGTTCGGCACATATTCTCGATTCGACAGATTCACTTCCTTACAAGCGGCACTCCCGGCTCAGACATCGATGGACTCGTGTGAGAGATTGGAACTACTCAGACGTCCACAACGAGACTGTATAGTCGCAGCCTAACAAACATCTATCAGTCGTGATCTACTCAATCTATTGACTATATCGGATCAAGAGGATATATTTTATCCGAAATTGGCGGCGTGTTTCGAGATCTTGAGCCACGCCTTGGCTTGGGAGGCCGGACACTCAGGCGGTCGAGCCTGAGGAGAGATTCCGCAAAGAAGCAAGTGGACGTGGTGCTGCGTTTGGCGCCTGTCCGACTATCCAGAAGACGTACCCTTCTGAAAGAGGAGTTTCAACCTGATCTACAACTGCACAGCGGGTTTGCAATGAACAGAGAGATTAGCAGCTACCCGAAGTTGACTGAATTCGAGATACTTGAACACGGAAAGAGACTCGCCAGGTTAGCGTTATCAACCCGGCCAAGACCACCACCCAGCAATTAGCGGATAAGGAGGTTGAGTCCGTGAGGTTTCTGACCTGCCCCCGTTTGCGGTACCACCTGCCGAATTCAAACTCGGGAATACAGCTCCGTTGCGTTGAAAATCCCGTTGCAGAAACGAATCCTTGTAGAAAGAGTAAAGTTCGTTGCATCTTGGACAGATAGGTATATTTTGAGACCCATCAAGCCTTCATCGACACACTGAAACGGGAGTGTCTGAATCAGTTCGTTTGCTTCGGGCTCAACCATCTCGACCACATCGGTCGAGCGTGGGTGAATCACTACAACACCCGCCGGCCGCACAATGGAATCGGGATGGACGACAAGGTTCTCGACAAGGACTTCAAAGTCCAGACCATTGGCGAGATCCGACACAGTCCGCCGAAGCTTTGCGAAGTCGGATGTCACGAGGAACTCGGCGGCATCATCAAGGACTACTCCGCGACTCCGGCAGGAACGTTCGGTTTATGGGACACTTATCACACTCTTCCCAGCTACAAAACTCTAACTTTAGCTTCGTCGAACGAATCGTTCAAGGCCATCCCATTGAGACCGTATCGGATCGCGATCTCTTGGATCGGCCAGACCAACCTCATTCAGCAGTTTGTCAGCCCGTCCATAGTTGCAGGGCGCACAGGTGATAATCAGGTTTTCCAGGTTGGTACTCCCGCCTCTCGAATATGGAATAAGATGGTCATACTGAACCCACATTGCCTGAAAGGCGGCGTGTTGCTCTTCATTCCGCGCACCCCACGGAAGCGCATTGGGATAGGCTGACCTGATGGCTTGTCGGACTTCCATCCGTATTACAGGGATGCCGCAGAATCGACAATGATATCCGTCTCGGACGAGAAGGGCCCGCTTCTGTTCGGTATTCGGCATTCGGCCTTTTCCAGGTCGCTCTGTTCCCAAGTGTTCATATGCACTCGACTCATTGGCTTTTTTTACATACTGGCTCTTGGCTCCCCAGATGGATTCCGTCCACTCTCTGATGGCTGGCATGTCTGCCACGTGGATCAGTTCCTCGGCAAGACCAGCGTTTCCATTCAGATGGGCAGACACCGCAGCATCCAGGTAACGCGCTGCATCGTGAATTTCCAAAATGGGATCTCGGAGACAGAAACGAAGCTCCACATCCATAAAGTCTTCCTTACCGCACATACGACTCATCCTAATTAACCTGAGGCGGGACACGTAATGCCGTAATAGGTTTTCCAAGATACCCTATGCCATGCACGAAGTGACCTCCTCTGTGGCATACCAAGTTTGTGGACCACCGAGTTTCAATCCACGCTCCTCGTGAGAGGAGCGACGGAGGATGATGATCCCTACGACCCGAATATTCCGGGTTTCAATCCACGCTCCTCGTGAGAGGAGCGACAGAGGAAACCAACCAATCATCCCAAAATCCAGCCGTTTCAATCCACGCTCCTCGTGAGAGGAGCGACTTTGAGTGTGATGACTGCTGCGAGAATTGCAAAGTTTCAATCCACGCTCCTCGTGAGAGGAGCGACTTCGACCCGACAAAGGATCACTTATCATGAGAATGTTTCAATCCACGCTCCTCGTGAGAGGAGCGACCTGCGGCCCCACTTCATGACAACTCTGCCAGTCATGTTTCAATCCACGCTCCTCGTGA
The DNA here is from genome assembly GCA_028284075.1 of Candidatus Sumerlaeia bacterium. Lineage (GTDB taxonomy): Bacteria > Sumerlaeota > Sumerlaeia > SLMS01 > JAHLLQ01 > JAJFLJ01. The sequence continues at coordinate 9,573 of JANQSL010000207.1, read as the reverse complement.
GAGGAGCGACCAGATGAAATGAGATCACGCCAAGCACCCGTGATGTTTCAATCCACGCTCCTCGTGAGAGGAGCGACAAACCCTCCCCCAGCAATGGGCCATGACCCAGAAGTTTCAATCCACGCTCCTCGTGAGAGGAGCGACTGAGGAAGGCGCTCGTCTGCTCGCCGAAGCCGTTGTTTCAATCCACGCTCCTCGTGAGAGGAGCGACGGTCTTCGAAAAACGCTCTTTGCTGTTGAATGGAGTTTCAATCCACGCTCCTCGTGAGAGGAGCGACCGGATACACCAAGGCCGACAAGCGTGCCGAGATAGTTTCAATCCACGCTCCTCGTGAGAGGAGCGACCCGATGTTCGTACTCACCCGAATCAAGGGTAAGATGTTTCAATCCACGCTCCTCGTGAGAGGAGCGACGGTGGGTCGTGTAGAGTATACGTGGCAGCCCAGTGTTTCAATCCACGCTCCTCGTGAGAGGAGCGACCGAGGCTCGCCGCTGGGTTCACGGCGAATGGAAGAGTTTCAATCCACGCTCCTCGTGAGAGGAGCGACCTGAAAGACATCAAGGGCATGGGCAAGTGGGCGAGTGTTTCAATCCACGCTCCTCGTGAGAGGAGCGACCCTGACTGTTCCCGGAAACTCCAGCATCGGAACGTTTCAATCCACGCTCCTCGTGAGAGGAGCGACTTGCAGCTGGTGAATCGTAAACGCGCGCGAGACGTGTTTCAATCCACGCTCCTCGTGAGAGGAGCGACCGGCAAGGTGCGACTGGACAAGCAGATTGAGAAAGTTTCAATCCACGCTCCTCGTGAGAGGAGCGACATTCGACCGCGGCAGCGCCTGCCATGTCTTCCTGGTTTCAATCCACGCTCCTCGTGAGAGGAGCGACCCAGGTGTCCTGCATCACGGACACGATACCGGTGTTTCAATCCACGCTCCTCGTGAGAGGAGCGACCGTCGATCGTCGGACGGCCCTTTTTGGTCGAAGTGTTTCAATCCACGCTCCTCGTGAGAGGAGCGACGCCACGCCGAGGTGTTCAACGGAAGGGCCTGGGTGTTTCAATCCACGCTCCTCGTGAGAGGAGCGACACGGACAGACACACAAGGAGACGCAGTATGATCGTTTCAATCCACGCTCCTCGTGAGAGGAGCGACCGCCATGATTCTCGCCTTACTCCCGCAGGGGTACAAGGCCGAGTTGGCGCGAACCATGGGTCCATCGGCTGTCAAAGAGCAGACCGAAAGGTTCTCAGTGAGTAAACCTCTCTGTATTCAGTTGTTCATCGGCTGCGCGAACCAACGAGAGTCGGCATGATTGCTTCGGGTTCGCGCTAAACAATCAACGGGCCCTCGGGGTCATAGGAGGCATTGGCTCCAATGTGTTCGATGCGTCCCTTCCAGTTGTTGCCAAGGAAGTAAAATCGAAGGCTGTCCTTTTCCGGATCGATCTCTCCCTCCAGTTGACGCCGCATGTCCAGCCACTGAGACCAGTCGAGCGAACACTCGAAGACGGATTTCTGAACCCGTTGACCTTTGTTCGTGCAAATGCGAGCGATGCGTCGCAACCGCCTGGCGCCTGCCTTGTCTTCCGTGCTGACATCGTACGTAATCAGAACAAGCATGTTTTTTCACTTCCAGACGAATGCGGGATACATGTCCAGTTCGTCTCGAATGTGGCGCGCCAGCAGAAGCGCCTGGCAGTGTGGGATCAGACCAAGATGGATTTTTTCTTCAAGAAATACATGGCGTATTTCCTCGCGCTTTTTTTCCTGCCAAGCCGTGAGCACTGCCTTGCGCGTCTCTTCGGTCATCTCTACTGCTCCCGATTCGGTTTTTCGAAACCCTGACGCGGACACCTGGCGGCGGTTGACGAGAGACAATGCCATGCGATCGGCCATGTGCGGACGAAGCTCTTCCATCAGGTCAAGTGCCAGACTGTCGCGTCCGGGCCGGTCGCGATGAAGAAATCCGACCCGTGGATCCAGCCCGTGCGACTCGCAGGCAGAAGCGACATCCCGTGCCAGCAGCACGTAGAGAAACGACAGCAGCGCGTTCATGTTGTCGAGTGGCGGACGGCGGTTGCGCTCGCGAAAGCGGAAGTCCTCCTTCTGCGCCGTGATCAACCGGTCGAAAACGGAGAAATACAGACTGGCCGCTTCGCCTTCGACTCCCCTCAACGCTGCAAGAGCCGGACACCGCAGCGCAGCCTGCGAGAGTTTCTGAAGGCGTGCTGAAACCCGCTCTACTTCTTCCCATCCGTCATCGTTTTCTCCCGTTCCATGATCCCGCAATGCACGCATCAGTACAGACCGGCTGTTGGCGATTTTGACGGCAATGACGGGACGTGCCACCGCGAGACAGCCTTCCTCGTCGTCCGCCTGCCGGTACTGCTGACGCCGAAGCAAAACGTTGCCGCGCGTTTTGCCATGCACACTGGCCATAAACCGGCCGTTCTCTGTTAGAAAGCTCAGAGCGACCCCAGAATCCGCGCAAAGCTGCATCAAGGGAGGAGTGGCGTTCACCACACCGAAGCACACGATGCCGCCAAGCGTGTGGATTGGAAACCGCGCCTTTGTTTCGCGCTCGACGCGCACGAGCACATTTTCGCCATCACGCGTCAGCCAGGAGCCCTGTGTCGTCACATACAGCGTATTGAGCAGCTTCTTCATTTCGTCGTTTCGTTTAGTGCTCTGTCACCTCCGCAAGCTGCCGTTCAAGCCAGTTTGCGACCGATTTCATAGCACCGGTGCGTCGTGGCCGGCAAAGTCCGATCAGTGAACACCGCTCGCACTTCTTCTTCTCATACACGGCCGACGGAGTTTTGCGTGACGTAACGAGTGCTCGCAGGCGCTCCGCCGTCGATTCCGTCTCATGGCGTAGAGTGGCGTCGAACGCCACGTCGAACCGGCGACGTGTCTGCCCGTAAAAGAGTGCCCCCACCTCGATGGCCGTGTCGAGCATCTCCTCCAAACATAACGCCTGAGCGCACAACTGCACCTCGTCGCATCGGTCGCGCTTCGGCCTGCCCCGCTTGTACTCCACGGGAAAGGGCCGCCACCTGGCGGACCGGCCCGAGAGTTCGACCCCGTTCGCGTCGGTTCGATGAAACTCGACGACGTCCGCCTGTCCCACAAGACCAAGCCTCAGCGAACGCAGCCTCAGACTTCGCACCGTCAGGATGCTGCCGCGCAACTCCGCCTTTCCGCCATGAGCTCGCTCGTGCAAGTGCCTGCCCTGCGTTGTGAAGACGTTCTCCTCCCACAAACCCTCGATGTGAATCAGGGCGCACTGTCGCTCGCAGTACTGCAAATGCTGCAACGCCGAAAGCGGGAGGAGGTCGTCTTCGACAAACGGCACGGAAGTCAGACCCAGCGTTCGACTGTTACTCCGCTCGGCAGACCACTTTCGTCGATCTCGATGTCATAGTCACCAATCGACCGGGCGGGTTTCCCAGCGTCTTTCTTTGTGACCGTAACACGCTCGAAGAGCTTGTGGGCCGGAGCGTTGCCCAGTGCGCTCTCGTGCCGGAAGGCAATGCAGGCCTGGGCGGCCATCTGGCCACGCGCGGCGGAGCGGTCGTGCTCGAACATCATGGCCAGCGATTGCTTGAGAAGCGAAAGATCCTCCTCGGAAAAGCCCGTCTGCGAAGCCAGTTGCGGGGAGACAAAACCATGCGCGCGATAAAGAGCGTATGGCACAATGCTTTTACGTCCCATCGTTCGGTTGTCGCCCGACTGACTTTCGGCCTCCTTTTCGGTCGTGACCGCCATGCGAGTCACGGACTGTTCGAGAGGGACGATGGGATCCGCAGAGGTCGCGAAGGCAAACTGCACGGGTCCGCGAACCTGACCGCAGTTCACATCGGTCGACATCACCGCGCCGAACATGCGAACATCAAAAAATGTCTCGCACATCCATCTGCGCGCACGGTCGACGTTTTCCGCACGTTTCGCTCCCTTGACTTTCGGATCGAGATCGAGATTTTCATAAGCTCGTCCGTGCTGATTGTTCAGGACCGCCTTCTCCTTCACATAGATGTCGTAGCCGCTGTCCGGATTGCCATCCGCTGTGCCTTTCGCGAGACAGATAAAATTGCGGATTTTCCGCTTCAGGCAAACGTCGCTTACAAAGCCATGACCCGTTTCCGGATCAATGCGCGGTGCGTTTCCCGCGTCCGGGTCGCCGTTTGGATTTCCATTCTGAACATCGAAAAGATAAACGAAGTCGTATCGATTTGCGATCGGTGTGCTCATGGAACCATGTGTCCTTGTGGGATGTAAAGTCAGGTGGTTGTGACGGTTGCTTTGGCTGATTCGTCGCGGGAGGACCAGATCATGGCTCGTGGAAGGTCTCCGTCTTTATCGTGGTCATTTTCCCATACTTCCCGTTCTTCCCTGTTCATCCAGAGCCAGTGGCGCATGTGATGATAGCCGATCACAAAAAGTCCCTGCTGCTCCAGGGGAAGCGTCAGAGGAAATCCAACTGGCTGTCCCCGTTCCACACGGACGTTGATGCGCACGATCAACTCATCGATCAGCCTTTCAAGGCGAGAGACAAACCAGGGGTTCTTTCCCCCCTCGGCTTTGCGGGCATGATGACGCGCGTTTTTCAAAAGACGATCGAAGGTCGCCTTCGGTGCGGCGGAGGCACCGCTGAAATACTTGTCCACGACTGATGCGTTCACGTCCTCGATCGCCTCCTGCTGCAGGCGTTCCAGCACGGCCATCAAGCAGCCGAGAACATAGCCGGGGTTCCGGTTTTGGGGATCCATGTTTTCGAGAACCTCTCTGAATTCGGGCGGGGGTTCGCGGCGGGATTCGCCGCCGTTCGCATTCGATGAACTGTACATCCGGTTGTAAATCGCCTTGATGAGTGCTGCTCGCGCGTCGCGCCGCTGCAGAGCTGTCCAGTCGTCATTACCGATTTCAGCTCGGGAACGTTGAACAGCGCGCGTCAGCAAACCGAAGGGGTACAGGCATCCTGTCATCGCCGCCCTGACAAATTCTCCCGCCAGAGCCGACGGAATGTTTCGCCTGTCGCCCTGTTCGGCGATGCTCTCCAACAGAGTGCGCATGCCAATGGCCGGTGGCGGGCTTTCGTTTTTCTTCCACGGTGCGTTGCGCACGATTTTTAGATCACGGAAGTGCCGCGCCACACTGCGCTGCGCCTTGTCGAGCGTTGTCTCGAACCAGTCCCGCAAAATGGCGCGACCCGTCTGGCCCGTGATAACAAGACCGTAGAAAGGCGTCAGGTCCACGCCGCTCTCTGCGGGAGGTATTCCACTCCAAAGACGGTTCCACACCTCCTCCTTCACCTCCGACGGATCGGCGTCGAACAAAGGCTGGAGCATGTTCTCGAATGCTCCGTCTCCTTTCGACCAATAACAAAAGGCCGTGTCGTCGGCGATTCGGAGGGAGCGGGCCGGTAATGTCGGCGGGTCGCGCTCCGGAACGGGCCAGGCGGGATGGAGCAGACGATTGAGCGCTGTTGCAATGGCTTCCGCCGCCTCACGGCAAACAGGAGCGTTCTCGTTGCTTTCCAGGCCGAAGGATTCGAAGGCACCCGCGTTGTAGGAAACCAGCGAGATGTCGCCTTGAACGCCCGGCACACGCTTGATCTTCGGAAACAAATCCGGATCGGCAAATGCCTTGCCGGTGACAAGACACTGCATCTTCGGTCCATCGTCGACGGGCCGGGTGCGTTCCCGTTTCCACCAGTCCCGAACGGAATCGCGGCTGGTGACGAGCATGTCGATATCCGGTGCATGGATGAACCCGAACAGATCGCCCGGTCCGCAGTCCTCCGGCAGGGCGGGTATTTCTCCGGCTGCCACCGCGTCGAGAAAAGCCACGACCGCGGCAACGCCCTCATCCTGCGTCGCATCGAGAATGGCACAAGCGCGCTCTCGAAACGCTTCGCGCTGTTTTTCTGCACGAGCCAGGTTTTTCGCCGTCCGATCCTTTTCGTTAACGGTGTGGCCGAAAACATAACCGGCCTTGTCGAAAAGAGGCCCCGCGTAGACACCGGACGTCCGTGAATTCAGTCCTGCATCCAGAGGCACTTCAAAGACCGCGGGTACAGGCTTTGGTTTCTTTTTCGACTTCTTTCCTTCTTCTTCAGAGGGAACGTGGCTCGTGTCCTGAAATCCGAGAAATTTACCACCCTTGCCGATGTGGATGACCCATCGAATCGGCTTCGGCTCGAAGTCCGGATCGCCGATCAGATCGTCGCTCATGGCCAGATCGTGCAAGGCCTGCAGAATCATGACACGCCTCCCGAATTCCAGACTGGAACGTCGAGAATCCCCTTTTCGAGGCGGGCGGAAAAAAAGCGCGGAACGTTCTTCCCATTCCTGCCAAACTCGATATCGTGCAGCATCAGCCCAAGATCGCGCGATTCGTCAATGGGCCGCTCGTCACCGGCCGGCGGCTCGATGTCGGCGACAAACTCCCGGCAGCCAAAATACGGCTGATGGAAATGCTGACCCTTCGCAACGCGACGCTCGAACATTTCCTCGAACTTCGCCACGTTGTCGTCCGAACCGGCACGATCGGTCATTTCGAAGTGCGCCTCGACAATGTAGTCCACGTTCGCAAGAGCGACGGTGTTTCGTTGCTGACGGTCCTCGTCGGCGAAGTAGGTTGCGGGCGGAGTCTTGTGGAAGGTGGGCACGCGACTCGCCACCTCGTTTCGACGGAAGGACGTGAAAGCGATCACGTTGAGAACGCGAATGCGTTCAATTCGCCAGACGATGGCGGGTTTCCAGAGCACCGCTTCCAGGAGCCCGCGAGCCGCCGACGGCGTCATGACGGGATAGGAAACGCGCTCCACCTTGAGTTCGGGGCGCGTAAAACAGGCCAAAGGCCCCTTCGCGCGCAGTCGCAATGTGCGACCTTGCCCCTGTTTCATAACTTCAATCCTCCTTGCATTGGTTTCATATGCCCTAAAGAATCGTCGAGGCGGCATCCGCCACGACGATATCGTCTCCAATCACCAGTCCGTGCTTCTCTTTATAGTGGTTCATGTGACTTGTTTTCAGTGCGTGCAGCCCCTCGACAACCTCCTCCAGGGCTCCGCTTTCGAGGGCTGTCATGAACGACTTTTCATAAACACTGACCGTATACGGCTGAAGAGCCCGGAAATCGTCTCGACTCGCATGGCCGTATTCCAGAGCGCGTTTCAGTTTTTCCAGACGTGCGGCACCTTCATCCCAAGGGATGATCACCGGATGCGTGAAGCCGTCCTCGATCAGCCGGAAATCCCGCCCAACCGTGGCGAAGTTCCACTGAAGGCGCTCTCGCTGAATGTTTTTCGTATCTTTGTCCGTCATGTAGACTTGCCGGAAGTAACGCTCCTGCGTCTCCGGATCGTCGGCGTCCAGCCCGTCCTCATCTCTCAACATCGTAACGGCGGTATCGAAACCGCGTTTCAACGCGCCGGGAGGCGGCTGCGTCGGTGCGCGGAAAACGACAACACGGCCTTTCACGGACCGGCCCTCGCGATTGCATCGCCCCGCCGCCTGCACGACCGCGTCCAAACCGGCAAGCGCCCGGTAGACGACGGGAAAATCGACATCCACACCGGCCTCGATGAGCTGCGTTGATACAAGACGGCAGAGACGCCCGTCCTTCAGTGCCGCACGAACATAATCCAATACCGCTGTTCGATGAGCCGGGCACATCAGAGTGGAAAGATGGAACACGCTTTCATTGTCAGTCCGGACAGTCAGGAGCTCTGCCAGTTCACGTGCGTCAGCGCGCCGGTGAACGACAGCGAGCACCTGGCGTTCGCGCGCAAGTTCTTCCGCCAGTGTCGGCCACTCTGCCGGCGGATCGTCGACATTCGGCCATTCGTAAGTGACACGCCGCAGAGTTTCCGCAAGCGCACAGGGATCGTCCACGATCTCGCGCACACCGGTCAGACCCTGCGGAAGACTGTGGCGCCTCTTCAGAGCCGGAGGAGTGGCCGTCGAAAGAACGATGGAACAACCGTAGTGTCCGCTGAGCTGTTTCAAACCATCGAGAATCGTCAGCAGGTACTCCACCGGCAGCGACTGCACCTCGTCCAGAATAACAACACTGCGGGCGATGTTGTGCAGCTTGCGCGCGCGAGACGGACGGTTCGTGAAAAGAGACTCGAAAAACTGCACCGTTGTGGTGACGATAATCGGCGCCTCCCAGTTCTCCGCCGCCAATTCGTGCCGCGTCGTCAACTCTTCGCCGATGGCATCACGACTCCTCTGCGGATCCAGATTACTGTGATGTTCGATGACGTTTTCGTGACCGAGCACCTCGGCATAACGCGCCGCGTTTTGCTCAATGATGCTCGTGAACGGAATCACGACGATGACACGCCGCAGATCGTGCCGCTCTGCATGGCCGAGTGCGAAGCGCATGGCTGCCAGGGTCTTGCCGCCTCCCGTCGGAACAGTCAGGGAAAACAGGCCTGGCGTTTTTTTGGCAGTTCGTGCGCAAGCGCTGGAAATTGCACTGCGAGACTTGTTAATGGGACGAGCACGCTGCTCGTCAGTCAAACCGTCTTCGAGTTCAGAAAGCCGCGCCTCCAGTCTGGCTCGCAGAACCGGGATTTTATCATAGGAACCTCCGCGCCAGATCGCCTTGTCCGGGTTGCAAAACGACTCCGTTGCCAGCCGGTCAGCATCCACGAGCGCCGAAAACAAAAATCGCGTCCACATTTCGAGACGAAACTTCACAGTCTCCCGGCTCGACCTGTCCGTAAAAAGCCAGTCAGGCAGCCTGGGAACCGTTTTGTTCGCGATACTCTCCGGGGCGCTTGGCAACGAATTCGCCAGCTCATTTTCGCGTGCTTGCCGGAGCCGCTCTCGAAGGGGCATTGGAAAGCCCTCGCCGGACTCGACTCCATTTGCCAGTCCCGCGTGATGACCGGCGATCACGTAGGCCAAAGGAGAATGTTGCCGGCCATAGTCGAGACTGTCCCGTTCCGCCGCTAATGCGGCACCTGCTCCGGCGTGTGGCTGACGAATTGTCTCGTTGCGAAGGCGGGCCTGGAAACGAGAATGGTACTTCCCCAAATCGTGCCAAAGCCCTGCAAGCTCCCCCCATTCTTTCGAACCGAATGCATTCGTAAAGTAACCCGCCAACTCGGAGACTTCTCGAAGATGCTTCTCAAGCGGTTCCCAATCGGGCTCCGAGTGGTCCTTCCGCGTATGAGCATAGTGCTTTGTCGCCCTGCTTCCACTCATTCCTTTTGTCCGGTTTCGATGTGCGCCCGGTCTGCGAGCAGAAGGACTTTGATAGACGGGGTTCGTCTCTCGCAACAAAAGCGCGAACCCTTGTCTTAATCGTGAATCAATATCGTCATGACGGAAACGCCGCAACCCAAACCCTTGGTTTTCAAGCCCTTGCCAGGCGCGCGAACCCCTGCCGAGACTCGAACTCGGGACCCCCTGCTCCCAAAGCAGGTTCGCTTGTTTCAAAAATCGCTGAAATCGTCTGACTTGCAAAATGTCAGAATTTGACAATGCATGCTGAGGGCACGCTCAGGTCACATTTGGCACTCGCTCCTTTCGGTCGGAATCCGGGACGCTTCCGCCCTC
>JANQSL010000206.1 GCA_028284075.1 Candidatus Sumerlaeia bacterium | reverse complement strand
GCTGGCGAACGATGGTATCGTGTGATGCACCGGCGGGTGGCGCGGGCTCTTCCGTGAACGCCAGGAAGGTACAACCCTCGGGCTCATCAAAACTGATTTCGTGCGCGTCCGACTCATCGGAAAATTCAGGATCACGCATGCCTTTGACGTGCGGGATCTTTGCACCGAGGAACGTCAGACGCTTGAGGTACGTTTGCCCATCGGCGAACTCTGCCTCAGGATACAATTCGATTGAGCGCTTTGGAAATCTGCGCTCACGGATAGCATCCGCAAACTCCGCGGTGACCTCGGTCTCTGCAAAAAGCTTATCGCCTTTGACCGAGAGACCCTTCACCCAACCATGGGCGGGTCCTGACTTTTCATGGTCTGTGGTGATGGGAGCTTCGTGCTTGTCGGGCGCATAGGCGCCTGCGATTCGCGAGAGATCAGATGTGGTATACTTACCCTTCGCGCCAAAGTCACCCGCTTGGAAAACCTCAATCGGAGGGAGGGAGACGAGTGCGGGAGGTGCTGTCTGTGATGAGCCAGTTGGCATTGGATACCCCATGTCTACGCTGGGTATATCCAAGGCTCTGATCAAAGTCCCGTGACATTTTTAAAAAATATTTCGCTGAGACTATTAAAGTTAAGCCTATTTCGATGTCACAACTGCCGGTCGAAAAGAGGCCTGAGCACGCTCCCGGGCCTTCCGGATCGCCTCCCCGGAATGGAAAACAACGCCGAATTCCTGTTCCATGATTTCCCGGATGTCACGGACGGATAAACCCGATCCGAAGTCCTTCGCAGCGAACAAGGCAACAAGCGCTGCGTCCCGCCTTGTGCGTTCATCATGCTCGCTTGTTCTGATCCCCAAGCTAAAACCTCTCAATCGCTGTCACGATTCCCAGGGCACCTGGCGTTTCCTGTTCAGTCGTGGCGTCAATGTCCCCAACGATGATCGCCGTGCGAACGCAGCGGCAGTTGAAATCCCAAGGCGGACCGGGTTTGGATGCAGTCCACGCAGCGGAACCCTTCTTGAGTTTCACCCCATCCATTCTCGCGTGAGTATCCCGGGAGTTCTCATCGTCTGGATTGAAAAACTGATCGCCCCAGTAGTGGTCCTGAATTCTCGGGTCTGCCAGCAGCAGGTCCTGCTGACGCTGATACACGTTGCCGGTCTCTGTTCGGAAAACCGTGTCAATGTACGCGTCTGTCCCGCCGGGCATCAGGCCGGCATCAATGAGTTCATCCACACCGGCAAAGAACTCCGCAGCATCAATGCCTTGGTCCACAGCCGCCGCCACCATGGATTGAATACGCTGTGTGACTTGAGGATTTGCCGTTCCCCCCAACGCAAGAACCTCGTCGCGAACCAAACGCTCAAGCTCGCGTTCGTCTGCTGGGAATCCCATCGACGCCACGGCGGAAACAATCTGCCGGACTTCGTCAACAGTCATGACCTCGCGGTCCAGCATCCATTGCACAGCATCCGCGAACGCCGATGGTGTGTCCTCCGGAGGATCGGCGAACTCAGGATCGGGTGGAGCAAATTCCTGAAAGGCATCGAACAAATCAGCAGCCGCAATCAGGTTTGCCGCCTTCAAAGCGAGGCTCGCCACAGGCTGAATATCCGCGGAGGGAAAGACGAACAACGAATTGGACTCGGAAAGTGTTCCTGCAATCGCGGTGTTGCGCTTCAAGTCTCCAATGTACTCACGGAAGGAATCCCGCAGGTGTTGCCTAGATTCTGCAGCAGCCGCTTTGGCGATCCTGCCAAGGAAGAGATCCGCACGGTTTGCCTTCTCGCGTCGCTCACTGTCGGTCTCTTCAAAAGCAGGGTCTTCGTTTTCTTGTTCGCTGGTCTCCACGTCCTCCGGCGGGTCCTGCTTTGGATCGTTGCCAGCTGTGCCGGTATCGATGAAGATGGTATCTTCGTCATCCTCCGGAGCAGACAGGTCCAACCACGCGCGAGCCTGAGCACGCGATGAAGGGATTTTCAGCTTCTGAGCAGCCTCAAGCGTTTCGATAGCATTCTTGATATCAATCGCCTCGTCTGTATCGATGCTAAACTTGGGAGCCAGCTCAACGAACTGCTGCCCCTCGTTTATCGCCACGTAGGGGTTGATCAGGTCGCGTTGAATGGCCGTCGACGTTGATTTTCCCAGTGGCTTGACTTTGATCTCCGCTGTTTTCTCGTGAGTGTCCGCCTGCGCTCGAGTACCAAATTCCGCCTCCATGATGTGCAGGATGGAGCCAAACACGATCCGATAGGTTAGGCGCGTCATGCGATCGATGATGCGCTCATGCACCGTGCCGCCCGTTGTGCTGGACGAAGAACCACGGTCTGTGAAATCCAGTTCCTGTTCCGGGCGAAGAACAACGCCTTTTGCCGCGTTGATATTTCTGATCATGTTCTTTAGTTCGTTCAGTAACTCTTTCGTGCGATTCCGGTCATGATCGGCAGAGAGTTTGCCCTTGGCCATTGGCGTTCCGTAGTTCTCGCCGTATCGTACCCATGCCAGATAAGCCGCTTTCTTGATCATGTAGACGTATTGCAGCTGGTCGACGATGCTTTGGCCCATCGGGTTTCCGTACATGCCGCCCTTTTGCATGGACACGAACTTGCCCGGCATCGCTTCAACGAATTTCCCCTGTTGTCTGTCAAGGAACGCAAGTTCCCCCATCACATCGAAAGAGAACTTGCCCGGATGACAATGAATGCAGGCCTGCGGTTCCCACCGACCGGCGGCGTGTTCGTAGATCGTTTCGCAAACGGAGAAGCCGTGTGCCAGTCTGCCGAACGGAAGCATCTCAGCAGCATACCCGAAATCGAATGACCTCGAGGGCATGCCAAGGACGCGTTCCTCCACGATGTCCCGAAGTTCAATCGCCTTCGCATTTTTCGGGTCCGCCGGTTGGAGTTCCCAGCCGCGGCGGAGTGCCATTGCAACGACCAGATCAAAGGCCGGTTTGATGTCCGGGTCCTTCCTCATCGCCTCGTCAATGGCATCATAGTAACTCACGTCGCGAACGAAGTGGAGGTTGTGTGCCGCTGCTGACGATACATCCGTTGCGCTGAGACTGGACATCAGAGCGCTGGGATCATCCATCATCCAGCGCGAAACCATTTCAGCGGTCCGGCTTGCTGAATCGTCCGCTGCCCTTCGCTGTTCGCTGGTGAGACCGTCAGATGTGACGAACTCTTCTAGTGGATCGCCCTCGCCCTGATCATCTTCCAGACCGTGGATAAGTCGCCCGTTGGTGAGTGTGTTCAATGCCGGTGCTCCGGATCATAATACATCCGACAGCTGTTCCTCGTCGGACGCCACGCTCTCTCCCCCGTATGGATCATCAAATGCAAGCCCGTTTGTAATTTCAATAAAGGCACCGGAGGCTGCGTCCACCTGGTCATCATGTTTCCCGTTCGGAAATGCGATCAACTCATCGATAAAGGCTGCGTTCCAAGCCGCTCTCAGGATCTTGACATTTCCCGCCTCGGCCTGATCCGCAAGGGGCGCGGCTCGAATTTCTTTCGAACGGTCGGACTTGACCGCCTTCACGCGAAACCCCTGTAGCTTACGAATCTTGTCATTCGCATCGGCTTTGCCACTGGCTCCCGGTTCCTGCTCGAATGCGACCGCTGTCGAGTACCCGTCTTGCGTCGCCCCGTTTCTCATCGCCGTTCGAACGGCATTCGGGCTGCCACGAAATCTGATCACGTCGAGGAAGTAAATTGTCCGGTCATCAGTGATTCCGAGTTTGACGCCCACGGTCCAGTCCGGGTCCTTGCCCGGAGCCTCAACCGTAGCGGCAAGGTCCCAATATCGCACTGACCGGCGAACGGTTGTTGGCACGGCATCAACGATTTCAAACCACTGCTTTTTGAAAAATGATCCCTCGGCAATGCGCGGGGACTGCTGATAGAGAGCTTCAAAGTCTCGCGGGATCATTGCGGACTTGATCCGAAGCAGCGCCTTGCGACTGTACCTCTCCGGGTGCAGCGCGTCGCCCTTGTTTCGCCAGCGTTCATCCTTCTCGGCAAGAGCCGGGAACCTGAAGACCTTGAACTGCTCCGATCCCGGCTCCTTCATCTTCTCCAAAAGTCTTCCCGCGAGATCATCCTCATGCCACCTTGTGTGCATGAGCAGAATTCCGCCGCCGGGAGAGAGCCGTGTCAGTGCATCGTTGGTGTACCAGTCATAGATCGATTCCCGGACCGTCTTTGAGCTCGCATCGGCTTTGTTGCGAATCGGGTCATCAATGATGAACGCATCAGCACCGAAACCGGAGATGCCGCCCCGCACGGCTGCAGCCCGGTAGCTCCCCTCATTATCGACAATTTCAAACTCCTCCGTGTTGCGCAGCCAGTTCTGGTCTGACGCTGACCGAACGTTCTTGCCGGAGAGTTTCGTGTCGGGAAATATCGCCTGATACTCGGGCGAATCGATCACCCGTTGGACGTCGCGATTCATCTTTGCCGCAAGTGTCGCGTTGTGGGAGGCGCCAATGATTGTCAGTTCCGGATGCCTACCGAACGCCCAAGCGGGGAACCGGCGGGAAACCATCTCGCTCTTGCTGTGGCGAGGCGGAGCAAAGATCGCATATCGCGGCGAGCGCTTCTCCTTTACGTCCTCAAGAAACTGTTCAAGGGCTTTGCAGATGACGCTCTGGAACCATCCTGCGACGAAATCGGGCTTTGTCTGCCGGATGAACTCGAGCAGGTCGGATTGCGCGAGGGCGGCGAGTGCTTCGTTGATGTCTGCAGTAGGCTGAGAGTTAGTCTGTCGTGCTGTCCCCATCGCTCCGCTTTTCTTCCAGTCCGAGTTCCTTCCTCTGTTCTGCGGTCAATTCGACCTTACCATGGTTCTTGTAATACACATTCAAGCGATCATCCGAATCGATAGTTGGAACGAGTTCGATTCCAAGTATTTCCAAAGCCTTCTCTGCGCTTACCAACTTTGGACTCTTTGCTTCAACATTTCCTTCAATCTTCGTTACTGATAGCTGCTTTGTTACTTCTTCCCCAACATCCACTCCTTTCCGAATCCGATCAGCTAGAGCTTTGTCGATTTCCCTTCCCCCTTTTGCTCTCTGGTAGTTTGCAACTGCCTCGCCACATGCGATGACGAGTTTTTTTCCAGCGTTACCAATCTCTCTAACAAGTCCTGTAGCTAACCTCACCGGGGAAAAGTCTGCTAGGATTTCGGTGGCAGTATTAAGTATTTCTTGAAAAAGAGTCCCTTTCGGACGCGTATCGAGTTCAGACTTTAGCTTGGGTAGAGTTCCGCGGAGCTTATCATCGTTTGCGAGGTTGTCTCCCAGACGTGCTTCAGTTGCGGTGTGTTGCTCGACATCCTCCTTGTCATACCTGCGCGAGAAAGTCATGTTACTTTCTCCCTTACATAGGACGAGGCGTAGCCTTGCGGCTCATCAATCAGCTTCAGACCCGTTCCACCATGTTCCTGGTAGAGCACTGACAAGTAGTTTATTGCGGCATCAATCTGATCCTGGGACCATTCATCGCTACCGTCGAAGATAGCAGACACAAGGTGCTCTGGCTGCGACTTCTCAATATTATCATGAGCCTGAAGGATATCGTGCCCCCTACGCGCCTTGCGAATCCTCTCAATCGCCTCCTGCCACTCCCTAGGTTCACCGTCCGACCAAAGCAGTCCAAAGAAGTCCTCCGGAACAACAGCGTAGTCTTCTCCTGCGAACAAACTATGAAGCCGCTCATAATCAGAACGAGCAGCAGCATCATGAGCATCACGAGCATCACGAGCATCAGCATCACGAGCGGCATAGTAGGCAGCATCACGAGCGGCATAGTAGGCAGCAGAAGCATCCCGAGCGGCAGAGCTCACAGCGCGAGCAACACGAATAGCAGCATCTTTATGATATTCATAATGAGAAGGATCGAAAGAACCAACATCAACTGTATAAGCAGAATAGGTGGCAGCATCAGCAGCAGCAGCAGCAGCAGCATCAGTGGCAGCAGAATGTGTTCGATAGGCAATACTAGATGCTTTTGACGCCCGAATAGCAGAACGAACGGCAACGCCAGTTGCGTATTGCTCCGCGGCCTCAATCGCTTCCTCAATCGCCACGATTTCCTCATCATTGCCCCATGCATTGAAGAGGGGCTGCACGCGCCGCGCACAACGAGCTGCAAAGGCGACGATGGCGCGAAGGGGGAGCTTGCGCATTTCCTCTATTGTGAGTTCTTCAGCCATCACTAGTCTCCTCTCGAACGGATTAAGAAACCCAAGACTACAAAATCAATTGGGAGGTTATCATCAGTGTTACGCAATCCGAATATTCCCACTCATGATTTGGTCTCCTCAGGATTTGATTCCACTCGTTCCGCTTCATGCTCCAGCGGGTCCTCCATCGGCAGCCTGAGCTTTGCGCGTTCCTCCGGCGGCAATGCTTTAGCCTGCAGGTTGCTAAGCTGCCGCAGCTCCGACTGCGATAACTTCGAATAGTCGAACTTCATTTCGTGCGTGTGGCGGTTGTTGACGTTGCCTGAGACGTTCACGGCAACGTTGTCACGATATCGTTCAGGCGCTCGAGCCTTCAGCATGAAGATCAGCAGAGCATCGGAGTATTCCTGAACGTGACCGACTCGCTTCCCCTGTTGAAAGACCGGTTTTTTCACGCCCCGGACTCCACGCCGGTACGCTTCTTCCTCGAGGACAATGAGCCCACGATCCTGTGCGGCTTCCCAGTCCCTGGCGAACTCCTCATCCTCATTCCTCCAATCATAGACGACTGACCGCGCCACTTGAGCGGCCTCCGCTGCCTGGGTAACAAACCCGCCGTTTTCTTCGAGGGCCTCGAGGAACTTCTTTTTTCGGCGAGCCCGGGTCGCCGGTTTGAGTGGTCGGCTCTTTGCCATGGTCAGTTTTCCGTTCGCGCGCGTTTTGAATTGTCTGGGTTTGCTTGGTTGCGTTTACTAATTCCCATTTGTGAGTGCGTGTTTACACACCGCCCCATTCAACACCGTGACCGGTCTCGCTCACGAGGCTGGATTCCTTCAGGCTATCAATGGCCCGGTTGGTCCTGGCCTTCGGGTGAGCATGGGCGAGCGCCTTAGTGAGGTCGGCACGCTTGGTTGGTCCGTTGGAGATCAGAAATGCTTTCACGTCCCGGCGGCACTTTTCCTCAACCCTCTCCCGTGCCGCATCAAGCCGGTGTCTGCGCTCCTCATCGCTCTCGGGTTCGTTCCCCCTTTGCTCCTCAGCACATTTTCTGAGCATTGAGATTATTCGCTCAGTTTCCTCGGCGTTGCGGGTATAGATTCCCGAATGTCGGCGATACTCGTGATCATCCATGTAGTTGATCAGCTTCAGTCGATTTCCGTTCACAGCAGCGACCAACCGACTATCCTGTTCATCGTCGAAACTCAGTTCATGCCTTGCCATTTTTCATCCTCTCTTTCGTCTCTTGGTTTTTGCCGAATGGCCGCCCGGGAAACGCGTAATCCATTCGGCAGCAGCCCCACTCTGTAAGGGGGGCTGCCGAATGAACGTTTCCCGTCCGGTGCCAAATGCTGCCGAATGATTGCCGGATGCCGAACGGGGGTGTTTTGAGGAGAGTAAAAGAGGGGCGATTTGTAGCCTCACGGACCCACCTCCCGGACCCGTAAGATACTCTTGTTTCCGGGTCCAATGTCCTCGATTTCGCCTTCCTCGATGAGCCTTTTGAGGGTGCTGCGGAGCTTCTTTTCAGGTATTTTTCCGAGTCCCTTTTCCAGTTCCGTCTTGTTGCAATTGGGATGATCCTGCACAAAAATTGTTATGGATTCGCGAATGTCCGAGCGCTCGTCTTCAACCTCGACTGATTCAAACCACGTCTTCCAGAGCTGCTTTGTGCCGGGAACTCCTTTGTATCTGAAGCCAATCGCGAAGCTCTTGATGGGTGCGAAACGCTGCTTATCGGGCTGAATCAGGATATTGTCTGAATCAAGTTCCCGGGTCACTGTCATGGAGAAATCGACAAGATCCCGGATGGCCGATGACCCACGGAAATTCCCGCCGAACTGTCCCTTTTGCTGCTTCGTGTTGTGGTGAATGAGACCGATGGAACACCCCGTTTCCTCCACAACGGACCTGATATTTCCTACAACCTGACCCATCTGGGACGCATCGTTTTCGTCGGCAGAGCCCTTCACGACCTGCAGGTTGTCGATTATGCAGAGCTTGCAACCGAGGAACTTAATGAGCTCGGTAAAGCGCAGAACGCTGGCGGTATCCTGAAAATTGAGCGGCGGATTCGGGAAGGAAAAGGCTGTCAGGCTGACACCGCTGAGATCGTCCCCTCTCTCGTAACCACGTCCTCTGAGTTCGCAGGCGATGGTTTCGTTTAGAATGATGGTTGGCGAGTCGTGATTGTAGATCATGACCCTGTGCTTGTTCGGAATCCGAAACGTGCGGCCCTTTTCACCTTTCCGGGGCCACTGACCATCCCCGTTTGCAATACCAACGCCCATTGATACGAGAGCGCGCGTTTTCAAGCTACCGCCCTCGCCGGTAAGCATAAAGAGCGTGCCTTCCGGTATCAGGTCTTCCACCAGGTACGGAAGCGGTGGGCTCGGCTCTACGGTGTTTTCGACCATGTTACTGCTCCATGCTGCTAAAGTGCCCTGACGGGCTCCTGAGCGTCTGGTTTCGGCCTCTATGGCATCGAGTGTGCGCGAGAGGAGTATTGCTGGATCTTCTTCTTGTTCAATTCCGCGGAGGAATTTCTGCTGGATGGCGTGCGCCCGACGCAGCTGGGCTTTGTCGGCAATAATCCGGGCATTGTCCGCCGCGGCACCGGTTGAAAGGACGGCATCAACGAGCTGCGCGATGTAAACTGTACCGCCGCATGTTTCGAGCTCACCGATAGTCTTGAGACGTTCCGCAATGACGGTGAGATCCAACGCCTTTCCCTCGTCCCGGAGTTCGCACAGGCGGCGGAAAAGATGAATGTGGGGCGTTTGAAAGAAATCATCCGGCTGCACGATCGCGCGAACCGGCTCCATGACATCAGGGTCCATCATGACGGAGCCGAGCACGGCCCGTTCGGCGTCGGTATTATGAGGCATCGGCGGACGGCTGCTCATGTGAGTCACGTTGTTGACTGCCGTTGCGAGTTGAGGGGATCGTTCCATGTCATTTTGTGTTCGGTTTTCCTGATTCGGACCGGGTCAGCGGACTGCGCCGGGTCGATGTTCAAATGCAAGTTGGAATTACAGCGCGTGTTTTTGATGGATGCGCGCACCCCTACTCTAGCCGTCCAGCAAGTCCAGCTGATCGGAGGAGCCGCTTTCAAATACTGCCTGAATCTCTTCCATCATGGCGATTTGGCGGCCAGCCTCTGATTGAGACATCGCACCCTTACTAACCCTTCCCGCGTACACGTTGCGCCTCATCCGGGCTTCGCGCTTTGCACAATCCGCCAATTGTTCGTTAGTGAACTGTCGCTTCATACCACAAACTCCATTTCCGTCTGCGCCGAGGATTCATAAAATTCCCACTGTCGTTTCGAGCCGGACCAGATCACCTTGATCGGCGATCCCGCCATGTCCTCGGGCTTCGGCCACTCGCCGAACATGCCTTTGAAAATGATGTTTACCGAGACGGGTTTGTGCCCCTTTTCCTTCGCTGCGAGTGCATATCGTTGAAAGGCTTTGCGTCGTTGCTCCCCAATGTCTGCCTGCAGCTGCTCCTCGGAATACTCGACAAGTTCAGTGTCATCACCTTCAGGGATATAAACTTCAAACCCCTCACCCTCGTCTGCTTCCTTACGGAGGACTGCTTTGCATTCAGGATTGGGACAGACCATGGGTTTACCGACATAGGACACCTGACATGATGGGCAGATCCCGGTAGAAGGTGCCTTTACGTCACCAAGTCCGGTCTCAAGTTTCCACTCCCGATCCTGCGTAACGAGGCCGTGCTGATGGGTTAGTCCTGCATGATCGAGAAAAATGCAGTATTCGCCGGGTTCCGCGATTCCCTTCTTCGGTCGGAGTCCGCGGCCAGCCATTTGAATATAGAGAGACAAGCTTTCAGTCGGACGGGCGAAGATCACACACCCAACGGCGGGCATATCAAATCCTTCGGTGAACACCTGGCAACTCGAGCAGACCTTCAGTCTTCCATGTTCAAGGTCATTCAGAATGCTTTGACGCTCGGCATCCGGAGTCTTGCCATCGATGTGAGCCGCAGGGGTCTCCGCTTTGCTGAACTCTTCAACAATGTGATGGCTATGAGCGACATTGACGGCGAACACGACGGCGGGCTGGCCTTCGCCACTCTTAATGTATTGCTGGACGATATTGCCAATCAGCGGCTTCTTGTCGACTGCATTGCCTAACTGCTTCTGGTTGTAGTCACCGCGCCTGCGGTCGTGAGAAACCGCCGAAAGGTCTAATGGCCTGCCTACAAAGAGACGCGGAAGAACCAGATAGCCCTGGTCAATTAATTCGCGGATTGAAGCGACCGTGATCATGTGCTCGAACACATTACCGAGCCCGTGACCATCCATCCGGCAGGGCGTCGCCGTGAGTCCAACCACGATGGTGTGGGGATACGCGGCGATGATTTTGCCCAACTGGTTCTCGGCCGTTACATGGTGACACTCATCAACAATGATAACATCCGGTGAATGCTTCAGCATCCTGTGTCGATTGGATAGCGTTTGAATACTGGCCACCTGGACTTTGGCAAATCGACGGAACCGCCAGTGGTTGCCCTGAAGGATTCCGTGTTCACGAATTCCGATATCATCAAGTTTGCTGGACGTCTGAGTGATCAGTTGCTTGCGGGGAGCAACAAACCAGACCGTGCTGCCGCGGTCCGCGTAGGGCTCAACGATACCCTTGCAGGAAATAATGGTCTTTCCCGCGCCGGTAGGTGCGTGAATGAGAGGTTTGCGGATGCCCTGTGAGATTGCACCATTGAGGTGATCAATGGCCCGCACCTGGTATGGTCTCAGACTGTAACTGCTCACGTCGTTTCCCGTATGGCGGAAACTGAGCGATTGACCCGGCGGACCGGTGTAAGGTGCGAGAGAATCGCTCAGTTCCCTGAGTATCGGCGCTGGGTGTTTTCTCTTTGGCCGGAGGGACACCTGGTGCCGGTTGTGTTTTTGTGTGGGGAGCCTGACTGTTGCCGCCAGTCATGGCTCCCGGCTTGGTTCCTGATCTTCGGACAGTTCTCCAGAACTGCCCTGACTTCCCCCTGATTTTGGAATTAGCGCGACCACTCAAGGGCCGGGCAAAAAATGGCTGTGATCCGTTCAGCCTCCTTTCGGCACGGCGGTCCCGGTGACATGACAAACGTCATGAGGTGGATTGGCATTGCGGTTCTGTTGGTGGGAAAACCCGGACGTCACATCCGGAGAATCGCTCTGAGTATCAGAGGATGAGGCAGGAGCGCTGCGTTGCAAGAGTTTGAGGGTTGAATTCGTTATGATCCGGACAACGATGCCGGTCTTATCCTTGAGCCATGAGGCGCGAACCTTCCAGTCTCGCTCCGCGTGTGCCCGTTTGTTACCTGACTTGCCTCTCCACTCCCCCTTGTAGTCCAAAGATTCGGCGTGATAAGTTCCGTCCTTATAGACTTCATGGACAACAATGAAGTCGGGTTGCATGTGACGGCCATCACCAAGGGCAATCTTCGGATGACAAAAGACGGCTGGATAGCGATCCTGTAGATAGAGGAATGCTTTGTACTCTCCTTCGCTAGCGAACGTGATACCCGCGAACGATATCCTACGGCTGCGTGTCTTTCGCTTTGGATCAGACTTTGTCTTTTCCGGAAGGATTCCCAGCTGGCGAGCAAGTTCATCTCCCCCGCCGTTCTCGGCAAGGATCTGTTTTCGCCTTTCGATTGGCAGATGACGGAGAAATTCACCGCGGGAGTTCATGAGAATAGGTCCACCCTTGCCGATTCTGCCGCCCTATTCATCCAAATGACTTCGGTCCGTTCCCTTGCCCCGTCAGCAAGCGCCAGTCTGGATACTGTAAGCCAGCCATCGAACAATTCACAGTAGAGTTTTGAAGGATACCCCGACACCACGACCATTCCGCGAACCTCCGTCAGCACACGTGCCAGTTCGCGATGATCATCATCAGTCATTTCATGCGCGTAGTCACCCCCACCGTCTCTTGTGCTTTGAACATACGGTGGATCGCAGTAGAAGAGTGTGTCTTCACTGTCATGCTGGTTGATGACTTTTATAGCTTGTCGGTTCTCGAGGACAACTCCGCTAAGCCTTTCGGTAACTGAATCAATGTTCCCTGGCAGATTCCGCCAGTCCTGTGCCGGTGTTGTGCCTGACCGATTTGAGTTGGCTCGGAACCCGGTTCTAAGACCGCCGCGAACCGTATTATTATGGGATCTGCCGAGTGTCACTGCGGCACTTGCAAATCCCATGTGTGACCGAATTATAGTGCGGCGCGCCTGCTCAATCGGGTCATCTGAAGGAAACCAGGCTTCTTCGAATTCACTGCGAGAGTATGGCGTGAGTTGGAGACGTCGACGAAGTTCATCGCCGTGACCGCGCACGACTCGGAATAGATTGCATATCTCTCCGTCCAGATCGTTGTATACCTCCGCGTATGACCTCTCTTTTCTAAGTAATACCGAGGCAGCACCGCCAAAAGGCTCCACATAGATGCGATGCGGCGGGAAGTGATCGATTATCCACGGCGCGAGCATCCACTTCCCACCGTGATACCGAAGGATTGGCCGTTTGACATTCACGAAAGACTTGCTCATCGTTTCCCAACCCCCAACTTGCCCAGCAAGTTTGCGATTGGGGACATCAAACTGAATGGCTCCTTTGCAAAGACATAGAATGATTTAATTGATTCCCTGAGTGCCTCATGTAGGTTTCCGCCGTTACTCTCCATCCGGTCCACAATGTCTCTTTCGAGTTCCACGACTGCACTTAGTCGAAGGTGCATCATGTCGCACCAGTTCTCTCGAATACGTTGAGCAATCGCGCAATTCTTGAAACGTTCCATGGACGCGAATTCATCAGGGAATATGACATCATCAGCGTATATGTCAGGACGCGTATTGATCCGCATATCGAAGTTCGACAAATCGTCAGGCCAATTCCCGTCGTAGTGGATGGTTACACAATGACGCCTCAGATTCCGAATGGCAGAACGCCAACGCATGGCCGGGCCGTCCTCCAAGATCATAATGAAAGCGCCGATACCGAAATGCTCCCTTATACAATGCACGATGTGCAGGGTGACACCTTCATGACCGCTCATGCCGTAGATCAGGAAGCGTTTCATTTCAGTTCCAACTCGCTTCGGCGGTAACACCGCTCATGGATTTTGTGAGGCGGATGTGCCGTCCGATCTTTGTTGCAAGGTGCTCATCGTGAGTGACGGCAACGACCAGACCGAATCGCCGTCCGAGATCCCGTAGCACTTCAACCATACGGTCCGCATTGTCACCATCGAGAGCGTCAAAACCCTCATCAACAAACAGGCAGTCCGATTGACGGCCGCGCAAACTGGCCACCCATATCATGATTGAGAGGCGAAGCGTGGTTTGGAGGATTCGCTTCTCTCCCCCACTGAACGTCGACACGTCCCGTTCGCCGCGGTGATCCCGGGCAAGAATCAGGAAATCCTCTGATGTGTAACCGGCCTTGCGTGCGGCCTGCGTGCTGAACCGGAGCGAGAGCCGCCCGTCCGTGAGTGTTTCGAGAATCTTCTCGGCGATGCTTTCCAGCTGCGGTGCGGCAGCATCGATCAGGATCGGCTGAACGCCTCTGCGGCCGAAAATTGTTTGGAGTGTGCGATGCTGCTCGGCCAGCTGACGCTTTGATTTGAGAAGTCTGCGTTTGCTGGCGGTATCCTGTTCTCGAGCACGGAGGTTTTCGATTTCCGTTTCAAGACGTGATTCGCTGGCAACGCCCGCTTCGATCCGTTCCTTGAGGTTGATCTCTGCCGAGCGCTTCTCCTCTCCATCGGCTTTGAGCTCTGCCTTCCGTTGATCAAGTGAAGCCAGCTGTTCCCGTGCGGTAGCAGCCCTCTGCTGTTTCTCGATGCAATCTACCGTGGCAGCCTCGAGTTCCTCAGCAAGCCCGGAAACCGTCAGTACCTGATCATTCAGGTCATACGTTGCCTGCTTGGCCGCTTCGAGGCCCGCGGCAGCGTTCTGCTCGATTCGTATACTGTCACGCAGAACGGCAATGTCGGAGGTCTGATCAGAAACTTGAGGAACGTCATTGGAGCGAACTTGAGTGAGTTCCGCACTTGCCTTTTCAAGATCTGTCTCGGCGTCCTCAGCTACCTTCAATGCTCGCTTGTGTTCATCTATCTTCTGCTGTGCAAGCTCGGCGCTCTTCTCCTTTTCCATCGCTTCAGCAACGTCAGGCACCGGCACGTTTTGAGGGACCTCGCCGAGCAGCTGCTCAAGCTCTTCCCTGTCGTCACGTTTAGTCTGCAACTGGGCGGGTATGCTGGCCCACTCCTTGAGCAGTTGACACGGTGCACACTGATCGCCGAACGGCGTTTCCGGGCGTTTCGAAGCCTTCCCCTCAAGGGCTTCAACCTCGCTGGCGGTCAGTTCGATTTTTGCCTGCAGCGTTGCGCGGCGGTTGTCGTTTTCTGAGTTCGTTTTCTGAATACTGAATGCTCCGCTCTTTGCGGCCACCGCTTCCTTCTTGAAGTCCTCGAGGCGACTGGACATCCATACTGCCTCATCGGAAGGCTTTATTGTGTCGGCAAATTTGCGGGCCTTTCGGAGCGCAGTCTCGCACCGCGCAACTTCACGATTCGCGGATTCGAAGAGCGTCTGGTGATCCTTAAACCGAAGGTGCTCCGCCTGCAGGGCTTCAAGACGCTCCAGTTCCTGATTGAGTTCGGTGAGTCTGCCAGCTGCCGCCAGACATTGAGTGAGTTTCCCGGCACGGTCCCGAAGGGTCTGAAGACGGCTTCTGGCGACACTGAGCGATTGCTCCGACTTCGCCTTCGTCTGTTCTGCCGCGTCGGCGGCAGAGGCGACGAACTGCAGTTCCCTGGCCTCCTCCGTGACCTTCTGATGCTCATCAAGAAGGCGTTCTATTTCCGATGAGACACTCTCCAATTCTCTTCGGTTCGCTTCTAGCCCTTTGCGGACGCCTTCCAACTCGGCACGCTTTGCTTCAATGATGGCAGCGTGGTCAGGGAGCCCGGAAAGTTGAGAGTCCAGGACCTTGATCTCGGCTTCGAGTTCGATAGCCTCTTTCTTGAATCGCTCGCTCTTATTGTCCAGTTCATCGAAATTGAGGAGGTTTGCGAACACCTGCCGACGCTCGGACGGAAGAGCACCGCAGAGGTCCCCCTTGCCACCCTGTGGAGAGAACCATGTCGCGAGGGCGGTCTTTGCATCACCGAACAGCGCGGCAACCCTGGACTCAAAGTCGCGAACCTTCGGACCGGCAATAACCTTCTCGTTCTCGTAAAGCGTCGCTTCTTGGGTCGGAGTCTTTTTCCCCATGTCCAGGACACGATGGGCTTTATATACGAGCCCTCTTGACTCCACGATGGCAAGGATCTCCGCCTTGCCTGTGTAGCCTTGAGTCACGCAGTCATACAAACTGCCGGGACGGCTGGGGAACTCGCCATAGAATGCGGCGGGAATGCCCTCGAGCAGGAACGTCTTTCCGTTACCATTGTCGCCAACAAGCGCCAGCGTTCCATTGTCCCACTCAATGGTGGTGTTTGAATGCGGACCAAATCCGCGAAGTGTGGTTGAAATAGGTTTCATTTCTTGTTCCTTTGCAAACGTTCGACACTACGTTTCGTTCGCTCGATTTGCGGAAGCTTCGATTCTTCAACCATGCGATCAGCCAGCCTGAAGCAGGTTTCCTCAAAATCATCCTTCTCCCACACATCCGAAGCCTGGCGAGAGATCAGTCCGAGCATTGCAAGTCCCGCGTAGAAGTCGCGTTTATCTATCGGATTCATCTCTTCATCCCCTCCCGTCGACGTCGCGACCTCATCAAATCACGGCCGGAAACCAATTGTTCGACTCGTTGTCTTGAAATGCCGAACTTCTTTCCGATGGCTTCGTATGTCTCTCCTTCCGCCCTCATCTCCAGAAACAACTTTACTCGAGCATTGCGAACCTTCTTGGCTGTTCCATGTAGGAGATGCCGACCGCGTCCCCTTGTCTGTACTTTCAGCAAACGGCAGGCGTTACTTACACAGGCGACACTAACACTTAGGCGATCTGCCAACTCCGACATCGTCATTGGTACCGTTGCATTAATACCAACAGTTGATTCAAAGAATGACTTGAGCTCGTCCACACTCATCGCATCTGAGATATCAGGAAGCTTGTTCACACCACAATCTCCTCACGACGGGGTTCCGACGCGGCCTCGTTACCGTCAGAATCCCCGCCGCTTCCCGGCTCTTCCGTCCCGGAAGTCTCATCAGCAAATGTACTGTCAAACAGGTTGAGAAGGTTCTGCACTTCGTGTTCAGGAGTCGGCTGGAGCTGCTGTTCACACCACAGACGAATTAGCGCCCGATGATCGTCTGCGATTCCCTCCGGGAGATCATCCACGCGCTGGACGCGTTCTTCCACGTCGCAGAGAACCTCCACCTTGGCGCCAAGTCTTTCCGCACCGCGGACATCCTCAGGCGTCGGATCGTATCCAATGCAGCGGATTCGGAGAGACACACTACCCCTGCAGTGTTCGCGGGCGACGGGTTCAACTGGTTCTTCGTTTTCGAGTTGGATCGTCTTGAAGTAGGGAGCGGCGTCCAGTTCGATCCAGTCAGCGGTTTCCGTGTCAGTATCGAAGATTTCAAAACCCGCAGGATTGCCTTCCTCGCCGTGGGTCAGTTGCCGGAGCGCGCCAACAAAGCCGCCCTTTCCGTTCGTCAGATCCTGTCGCTTGTGGAAGTCGCCGAACGCGATGCGCGCAAAGAGAGGCGATATCTCATCAAGAAACTCGCGACTCATACAGAACTCTCGCGCGAGTCCTGAGTCCTCGTCCTTCGTGCGCTTGGCTCCCATGAGAGCCCCAAGCACCTGAATGTGACCGGTCAAAATACGAACAGTGTGCTCGCCATCCTCGACCGGAGTCAGTTGCTCGCGGACGATTTGCTCCGCTTCCGCATCATACTCCCACGGCAGGCAGAACAGTTGAACAGGCTTGCCCGGGAACTTGATTACATTCGGCTCCCGAACCACATGGACACCCTCAGTACCTTCGATGCAGCAGAGAGCATCAGTGCAACCCGGACCCATGTAATCATGGTTTCCACGGACAACGATCACGATAATCTTGATCGCCCGGAGTTCATGAATGGTCTGAAGAAAGAGCGTTTGAACGGCTCCCGTGCTGTACTTCGGTGTGCAAACGTTGGGGCGCTCGAAGATGTCACCGGCGATGACAACTACCTCGACCCTCAGTTCAGCGCATTTCCCCACGAATGCGGCGAGTTGATTGCGCTCAACATCGATGTCCTTGCCCAAGTGCCAATCGGCTGTGTGTGCGAAAATCATCAGGCTGTTACCCCCGGAAGGAATTCTTCACATCTCGAGCAAGCTCGCTCATGAGTCTTGTAAAGGTGATCCATGGCTCTCTCGTGGCGCTTCGGGTCATCACTTTCGAACCGGAAGAAGTCTTCAACAGAACTCATGACGCCCCCCTTACCGAAGTTTGCATAGAAGGTCAGGACCTCTGATGGGGAACACTTGTGATCGCTGGCGATCTCCTGACAACGCTCCCAAAGCTCACCGGCCTTGACGCGATTCAAGTCAGGAAGTTCCACGTCTTCCAGTTCCGGTGGTTCGTACTCGGACTCTTCCTCTGCTGGCTCCAGTTCGAAATCAGCGTGACCGAGTTCGGGGTTTCCGTTCTCTTCCTCCGTCACGTCCCGAAATTCCCCATCCTCATACGGAATGTCTTCGTTCTCATCGACGCGCGGAGGTTGTTGCTCTTCTGCTTCGAGTTGCTTGCGTTCGACTTCCACGGGGACAGATTCGAGGAGGCGGCCATTGGTAGCTGCTGCCCGTTCGTAGATTTGCTGTTCCCGCTGAAGAACGAGAGTCTCGTCAAAAACAAGTTTGAGTTGAGGAACGCGGGCGACCGACCCCTCGCCCTCTTTGACTCGATAGCGCTTGTTCTCCAAACGAACTGAAAGTGTAGCCACGAGTCCGGTCAGAGGGGCAGTTATCGTTCCGTCTGGACGATCAATGCGGAGCTTATCAGAGACACGGTCCAGTTCGCTGAGAATTGCAGACAGTCCGTAGTCACTTCCGGTATCAAGGCGGTAGGAAGCGTTCGCCACACCTGAAAGCGGAACATACTTGTCACCCTTGATGGTCGCCAGCCGCACAACAAGACGGCCGTGCGGGCGACACTTCTTCTCGACTGAGAACGGGCAATATTGCTCCCCATCGGCCAGTTCGCACCCGCGGACACGGCATACAATCTTCTTGCGAGTACCGTCCTTCTCACGGCGATGAGCCCATTCACCATCACCTTGACATTTCAGGCCCAAATTGTCATACAGGGAGTATTCCTCAACGTAAGTATTGGGATATTCCCAAGTATCGCCCTTTCGGATCGAATCGTAACCAATAGCAACATAGAGATCCGTCGGAAGTTCTCCAAACCTGGGGTAACTTGCGGACTTCTGACTCTGAGAGAGTCTTTCGATAATACTCCGAAGTCGTTTCTCCCCTGATCCGGCTTTCTCACCTTCGCGGTCTCCGAATCCGAGTTTGCTCATGACAGGCATGTCGATCTGTTGACGGCCATCGGTATCCACCGATCCGGAGCAGACGAGGAAGCCCGGGAGTTTAACCGGCCTGTCACCTTTGTTGCCGGGAACTTTCCAGCCGAGTTTGATAATGCCGGTTGCCGATGGAGAGTCGGCGAAATAGCGCTCTCTGGCGAACGGTCTGTGGACTCGTCTCCTCATTGTGCTCCTCCTGAAAATGTGTTCAGTGCTTCCCTGAAGAGAGGTTCGACGTGCGCGTTGCGCCGGACATTCTGGCGCGGTGGCAGTTGCGAAAGAACCGCCTCCACGTTCCGAAGGCCTTCGGTCCCGATGTGTTTCAGGTGGCGGAAATGCTCTTTGGCTTTTGCGATATCCTCGGAACTGGTGCCTTCCGACTCCATTGCCACCATGATCTTTCGTGCCTGTTCACCGTGGAACTTTGCATCGGCGGCATTGGACACAAGATCCCGAAGTGTCATTTCGGGGTTGACCGTCTCCGGTCCTGTACTGCTCTTGGTTTCCATTGTTTGTACCTTTCCATCTGTGTTGACCGTCGGGGCTGCCACCCCGGCGGTTCTTTTTTCAAAACGGTCCTTCGCCATCCTCCACGAATTCCTCCGAGTCGGGATCACTGGTCTTTTCTTCCAACGGCAACTCGAAACGACACACCGGTTTCGGGCTGTTGGCGGGCGCCATTGACTGCACGATTTCATCGCTGGTCGGTGTGATTGCGTATACAGCCGAAGGTGAATAGAGTTGGGTAACCTGTTCACCGCCCGAATTTGTCGGCATATCAATGCGCAGGAAGGAAGACCCTGCGACTTCCACCTCTGACAGATAGCCGAAGAGTCGGCGATGCCCCATGAGTTCAAGTACCACAGGTCCCTCAAATCCCGATTTATTCTGACCCGACACTATTCAATCCTTTCGACAAGCTTGCTCTTGCTTCACTGCGGCGGAGAGTCCCCCGCCGAAGAAAACCAAGCCCCGCCGGGACGTGCATAACCCGACGGGGCAAACATCTCAGTCTCTGATCCGATCGTCAGACGATCAGCATGGCGGACCTCCTTTTGCGCACTGGCTGCGCGATGTAATTGGTCAAGATGGTTCATCAGCAGTACGCTCTCTTCCGAAACCGCGCGATACTCTTATTGCTTCTGGCGATCTTGAGAGACTTGCGACGAGACCGACGGTATCTTGCGCGTGTTATGTTTTCCGGTGTGCGCCGCTTCCTCCCTGTCCTAACTATGACGGGCTTGGCTTTTCTCTCGGGAAGATGTGCAACGGTCACCGTCTGCCCGTTTTGGTCATCCGAGGAGCGATGCCCAGCGAGTCCGGCCAATAGTGCTGCAACCAGCCTGCGAATCATGCCGCGGTCTTCCCTTCGTCGCGCATACGCGCTGACATTTGCGCAACTTCGGCAAGTTTGCCCTGAGCTTCACGGATCTCGCGGCAGAGCTTTTCGTGTTCGGCATCGGTGATTGTACCGTCAGCCACGGCTTTAGCGGCTTCGTCGACTACGTCAGCAGCTTCGCGTAGAAAGTCACCACATGCCTTGATCATTTCGCACGGAACAGAGGTGACAGACGCTTCAGGATTGCGAATAATGAGATAGCCCGCGTCTTTGGCCATCATATCCAGCGGCAAGGGCTGCCCGAGAATGGCCAGGCGAACGATCAATGCACACGCACTGTTCAGCGTGTCAGACGAGTTATCGGTCAGTGAATAAAGGCAGCGATCACGAATGTTTGCGATACGTGCAATCTCTCGCGCGGGAATTCCGTTCCGCTTCAATTCGTGCAATGCACCGTTGATCGATTCCTGAAAACTCATCGCGTAACTTTCGCCGTTCAATTCCAGTTCTCTTTTCACCGGGAGTGATCTTGCCTGCGGTTAACTTTGCTGAGAGGAACGGTGGCGTTGTCTCCTTGGAATTATGTCCTTCACGATTTCCATCCTGCCCGTTGTCTTCACCATCCCCGCGTCAATCTGTTCGCTGATTCGTTGAATCTGATGAGCCGAGAGAGTGGGCTCCTTCTTTCCTCTGCCGGACTTTGGTATTTGAAAAAGCGATTCTGCCCGCTCAGTCAGTTCCTTGAGGGTGAGCCCGACTCGTTCAGCGGCTTCCTTGAACGTGAAGCGTCGGGAAAGGAGGTCCAGGTCAGAAGGCATCTAAACTGGCACTCCTACTTTTTCAAAGAACTCAGTCATCCTTCGGAGAACGGACTCATGCAGGCAGTCCTCGCCATCATCGGAAGTCAGGATTTTATGAGCGGTCCCAATGCTGACAGGAGCTTCCTCTGCCAACTTCCGAGCAGTGGCGTATCCACGACGAATGGCCTCTTTACGAATCTGAGTTGTCGTCATCAGCTTCATGTTCACGACCTCGCATTTGCCGCCGATGTATGCGTTCATTAACAGTGACGCAACCCAAATGTTTTCGTTTGTGAACATTATTCATCGTGACGGGGTCGGTAGTGTTCATGATTATGAACGCCATGGTTGGCACTGATACAAACGTGGAGTCAGATCCGTACATTGCTGAAATACGGGAACTTGCCTTAGAGTTTCTGGCATCAAGGCCGCACCTGCGCACGGAGCGAGAAAAGGCCGATGCCCTAGGAATCCAACACAGCAGCTTGAAGTATTTTCTGAATGGCGAGAAGGGCCTGAGTCTCAGGATAGCTATGGAAGTCCTTCACAGAGTAGGAGGAGACTTTAGAAGAGCACTTCCAACGTATTCTTCTACTGGCCCGACACAACGTTCAGCGCCGCCCAGAAAGCTCTCACGGCCTCGTATTTACAAAGCGGGTCGCGTAATCGCCTCCGATGGCTCGGTGGGTCTTTCCTACGATCCAGACGTCGACGAACCTTTAGAGCTTGGTTCAACCGAAACAGTGGCTGAACTTTGCTCAGATTCTCCGTACTGGTCTTTCGTTTCCGCTGACAGACCGATCTGGGTTTTCGTTGTCGAGGGTGATTCCATGTCGCCGGCGTATTCAGATGGCTGCTGGATTTTCACTGC
The DNA here is from genome assembly GCA_028284075.1 of Candidatus Sumerlaeia bacterium. Classification (GTDB taxonomy): domain Bacteria; phylum Sumerlaeota; class Sumerlaeia; order SLMS01; family JAHLLQ01; genus JAJFLJ01. The sequence continues at coordinate 1,781 of JANQSL010000206.1, read as the reverse complement.
TAAACCGAACGATCCATCGAGGCTTCCCGACGGATCGCCGGTTATCATGCGCAACAAGACAGAGGACTGGTATACGTTCAAACAGCTTCAGTGGGTGCGCAGTCCTTCAGGTAAACCACAGCAGGTATGGGGTGTCCCTGCGACAACAACCAGCATTCATCCCATCGTCAAATGGCCGTTCCGTGAAACGGAGATTCACGCCGTTGTACTCGGCGCATGGATGTGGCCAAAGCTGGTGACCAGAACGTTTCGAGAAAACAAGGCCAAGGTTCTTGAGGTCGGGAAGAAGGGTTCGAAGAAGTAGGCTGTACCAGGAGAGAGCCATGTCTGAGGAGACTGGTAAGAGCACAAGATCAAGATCACTCACAATACTGCTAACGTTTTGCCTGACCATCGCAGCATATGCGGATCTCTATGATGGCGTTGAACCTCCATCCACGCCACCTGGTCACGAGTGGAAGAGCCCGCCTCTAGAGAACTTCATAGAGTTAAGATATGCCTGGGAAGGTGACATACTCAGGTCGAAGCAACGGATAATTCTAGTCCCATTGTCGCCCCACTGCGAGAGCGATTCAACCTTGAACAAGTTGGACCACTTGCCCCCCGGTTTTCCATTTGAAGTGGTAGTGCCCGCCATGGATTGCGACGGGGTATACCTAAAGGCCAGACTGCTTTCGCCTCCACATAGAGACCAAACAGCATGGGTTAATTCGGCAGGGGTTGTGGACCTCGAAATAGAGAGATTGGTTCCTGAGGGAAAGTCAGTTGAGAGAAAGAAGCGCTTCACGTTCGCAGATAAGGAGCAAATGAACTCGCTCCCCAACGAAGACTTCGGAAAGGCGCAGAAGGGTGAAATCTGGTTCGTAAGAGAGTCTAAAGCAGATATCAGAAACCGGCCGGATAAAGACTCGAAACACATAGCCAAGCTAAACGCTGAATCGATAGTTGAGGTCTTGAACACTAAGGATATGGGATTCTTGAATCAGCAGAAGAGAGTTGCCGTTCTGGATAAGAAAGGGAACCCAAAAATCATAGGTTGGGTCAGGGCCTCGCATGCGAACAGATGCTCGATGGTTCCTGACAGAATGATGACCCGTGAATTGGACGGTGATCTCTGACTGTATCTACGTCACCAATAGCAGCTGCATCGTCGGTTCTTGCGCGCCCATCTTTTCACACTCAAATAATTAGCACTACCCGAGCAATCCATGTCCCCTAACCAGAAACGTAATGGCGACGATTTTGACGGGCTGGAACGAGCGCGTGAACTCATTCGTGACGCCAAGGCCAATCGTTCCACAAGCTTGGATCTCGGAAACCTCGGGCTTAGAGAGATCCCGGAGGAAGTTGGCGAGCTAGACTGGCTGGAATTTCTTAATCTTGGCGACTGGTGGTTGGACCCAGATTCACAGAGATATCGCAGGAGCGCAAACTCTGGATATCTCAATACATTCACGGACATTTCTCGGCTTGAAAGGTTAACGCGTCTCTACCATCTCACCCTGGGAGCATGCCGATCGCTGACGAGCGTCGAGGTTCTGAGGGAGCTCACCGCCCTCCAGCACCTCGATCTGGGCGGGTGCGAATCGCTGACGAGCGTCGAGGTTCTGAGGGAGCTCACCGCCCTCCAGCATCTTAATCTGGGCGGGTGCGAATCGCTGACGAGCGTCGAGGAACTGAGGGGACTCATCGCCCTCCAGCATCTCGATCTGGGCTGGTGCAAATCGCTGACGAGCGTCGAGGTTCTGAGGGGACTCATCGCCCTCCAGCATCTCGATCTG
>JANQSL010000202.1 GCA_028284075.1 Candidatus Sumerlaeia bacterium | reverse complement strand
CCAGGACGCGGATCTGGAGCTGGATCCCAACGATTACCCGGCTCTCATCGAACCCATCCTGTCCGGCGAAGCTGATGTGGTCTTCGGATCGCGTTTTCTGCGAGGCAGGCCAAACATGACGTTCCTGCAGTACTGGGGGAACATGGCTGTCAATTTCTGGCTCGAAGTCCTGTTTCATCGGGAGCTTGGCGACAGTCGTCTCACGGACGTCGAAACCTGTTACCAGGTGTTTCGGCGCCGTTGTCTTGCCGGTATGAAAATCCGCAATAACGAGTTCGCCTTTACGGTGGAGCTCACGGCAAAGCTGATCCGCAAGGGATACAGAATTGTTGAAATTCCCATCTCGTATTTTCCGCGGGGCCGCGCCGAGGGGAAAAAAATCCGTTGGGGCGACGGCATCGCAAGCCTCTGGACACTTTTCCTGGTCAGGCTCGGTTTCTAGTTCATGACAGTTCTGGACGCCGTCATTCTTGGAATCGTCGAGGGATTCACTGAGTTCATTCCTGTCTCATCCACAGGTCATCTGATTCTCACCAAGTCGTTTCTCAACCTCTCCGACAGTGTCGATACGTACCTGATCACCATACAGCTTGGTGCAACGCTTGCCGTTGCAATCTACTACCGTGCCCGTGTTGTTCAAATGTTGGGCGGGATCACCAAGGGCGACCGGGACGGTCAACGGCTGCTTCTTAATCTTTTGATCGCGTTCCTGCCGGCGGCAGTCGTGGGGCTTCTGCTGAGTGACACTATCGAGCGCCTGTTCTTTAATCCGTTGACGGTGGCGCTGGCGCTTGTCGTGGGCGGCATTCTCATGATCGCAATAGAACGAATCATGAAGCGGCGCCCCGCCCGAATCGATGCGGTGGATGTTGTAAAGCCTGCCGATGCCCTCCTTGTCGGCTTTGCTCAGTGCTTTGCCCTCTGGCCGGGAATGTCGCGCTCCATGTCGACCATCGTCGGAGCGCAGCTTCGCGGGTTCTCCAATCAGACTGCGGCGGATTTTTCCTTTCTCCTGGCTCTTCCAACACTCGGTGCAGCCACTCTTTACAGCCTTTGGAAGGACAGGGCCGCTTTCGGAGGGGACATGCTCCTGCCGGGAACGGTCGGAATTGCCGTTTCCTTCGTGTCGGGCTGGCTTGCCGTTGCGTGGTTTCTCAGGATATTGAAACGAGTGGGAATGGAGCCCTTCGGCTGGTATCGAATCGGAGCCGGCATCATTGTTCTGGGATTGTGGCTGATGGGTCGGATTACGGTTTAGTGGCAATCCGCGCGGCCGTCATTGGTTGACTTTCCTGAAGCCACGGAGAGAGGTTGCACTGAGCTGGCGGTCCCGCCAGGCGGGTTCCGAAATGTGCCACCGAGAGGAATATAGCAATGAGCTATCGTGCTCGCATTCTCGCTGTCGACGACAACGAAGACACACTGGAGGTCATTCGACTGGCTCTCCAGGATGACTTCGACGTCATGACGGTGTCGAACGCGATGGAAGTTTACGAATTGATTGAATTGTTTGAGCCGGACCTCCTGGTCCTCGATGTCATGATGCCCCGCATCACCGGTTTCCAGCTTGTGGAGATGCTGCAGCGAAACCCGGTTACCAAGGCATTGCCGGTTATCATTCTCTCCGCCAAAAACAGCCAGGGTGAAATACGCCACGGCTACAAGCTGGGTGCGAGTCTCTACCTGACAAAACCGTTCGAGCCTCAGCGTCTCCTCAAGAACGTGCGTGCACAACTTGATACGCACCCGCCACAAGACACCGAAAAGACACATACTCTCCCGCAGTGTCAGCTTCAACTCAAGATGAAGCAAACTTATCAGGAGGGTCATGCGAAGCTGGCATCCACCCGGCTCGAGGATGATGAGTTGCTGAACGAAAAGAAACTGGAAAACCTTCGAAAGCGATTTCAGGACAAGAATCGCGCGAAGCCGGAAACTTCCGAACAGGCGCCAAAGATTCCTCCCGGTCAGTCCTGACCGGCAATTCGCCGCAGAACATCCCGACCGATGCGCGTTACTGCATTGTCCATATCGAGAAAAACATGTTTTGTTTCACCCGTGGCAAGAAGCTGTGAACGTTCATCGCAATAAATCTCATAAGCGAACTCGAGCCTGACCCGCGTTGAACGGGTCAGGAAGGTTCGTATGCGAATCAGGTCGTCGTAGAGAGCGGGATTTCTGTAGTCGCAGCTTGCATGAATAACCGGAATGCGAATTCCGTCCGCTTCCATCCCGTGGTAGCTCCACCCACGAGCCCTCAGCAGTTCCACTCGCCCGATCTCCATGAAGGTGAAGTAATTGCCGTAGTACACCATTCCCATCTGATCCGTGTCGCGATAACAGATGCGAATGGGGTGGTCGTGCCAGTCGTTATGGCTGTCGTCAGGATCCGAGGTCGGCACGAATCTGTTTCATCGTTTCGGGAGTGACCAGTTCGCCCAGCACGAGGCTTTCCTTGAACCGGCGCAGGTCCAGGTGCATGAGTGCCCATGTATCGTTCGTGTTGTGGGCAATCACTGTTCCCAGATCGTCTTCTCCCCAGTAAACGGCATGCCATTCCTGCTGCCCGAAGTTGATCGTGAACTCTCTGCCCGTGATCATGCGTCTGGGCTCTTCCTGATTTGTGGGAAGCTTGCGCACAACACCACTCAAGCTGTGCTCGGCACTTGAACGTCCTTTCTCAATGGTGTTGGGAGCGGGATGGGGAATGAACTGGCAATAGTCGAAAGCAGAGAGGTGAAAAACAATCTCATCACGCTCCCAGGTCTTGCGACGCTGAATTCTCAGAAGAAACTCCGGTGGCAGTGTTCCAACCGCCCGGACTTCGTAGTGCAGAAGGTTGACGCCCTGAGGAATGACGCTTCCGTCCGGAAGCATCATGATAATAACCTCGTACTCCTTGTCCGGACGCGCGTCCTTGTAGATCCCGATGCTGTTGTCATCGAAGAGCAGCACCGTGCCGACTTCAAAGGTCCCGCTCCGTGCCACTCCCGCCGAAGCGGTGGGACGCGGAGAAGAGTAAGGACGAGGCGTGGCGGAAGAACGTTCCGGATCGGTTGCGGAAATATCAGAGGCGGACGGCTTTGGCGTACCGGAAACCTGAATGGAATCCGGAGAGGCACCGGTTGGGTCAACGGGATCGCGCTCGGCACCTTTGACGCGCTTCTTGTAAGGAAATGGTTTCTTCCCGAGAACGGAACTCGCGAGCTGTGAAAGATACTGCTCCTCATCAGGGCTTGCGGGTTGATCCTCGCCGCCGCCCTCTTCGCCGGTGCTCAGCAGGTACTTCCGTTCAATCATCCTGGCACTTGCTCCAGTGGGTACAATCCATCCAGTTTGGTAACGTTAGGAATATGGAGCGACAAACCCAACCCGTCAACTCTTGACAATTGTTTTGATGGCAAGGTTTCGCAGGCTCCCGAACTCCCTTGGGAGAGGTTCTCCGCATGGTGACTGAAAGCCAAGCCGAAACTGGCAAGCACCTAACCTGCATCACCTTTCTGTTTGGGAGTCGACACGGATGCGGGTCGTAAATAAACGGGTTCCGCTCTTGCGGGATCGACGAAATGTTGCGACTCCGCGAGCTTGTGGCCGATGATCGCGACTTCCTCGGCTGAGGGATCGAGCCGACCTTTCCGCGCTTCAATGAAGCCACCGGGCAAAAAAGTCGGCAGTTCGTTACGCCACGCTCTCGCTCCCTCCCCCGAAACAAGGGCGCGACCTGTTACTCTTCCTTCGAGGTCTGCTGGAGCGCAGACGAAATCCTCCAGAATGCGTTCTCCCAGCAATGCGTCCCGAACGGAATAGACGGCTCCATAAATCTCCCCTCGCCGGGCATTGAGAAGTGGCACGACGCAGTCAACCTGCTCGCCACTGTATGATCGCAGGGCGAGTGCGTGCAGAGTGGAAACAAGAACAAGAGGAGGACTGCCATTTTCGCAGAGCGCCTTGCCTAAAGTCAGCCCGACCCGAACGCCGGTAAAGGAGCCCGGACCCTGGGACACGGCTACCGCCCCAAGGTCTGCCGGTCTGATGCTGAACTCTCCCAACATCCGCCGAATCGCCGGCAGAATCAGTCGGCTGTGGGCACGGGACGACTGAACAGACTGAGCCGCAAGAACCCGGTCGCCATCAAAAAGGGCCGCGCCGCCGGAAGGAGAGCATGTTTCGATTCCTAAAACGATCATGATCCGTTCGCCGATCCAAGTAAACGCCGCATCAAGAGAGCGCCCGGCGGGAACTGCAGGTGGAGAATGCGTCTGTCTGCAATTTCGCCTCGCTCGATTCGAATTCCGACATGATGAGCCGGCAGATCTCCAGGAAACCGGCCAGCCCATTCAACAGCAACCACGGCGTCTGCCTCAACCTTGTCGAAGAAGCCGGTCGACTCAAGGTCGTCTTCACTCTCCAATCGGTAGAAATCCCAGTGTTGAAGGGTGACACGCCCTGTTCGATAGTCTCTGCAAAGTGTATAAGAGGGACTCTGAATTGGTCCGTCGATTTCCAGCCCGCGGGCAAGTCCGTGGACGAAGGCGGTTTTCCCAGCGCCGAGTGGCCCGTCGAGAGCGAAGAAATCATGGGCTTGTGAAACCGCTCCCAACTGAAAGCCCGTTTTCTCTGTTTCTTCGGCGGATCCGGTAACAACAGAGATGGCGCGCGGGACACACCGGGAAGGCCAGAGCCGCCCTCCATCCGCAACGCGCGCAACGGATTCAATGGCTCGGCCCCCGGCCGACGGGTTGAGCAGAAATTGCCACTCTTCAGGAACCGGCAAATCGCCAAGCGGAAGATAGACAAACGGACGATCACGCGCGCGAGGGTGTGGAATTTCGATGCTGTCAGTTTTCAACGGTGAAAAGCCGCAGTGGAGAACATCGATGTCAATGCACCGCGGACCCCATTGCCGTATGACCCGTTTGCCAAGATCATGCTCGATTCTTCGAGTATGAAGAAGGAGTTCCTCCGGGTTGAGAGAAGTCGAACCGAAAGCAACGGCGTTGAAGAAGTCGGGCTGATCAGTGTCTCCCCATGGAGGCGTTTCAAACATTCGCGAAAACGCCGTCAATTCCAGCTCGGGAATTCTGTCGAGCCGAAGCGCAGCCTCGTCGATCATGCCACAACGGTCACCAAGATTCGAGCCGAAGGCCAGTGCAACGGGATTGGGAAAGGAGATCTTCAATCGGGGCCGATCAATAAAGGACGAAAGCGCCCTTGTCGGTCTGGTAGAGAAGTTGAAAAATCTCCTCTTCCGTCATACGAAATCCGGGCTCGAGGCGAAACTTCTCTCCGAGGGTATCGATGCGTTTCGCGAGAAGGCTGAAACCTTTCGCCTGGCAGGCGGTCACAAGGTCCTCTCTGCCTTCGCCGGATGAGAAAAACGCCTCCCACTTCGCGTTGGCTCGTGCCAGGGTTGGCTGGCGAAGCTCTTCCTGGAGTCGCTGGTATTCCATCGACAGGCGTCGCTGCCAGTAACCGTCCAGGTCCATTACGAGGCAATACTCAAGGACACGAGTGCTGTAGGATCTTGCTGCAATCTCGGTGTAGATAGCCGTGAGAATCAGAAATGCACGGCAGGCGCCGTAACGAATCATTTCATTTTCGCGGACCTGGTGAGCGAGATCCGTTTGCTGAAGCCGATGCAGCCAGGCGCGGGCTTCGTTGGAACCTTCATCAATTCGCCCGTCCCGCAGAAGCATTTCCGCCCAGTCGACCTGAATCGGGTGCCACGACTGAGGATAGCGCTCCAAAAACCTGGCCAGCATTGTACCGGCAACCGGGCATTCGCTTCCGTGGGCCACACCCGCGAGCCAGGCGGCAAAATCCTCTTCGCCGTCATAGTCCTCAAAGGCCTGAGTCAGAAGATCCTGAAGCGGATGGGTTTCGCCCCGCTCGAGGTGGTTCTCAATCAATTGAATGTATTCGTCTTTTGTTCGAGCGTGAAGGGGCCACATAAGGCGGGAAGGCGGTCCTCGCGAATTGGTCTTGGGCTTGTGCCACGGGCCGGCACGAGGAAACAATCCCTTTTGGGCGGCTCCAGAGCCCACTCCGAGGTCCGGGAGACAGACCGATGCGCATGCTGACTCATGGAATGGCCGTCGCCGGATGCCTGATCGTTCTTTCCACCGGCTGTGGGCGAAAAGCTCCGCGCATCGAGTCAAATGCGGATATTTTGCCAGACCTGCCGGGTGCCAAGATTGCCGTCGAAGCGGGACAGTCAGTCGTTTTTCATAATCAGCACATTACCCTGGGAGAAATCAGGGACGACGGGGACTATGCCTACACTGTCGGGGTGAAGGATTCCGGCACCATGATGCGCGAGACAGCCTCTCCGGGTGACTGGCGTCTCCACAAGGATCTGTTGCTCCGACTCAGCAAAAAAAACGATCGCGGAGATGACACTCTGCTGTCGTTGTACTGGTTGCCGAAGCTTGAACAGGCAAGTGGCAGAATCGATCCCTCGACACTCATGGAGCTCAAAGAGGGCGAACACCGGTTCTTTGATGGCGGGTTTGTTTCTCTGGACCGCGTCCGCGCCAACGATCCGGGAGATACGGATGATGAACGGGCTGAAGTCACGTTGCTTATGAACGATGTTCTTTACAATGTGGCGGTCCTGGAACTCGGCAGCATTCCTGCCGGCGACATGGTTGTCGTCGCGGAGAATGTGTATGATGGCGACCGCCCGGGAGAAGGTCTCGCGCGTATTCGAATCGCCCGTCCCTCGACAGCATGGAGCGAAGCCACAGGTGCGAAGGAGATTGAGATTGAGAGTGGGGGTGCGCTGGAAGAACGGTCGCTTCTTGTACGTACTGACACGCTTGAAGATCGAGCGGGTGGCTGGCGTGCACTTGTGTCGCTCTCATCGAGTGGCAACCGGCGTGACGCGATTCTTCGCGAAGGAGAAAGCCTGCGTGCAGGAACCCATGAGTTGCACCTTACTGAGATAACAGAAAAAGGACTCCGGGGACGGATGATGACTTACGCCGCGTCGGTTTCGCCGGAAGACGCATTTGTCCCTGGAATTCCCCGGGAAAAGCCGGAAGACGGAGAAGCCACATCAGCTGGAGAGTCAGAGGCGACAAAAACGACCCGGCGAGTCGGATTCTCACAGTCATTTGACTTTCAGGGTGCGCGTTTCACTCTTGCGACACTCTATCCCAATGACCCCACCAGCCTGGGAGATGATGCCGCTGAGTTTCAGGTGGCTCACAGCGGAACAATCGACCGTTTCGTCACGAAACAGGGACAGCGTCATACCGTTCACGGTGACAATCGATGGTGGATCATTGAGCTTAAGGAGTTGTCCGGAGGCCGGAACGGCCAGGCGGAAGTCACTGTTGAAACCGGAAGGTTCGTTGGCTTCCCGGCAAAGAAATCGGAGCGCTGGTAAGACGTTCCTGTTGAAACTCGAAGTTGAGTTTCTTCAATCTTCGACATTACAAATTTGAGGTACAAAACGCTGGTTTGAGTAGTCGGGCTTTTCGCTTGCGGCAAGCGCCTCGGGGCGCCTTCACTCCTCGATTGTTGGGCTCAGGCCCCCGGCCTCGCCCTGTCAGGTGAGCGACGACAAAAACCACCAATCAATGTCCGGCCTCGTGTTGGACCCGGAAGCCGAGAAACTTCATGGCTGAACGCAGTGCCTACGCCATCCTGGGATTGCAGAAGGGGGCTACGGAGCAGGAAATCAAACTCGCCTTCGTGGAGATGGTCAAGAAGTACGACCCCGAAGTGCATACGGATCGTTTCCTCCTCGTTCAAAACGCCTATAACCGGCTCAAGGATCCAAAGAAACGCGCCAAGGAAGATATCCACACCTACAGTGTTATCACCGGCGAGTTCCTGTTCGCCGGTGATGAGCGAGTCGATGAAAACAGTGCTCCGTCCGACTCGCAGGTCAATCAGGCCATGTCCGCCCACAAGAACTCGGCGGGCGACCCGGCGCTTCGGGACAAACTGATCCGATTGCTGATGCAGCGCTCGTGGGTTGCAGCCGGCCGCAAGATGTGGGCTGAAGCCATCACGGACTGGAAAGAAATCCGTTCGATGGATCCGACCCATGTCCGTGCCAGAACAAACCTCACAAACGCCAATATCCAACTCGGCCTCTCGTATGCTCTGCATTCGCTGCACGATGAAGCCATTTCGTTGTGGGAGGAGGCGCTGGAACTGAACCCGGACAATGCTGACCTTGTTCACAATCTGGCGCTCGCATGTGAAAAAGCGGGTGAGGGAACAAAGGCCGCGCGCTACTGGGCGGAAGCGGTCGAACGCTGGAAAAAGCTTCTCAAAAGTGACAACGACAATGAGTACCTGCGGGAGTGCATCGTTGAGGCTCATCGCTACCACGGTGGTCAGTTCAACGCAAGCACGTCGCCTGAAGAGAAGAGCCAGGCGATCAATCGCTATCGTGAAGTGCTGGAACTCAAGCCGAACGACTTCGATGCACAGTTCCATATTGCCAATTCACTGATGGAAGAGCGCAAATATCCTGAGGCCATCAAGGAGCTTGAGGATCTTCACAAGAAACATATGCGAAACGTTGAGGTGCTGAATCTCCTGGGGTGGGCCTTTGTGAATACGGGCCGTGTGGATCAGGGGTTCGCCACATGGAACAAGAGCCTCGGCATTGATCCCAAGAACCCCGCGACCAAGGAAAACATCGTACGGGCGCATCTCACCCTCGGAAAGCAGTTTCGTGACAAGGGCATGTTCACTCCCGCCATTGTGCATCTGAAGAAGCTGTTGCGCTATGTTCAAAGCGCCGAGGTTTATATGGAAATCGGAGCCACCTACGACATGAAGGGGGACGTTCGGTCGGCCATGCAGGCCTACGAACAGGTACTCTCCATCGATCCGAAGCACAAGGCCGCAAGGAAGGCTTTCAATGACCTGAGGATGAGACGATAACGTGGAAATCGGGATATGGGCTTTAAATCCGGCGGGGTGAATTCTCCGTGCACGTTCACCTAGTGGTTGCAACCCCGAAACGGGGATTTTATTGTCCGAGTGCTTTACAGGGAATAACGGGTGGGATTGACCAAACTCAAGGGTGGTGGCCGGACAGGCGCGGGCCATTCCTGATAGAAGGCGAAAGGCTACAGAACCATGTCACGCATTCTCGGTATCGACCTCGGAACGACCAACTCCGTCATGGCCGTCATGGAGAAAAACGGTCCGTTTGTCGTCCCCAACAGCCTGGGAGAGCGCATCACGCCCTCTGTTGTGGGCTTTTCAAAATCGGGCGACGTGCTGGTTGGCAAGAAGGCAAAGCGCGGCGCGATCATGAATGTTGGCCGTACCATTTTCTCCATCAAGCGCCAGATGGGAACCAGCCACCGTGTGACAGTGGAGGGCAAAGAGTACACTCCGCAGGAAATCTCGGGGATGATTCTCCAAAAGCTGAAAGCGGATGCGGAGGATTACTACGGCGAACCCATTTCGGAAGCTGTCGTCACCGTGCCCGCATACTTTACGGACACGCAGCGGTCCGCGACGAAGGACGCCGGCGAGATCGCCGGATTCAAGGTTCGCCGTGTCATTGATGAGCCCACTGCTGCAGCTCTTGCCTACGGCCTTGAGCGGGGCGAAGATCAAAAGATCATGGTCTACGATTTGGGCGGCGGCACGTACGACGTCTCGATCATTGAAATCATAAGCGGTGTCTTCCAGGTTCTTGCCATCTCGGGAAATACAAACCTTGGCGGTGACGATTTCGACTCCCGCATTTCCGAGTTCCTAGTTTCCGACTTCAAGGAAAAGCACGAGGTCGACCTCTCGCAGGATCCCATCGCGATGCAGCGTCTCCGTGAAGCCGCGGAGGAAGCGAAGATCGAACTTTCCGAGCTGAAGGAAACCCACATCCTCGTCGAAGCCATCACGATGACGGAAAAGGGTCCGTTGACTCTCGACATCACACTGACCCGCGACCAATTCGAGGAAATGACCAAAGACCTCGTCCAGGCCACTGTTCAGCCCATGAACAAGGCTCTTCAGGACGCCGGACTCTCAAAAGAGGAAATCAACACGATTCTCCTCGTCGGCGGCTGTACGCGTATCCCGGCCGTGCAAAAGGTTGTCCGTGAAACGATGGACAAGAATCCGTCGAAGGACATCTCACCGGAAGAGGTGGTTTCAATGGGTGCCGCCGTGCAGACGCTGGTGCTCGCTCCGCTGGACGGCCTGGGTGAAGACCTTGCCACCAAGTACCAGATGGAGAAGCCTGTCATTATTCACATGACGCCATTCTCTCTTGGTGTCGGACTGCAGGGAGACCAGTTCAGCCCTGTTATCGAGCGCAACAGCACCTACCCCACCGAAGGGAAAGACATCTTCACCACAACCCGGGATTTTCAGGAAGCCATCTCATTCCCGATTTACGAAGGCGAGGACACCACCGCTTCGGAAAACACGTTCCTCGATCTGCTCCGCATCGAAGGCATTACTCCGGCACCGAAAGGTGTTCCGCGCATCGAGGTGACCTTCAAGTTGAACGTCGACCGCATTCTTGAAGTCTCCGCGGAAGATCTGGCAACGGGTGTTTCGAAGAAGGTCGTGATCAACGCCACGGACGAGCGTCTCACGGAAGCGGACAAGAACCGTATGATCAAGGAAGCAAAGGAACGTGTCGCCAAGGTCCTGCGCAGCAAGATCAACGATACGCGCAATGAGGAAGCACGCAATATGATCGAGCGTGCGGAAGCCACTCTGGGTGCGGCGCCGGATCATCCGCAGTCCGTTGATCTTCAACGCCGCACGGATGAACTCCGCAAGGCTGTTGAAATGGGTGACGAGCGTGTTATGGATGAAATAATCGACGACATGCTGCGAATCCTGGCGGAGATCGAAGCCAGCGTCTAAGGCTCGGCTCAACCATCGAAAAACACGCTATGGGCGGGCCGGCATGGTCCGCCCGATTGCATTTCAAAGACCCTTGAGCGCCTGCCGATACTCCCCTTCAGCCGCTCT
>JANQSL010000192.1 GCA_028284075.1 Candidatus Sumerlaeia bacterium | reverse complement strand
TGTTTTCAGCCGCCATCCTCGGATCCGGCAAACTTGGAAACTGGCGCCGTGAGTCCCGGTCGTTGCCGGTCGGGATCTACGGAGCATCGAGTTCGGTTGTCGGCAGTTACCTGATGTCTTTTTCTCCCCGCTATACGAACGCCGTACAAAGCAGCGATCTCTGGTATGCCGCCGTGACTCCACTGGGAGTGAGCGAATGGGTTCGCCGCCCGGGTCTTGTTCCCAACAAGACCTACCATGCAGCGGCACCGGATTACCGGCGAGGCACTATTTACTTTGGTGGTGGCAGACCTGGCATTCAAAAACCGCTGCTGCGCGACTATTTCTTTTTCAAGCTTGGCGGGCCCGCGCGTGATGCCGCGGAAAAAGCATGGCTTGCCGCCCAACGTGCTCACCAAAACACCGTGGCCGCGTTTCCAGCCCCAACGTCCGGACAACAAAACAGGACGACACTGACTTATACCACAGCATCCACTCTCTCTACAGGCGCCATACCCGGCTTCAAGACCTATGCTGATGCGAGAACGGAGGCCGATCAGCAGAACAAACCTCTCGTGCTCTACTTCAATCTGGAATCAGCCCAGCCCTGCATCGAGCAAAACGGATTCCTGCAGGTCCCGGAGTTTCAGCAGGTTCTCCCGAGTGCGGCATGGGCATGGATTGAAACAAGAAATTACCCGCAGCTCTCTCAGCAGCTTGGTATCTATCGCGTTCCGACCTGGGTTTTCTACGACCGCTCCGGCAATGAAGTTCAACAGGCCAGAACCATTGGTGTCAAAACGGTGGCGGACCTTGCGAATACAGTTGGTGCCATCCAGTAGGAGTGCAGGAGTCGACCGCGCCTTGCTTGCGAGCCGGACAGTTATTCATGCACCAGGCGAATCAAACGCTGTGGGGAAGATTTTCCGATGCGTTTGATTTCACCGCGGGTCTCCATATCGAGCTTAACGGTCGTCGTATACCAGCCAATAGAGCCGAGTTCGTCCTGTTCCTGTTGAGAAAGCTGTCTCCCAACAAACCTCGAAAGATCCTTGAAGGGCAGGCCCGGTTCGGACTCCGGCAGGCTGGCAAGAATTGCACGGCGCACAACCTCGTACTTCCAACGCAGGATACGTGTGGGTTTTTTGCCAGGCGCAGGCGTCCGACAGAGAACACGCTCGCCTTCCCGTGCACTCATGATCCCTCGCCCTGCATCTTCTTCCAGTCGTCCGTCAGTTTTCCGGAAAACCCCCAGTTCTCTTCGTCAATCTCCTGAATCACGACGTGAATGTGCTCCGGTTTCTTTTCGAGCACTCGCACCAGGGAATCCGTCACGTCGCGCACAAGCTCTGACTTCTGCCCGCGACTTGCACCTTTGGTGATCTGGATGTTGACGTATGGCATCCTGGACTCCACGGAACGGCGATGAGGCAGGAATGGCCTGCCAAATCCAGGATTCGAGATGATGCGCTGCGGTCAAGAGCCGAGTTGTGTTTTTGCCGCCAACCTGCCGCTCCGGAAATGAGATTAAGCGCCAAGCGACTCCCATCCGCATTGGGAGGGAGTCGCCTGGTCGGGTTTTTCCCGCTTTTTGCGAAACAAGCCGCTCTAGCGAATCGCCCAGACGTCTGTTACCACGATCCGGCGTGGCACTCCGGCGAGAAATCCGCTTCTCAACTCATGCTCACCATTGCCGGAAGGCGCGGAGTGCTCAACAGCCGGCTGACAAAGACTGGAGTAGAGACTCTGATTTTCACTTCCGGAAATACCACCACCGGCTTCCATCGTTGAGCGCACCAAAACGGATGAACCTCCGGGAGCACCGGCTGTTACCGGAATGGCACACGACAGAAAAAGTGCGGCCGCGGATGCGGCAAACCGGCGTTTCATCTTCCTTCCTCCAGAGCGGAAACACGGGAACGGAGTTCCTCGTTTTGACTACGGAGCTTCAGGAGTTCGGCGTGCAGTTCCTGGATCGCGACGAGAGCAACACCATCGATATCCACGGTTCCGATATGCTTCTCCGATTCTCCGAGACCGAATGCCTCCATGAAGTCCTGGGCCATGGGGCCGATGTGACGAACGTCCTCGTCTTCAGAGCTGTATCGCCACGACGTGACAGGAAGCTCCGCCACCTTGCGCAAAACCTCGGCACCATCAACCTCTTCAACATCGGTTTTGGAGTTCCGATCAGATCCGTTCGTCCAGATTCCGCCCACGGTAACATGAGCACCGTTACCATTTGTGCCGTTGGTTCCAACTTCGATCGGGTGCAGGGGGTTTGAATCGAAAACACCCAGGTTGCTCGCGATGTAAACGATTCCGTCCGTTCCGGTTCCAACGCCGTCTCCCGGAAAGAGACTAATGTCGCCGCCATGATGATCTCCCGGCGTTTTTGCGTCGCCTCCGAAAATCTGAACATTTCCTCCGTTGGCTCCCGTTCCTCCCGCGGCGGCTGCCCCCCCCTTCAAACGAAGAGTTATACCATTGTTCGAAGCGGGCACCAGCTCCGGCCGGATCTCAAAGAAATTCCCGGGAACAACATCTGCCAGTAAATAAACGTCGTCATTCAACAACAACCGAAACTGCGCATCGTTTTCAGGCGTATCAATGTAGAGATTCACGGGCGAAGTGTTGCGAAGCGCCATCCCATCCTGAAGAAACAAATGACTCTTGGCTATGAGTTGCCCATCCACTGTCATTGCATTGAATGATGTGCTGACAAAATCAGGGTTCGAGCCGTCGGAGTTGGCAAGCTGTTTGATTTGTGGGGTTATCCATTGCGTACCCGAACCGGTACTGGAGAGCAACTGACCTGTCGCCCCCTCATTTCCTTCACTATCGTGCAGGCGACTATGGAGAAAAACCCAATTCTCCATGTCGACCGGACCGTCCAGGCTCACAACGCCCCTGTCCCCCCCGGCACTGCCAAAACCGGGTATCAATCGAATGTCACCACCCCTTCTTGGATCCTCGCCCTGCCCGTCACCGGCCTGAATTAAAATTTCCCCTCCTTTGCCACCACCATCGTCGTCGCTGCCGTTCCCTGAGAGGAGAAACAATGCCGTTCCATCCGGTTCGTCTTCGGTCCCCTCCCTTGAGAAGATGCCGAAAGGGGTGCTGCCGTCTCCTCCCCCCTGAATAAATGATCCCATGGGGTTAACCTGCAACTCGATGCTCTCTTCAAGCCCGTCCGACTCAAACCTCAATATACCGCCGGGGACACTGGACAAGCGATCTCCGTCTCCCAGAACGATATCTCCCTCCAACAGGATGTTGGAAGCGTTGTCGACACTTACGGCGTCCTCGTTTGTGCCGTCCGGTGTTGCCAGCTGTGAGTGTCTGTGGTCCGCCGCGGCAAAATCCGCGGGAACCATCCCCTGCAGGGCGTCGGAGTCTTCCGCAACGGCTGCGGTCTGAGCAGTGGCCGCTTTACCGGCAGCTGTTGCGTAGTTTGCGGTCTGGCTGAAGGGAACGCTTTGAAACTCAACGCGGCCGTTAAGAACAGAAAAGGCTCCAACACTGTCTCCGGCCCGAACTCCTATCTCAAGAAACCGTGGCGATTCTTCGAACGCGCCGGGGCCGAAATCGAGAGACGTGGAGAAAAGCCCGTCGCTCACCTGAAGGTCATCGGCAACGAAAGGATCTCCCACCTGTCCTCCGGCGTTGTCGGCGTCAAACAGCCGAAACTCGAAATCGTGGACTCCTTCGGCAGGTGCCCCTCCCTCCTCCAAATACCCCTGATATGACACGGTTGTCGGTTGTGCGATTGTCAGGACCGGAATGGCCAGCAGGCCACAGCCAGTCATGACCACCCGGCGAGCCAGGCGACTTGATGAGTGTTCATACATTTGAGTTGTATCTTCCTTTGTATTGTATCGAGCGAGATACATTGTCGGGCGGCTGACCCCACCCGCCAACTGACCGAACGGACAGTTGAGGAGGATGCCATTCCGTTTCGTTGCCTGAATAACATGAGGGTGCCGGACGTACCTTTTGTGAACTCAACGGGGTTGACTGTGTAGGCCGTCGTTCATTGGCTTTAATGAAATCGTGCAACGGGACCAGGTGAATGACCAAAAAGAAAGAGGCGGGACCTGCCGGCCGGTTTATTGGCGGCTGTCTGTTGTTTTTTTTCGGGCTTCCGTTCGCGGGAATGGGAGGATTTGTTCTCTTTCAGGGAACACTTCTTCTTTTCGGCCGAAACACGGTCGAAATGGACGGGCACCCGGCTGTGTTTATCATCATGGGTGCGATCTTTCTGGTAGTCGGCCTTGCAATCATCTGGGGCGGTTTGTTCGGTCACAAGTATGTGGGGCGAAAGCGTCCAAAAGATTCCGGGTTCGACGACAACTGGAAAACCAGCAAGTTCTTTCCGAAAGCGCGGGCAAAGAGGGGGTCGAGAGGCGGATTTCTGCTCGGAACGGAAGCCTCGCCCTTCGCCCGATTCCTCGGTCTGACGTTCTTCGCGGCTTTCTGGAACGGCATCTCGTGGTTCGCACTCTATCATGTCTGGAATGATTTCGGATCCAGTGGTTTCAAGTATTTTCCCATCATCTTCATCGGGTTCTTCTGCCTCATCGGGTTGTTTGTGATCGGACTTGCGGGGCATGCGCTGCTTCGATGTCTTCTTGTCGGCGGCACGAGTCTGGAAATTGACCGCATGCCGGTTCGACCCGGAGATCGTATTCGCCTGACGCTGCGCCAGAAGGGAGATTTCGAGATCACAAGCCTCACCATGAAGCTCATTTGCCGCGAGACTGTTCGCTGGCGTGTCGGAACGAACACGCACACATCGATGGAAGATGTTCTGAGTGAGGTTCTGCATCAGGGCGGGAACCTTCGAACGACAGGCTCAACGCCGCTCGTGTCTTGCGAGACGTCCGTTCCCGACGACGCCATGCATTCCTTCAAAGCCTCGAACAATCAGCTTGGCTGGGGCATTGAAGTCACCATGGACATACCCGGACGTCCGGATGTGAAGGAATTCTTCGAATTCCGGGTTATTCCGGAGTCTCAACGATGAAGAACGCGGGTTTTGATATTCAAATCGAACTGGACGAATCATGTCCTGACTTCTCTCCCGGAGACCGTCTCAGCGGCCGTGTCACAATCTCCGCCCCGGCATCGTGGGAGTGTGAGTACGCTGATGCCGCTCTTGTCTGGCATACGGAGGGACGGGGTGATGAAAACCGCGAGGCAGCGCGAGTCGAGAAGCTTCTGGAAAAGGATGAAGACGTTTCGCCCCGTTTTGAAAGGCGGTTTGCGTTTTCTCTTCCCATGATGCCATGGACTTATCAGGGCGTGAAGTTGAAGATCAAGTGGCAGGTTGGCGTGTACGTCAAAGCGAAGGGAGAAAAGGAAGCCGTGGCGGAAAAGGAAATCACCATCCGCCCCTCTCATCGCAACGCATCGCTGCCACAGGAGCCGCCTCCACCATGACAATCCACGTTGCGGAGTTGGAAGACAGCCGCAGGTCAAGAATCCGTGGCGGACTGTCACGCAACCCGTTCAACGTGCGCGACCTGAGTCCCGGATACTGCGACTATGTCTTCTCCGCCAACCTCGGGAGGGAATACGTCCTGAATCAGCTCGAGGACCATGGATGGAGCGGCGAGCTGTGTGGCCCACACGGTGCGGGGAAATCGACGCTTCTTGCCACAATCGGCAAGCACCTTTGTCTTGAAGGCCTGTCAACAGGGCGGATTTTCTGTCATGAAGAAAATTCAACACTCCCCTCCGACTGGCTTGCCACTCTCGTACGATGCGACGTTCTCCTGCTGGACGGAGCGGAGGTCCTCCCTCGCCGACAACTATCCGTTCTGCGGTTTACTGCACGGATTCTGGAGAGAGGACTTGTTTTCACGACGCATGCCACTCTAAACCACGGTGCTCATATTGACGTGTCCATCTGCCCAACCGCATTCGCTCAGATTGTGGAGGAGCGACTCGCTCAACTCCCGGTGCCGCAACAAGGCGTGATCAGAGATTTGCCGGGATACAGTACGCCAGACCTTCTGGCCTCTTGTGAAGGAAACGGCCGCGAAGCCATCCTCCGCCTGTATGACGCCTGTGAACGGACGGCAGCCGTTTCTCACTCATAAAGCCAACTCATCACATTGATTTCAAATGACTTAATGGTTACAAAGGATCGTAAAACGGCGATTCTTTCACTTTGATTTTCTGCGAACAATCTGTGTTTTTGTGTGTTTATATCCACAATATGCTTGATTTCAAGGGTCTGTGGCTCCTCAGTCCTTTCGGACCACTCAGTTGTTTCGGTCCGGCGCCTCGCTCCGCAGTGGGGCGGGAATGTCATCACGGAGGTTTCCCGGATGAGCAGTGCAGCACTCGGAATGGTGGAGACGAAAGGCTTCGTCGGCAGCGTTGAGGCCAGCGATGCGATGGTCAAAGCCGCGAACGTTGAACTGGTAAAGACGGTACCGATTGGCGGCGGATTTATTACGGTCCTGGTGCAAGGTGACGTCGGCAGCGTGAAGGCGGCGGTTGATGCCGGAGCGGATGCGGCAGCTCGCGTTGGTGAGCTGGTCGGATCGCATATGATCCCCCGCCCTCATACGGAACTGATCACTCAGTTCATGAAGTAGCAGCCGACAACGTCGAGCACCACTGTGCCATGATGGTTTCAAAGTCCATGCATCGAGTCGAAGTCGAACACCTTGTACGCCAGGTCGTTTACGAGCGTCTTGGTCGGCCGACACCTGAAGTCGCGAGGGCACCCAGCCCGCTCGTGGTCAACATCAGTGCCCGCCACTGCCATCTGACGCAGGAAGCGGTCGAGCGACTGTTCGGACCCGGGCATCGGCTGACGCCAATGAAATGGCTGTATCAGGAAGGACAGTTTGCGGCGGAGGAAACGGTTGCACTGATCGGCCCCCGCAATCGTGTCATCTCGAATCTGCGCATCCTTGGCCCATGCCGGAAATTGAACCAGATCGAATTGTCATTTTCCGATGCCGTCATGCTGGGATTCAAGATTCCAGCGCGCATGTCAGGAGATGTCGATGGCACGCCCGGCTGCATGCTCCAAGGACCTCATGGCTTTTTCGAGATGACGGAAGGCGTCATCCGGGCAGTGCGTCACGTGCACATGGCACCGGAAGATGCGGACTTTTACGGAGTTCGGCACCTCGACGAAATGACTCTCAGGATTGGCGGGCCGTGCGCCGTCAACCTTGAGAAACTGATGGTACGCGTCGATCCCTCGTTCCGCCTCGAGGTGCATATCGATACGGACGAAGGCAACGCCTGCGATTTGAAACCGGACACCCCGGTGGAACTCGTTAAGGGCTGAAAATCAACCTCCAACCCACGACCGCGTTTGAGTCAACCATACGAAGGATAAGGAATCATGGCACCTGCAAAGAGAGAAGCTCTCGGCATGATTGAGATGAAGGGTCTTTGCTCCCTGCTGGAGGCCTCCGATGCCGCATTGAAAGCGGCGGATGTCACCATGACGGGCTGGGAAAAGATCGGCAGCGGTTTCGTCACCGCGTTTTTTTCGGGCGACGTTGCAGCAGTCAAAGCAGCGACGGATGCCGGCGCCGAAGCCGGTGCACGCATTGGCCAGGTGGTCGGGGTTCGTGTTATTCCACGACCGCATGATGAACTGGAAGGAATGGGCTCGTTCCTGAAGGGCTGAGAACGGACCACGACACGAGTATTCAAGGAGAAACGGAAAATGGCAGCTCAACAGGCAATTGGTTTGATTGAAACACGCGGCCTCGTGGCGCTGGTGGAGGCCACGGATGCAATGCTCAAGGCGGCAAACGTGACTCTGGCGGGCCCCATGAAGCAGGTCGGTGGCGCACTCGTCAGCGTCTCCGTTCTCGGCGACGTTGCCGCGGCAAAAGCGGCCGTGGATGCCGGAGCGCAGGCCGTGAAGGTCATGGGTGGAGAACTTGTCAGCGTTCACGTGATTCCTCGTCCGCATGACGACGTGTCCAGGATTCTGCCGGCGAAGCCCGCGGGGCGGAGCAAATAAGATGTTTCTCGCCCGCGTGGAAGGCCAGGTGGTCGCCACAAAAAAGGACGATGGCATTTCCGGACGGAAGCTGCTGATCCTCCGGCCCATGCTCGTGGACCAGGAGAACCCGTCGGTCTTCAAGCAGGGGCAGAACACCATCGTTGCCGTGGATTCCCTTGGCGCGGGCGAAGGTGAACTCGTGCTCTTCAGCCAGGGAAGCTCAGCGCGGCTCGCGCCGGGCCTGAAAGGCGCACCGGTGGATGCGGTCATTATTGGAATCGTCGATTCGGTGGATGTACTTGGCGAACGAATTTTCGATTCACGCAACGATCACTGACACACCTGAAGTCAGAAGGTATTCCGAATGGCAGAATCAGGCACATTGAACGAGACGCTGATTCGAGACGTGGTCGACGAGGTTCTCGGCCGCCTCGGGCACGGGAAAGCCGCCGGCGGTGTGAACCCTGCTCCCAGGACTCGACGTTCCGATAATCGTCACGGTGTGTTTCAGGATCCCGCCGAAGCCTGCAAGGCAGCTCATGACGCCTTCCTCCAGCTTCAGGAGAAGGGAATGGAAACCCGGCGAAAGATCGTCGAGATACTTAAGCGCATTCCGGTGGAAAAAGCGAAGGAATGGGGGAAGCTGGAACTGGATGAAACCAAGATCGGCCGCATTGATCACAAGATCGAGAAGCTCCTGATGATGCCGGGAATACCTGGCGTTGAAGATCTGCAACCGGAGGGGTTCAGCGGCGATCACGGTATCACACTGGAGGAACGCTGCCCTTTCGGTGTAATTGCCGCAGTGACTCCCGCAACCCACTCCATTCCAACGCTCACGGCAAACGCCATCAACATGGTGGCAGCGGGAAACGCGGTCGTGTTCAATGCGCACCCGGGCGCGGTAAAGTGTGCTGTGGAAGCCGCTCGAACTTATAATGAGGCAATCTCCCGGGAAACCGGCGTTGAAAACATCATCTGTATCATCGAACACCCCACACTTGAGTCCTTTGATGGTATTTGCACAAATGAGCATACCCGGCTCGTTGTTGTAACCGGCGGTCCTGGTGTCGTGAAGGCCGCCATGAAGACCGGGAAGCGCGCCATTTGCGCCGGTCCTGGCAATCCTCCCGTTCTGGTTGCGGAGGATTGCTGTCCTGACCGGGCCGCGAACTCCGTGATTACAGGCGGTGGTTACGACAACAACCTTCTGTGCATCGGGGAAAAAGAAGTTTTTGTCGTCGACTCAATGTTCGAGCGCTTCATGTCGGCGATGAAGAAGCATGGCGCAGCTGACTTGAGTTCTTCCCAACTCGACAGACTCACTGAAGAAGCCTTTACCTTTGAAACGGGAAAGGGAGGTGGCTGCGGGCGGGCTCATGTAAACAAGGATTATGTTGGATCCGACGCGTCGGTTCTGGCCAGAACAGCCGGAACAAGTGTGGCGGATGACTGCCCCATGCTCTTCGCGGAAACGTCAGAGGATCATCCCTTTGTCATCGAAGAACAGATGATGCCGTTTATCCCCGTGGTCCGGGTACGGGACGTGAATGAAGGCATCAAGGCTGCGCGGCGCGCGGAGCACGGTTACAGACACACAGCGATTATTCACACGCACAACGTGAACCATATGACCGCCATGGCCCGGGCAATGGACACGACACTCTTCATCAAGAACGGCCCCTGTGTGGCGGGGCTCGCGGCCGGCGGTGAGGGTTACTCCGGCTTCACTATCGCCACTCCAACCGGCGAAGGCGTTACAAGAGCACGAACCTTCACGCGACTCCGCCGCTGTACCATGGTGGACAATCTAAGGATTTACTGATGATTCTGGCACGCGTGGAAGGAACTGCCGTTTCCACTCACAAACATCCCAGCCTGAAGGGCCAGAAGATGCTCATCTGCCAGCCGGTGGATGAGAAAGGAGTGGCATACGGTGTCCCGTGGATTGCCATCGATCCCTGGGGCGCAGGCCTTCACTCAACGGTCATTGTTTCAACTGACGGCGCGGCAACGCGAAACCAGGTCAAGGATGAGTACAGCCCGGTTCGTAACATGGTCGTCGGTATCGTTGATGAAGGCGATTCGTGCAGCTCCTCCGAAAGAGGTTCTCTGTGAAGCTCGGACAGGTTGTAGGGCGAGTCACTCTGAACGCCTGTCTCCCGCAAGTCGAAGGAGGACGGTGGTTGATTGTCAGCCCCATGGATCAGGAGTCCCTCACTTCGCGAAACAAAGAAGAGGTGCCGACCGGCAGCCTTCCAACGCCTGTCGTTTATGACGACCTGGGAGGCTGGAATGGCAACATCATCGGTTATGTCGAAGGGCGTGAGGCGGCAATGCCCTTTGAAAAACCCACTCCGGTGGACGCCTATAACTGTGCACTCATCGACACACTGGATTACAGGCCCCAAACATGAGACAGGTTATTACTGTCAAGGACGTGGAGACGCTGATAAAAAACGGGACGGATATTTCCGCCATCCCGGCTGACGCGATCATAACACCCGCGGCTCAGGACTTGTTGTCGGAACTCGGCAGGATGACCGCGCGTTCCACAACATCAGCTCTGCAACCATCCGCACAAACAGAAAACCCATCCGGCCACGTCTCGAACAATTCAGGCATGGACATTGAGTCGCTGTTCAACTCCCCGGAAAACGCGCACCGCAAAGAGCAGATCTGCGAAGTGGGACGGCGGATGTGGGCTCGCGACTATCTCGACGGTAATGGCGGCAACATTTCCATCCGCGTGGACAGGAATCTTGTTCTCTGCACGCCAACTCGTATTTCCAAGGGTTTCATGAAGCCTGCCGATCTCTGTATGGTGGATCTCGATGGAAATCGAAAGGCGGGTGAAAAAAAACCCACCAGCGAAATCCTGATGCATCTGGAAATCATGAAGGCCCAGCCACGGGCAGTGGCGTGCGTGCACTGTCATCCTCCCTATGCGACCGCTTTTGCGGCATCCGGTGTCCAGCCGCCAAACAAGATCCTTCCTGAATTCGAACTCTTTGTCGGGGAAGTTCCGATCGCCGGCTACGAAACACCCGGAACGATCGAAATCGCCAGGAAGGTTGCGAGTCACAGCTCGGATCACAGCACAATCCTCATGGCCAACCACGGGGTAGTGGCGTGGAGCGATGTCTCGGTCGAGGATGCATACCTCAAGATTGAAATCCTTGAAGCCTACTGCCGAACCATTGCCATTACGTCGCAACTGGGGGCACCGCCCAATCGCTTTACATCCGGCCAAATGAAGGAGCTTCTGAACATCAAGCAAACCATGGGCGTCCATGACCCGAGAATCGGAAAGGACATCTCGGAGATCGCATTGCAGGATGATGCCCAGTGGAGGCCCGGGGTCATTTGTGCGTCACCGCCGGATCCGAAGTGCCAGTGCCAGTCAAAGAAGGCGCCGGTTGCAAAAGACCGGGACGAATCGACCGAAGAACTGATACAGCAAATCACGGACTTGATCATGCAGCGGGTGATTGAACCCTCGTAACGCAATCTCGAAGGAGCGGCGGAAATCATGAAGGTTTCGATTATCGGCGGAGGCGGACGAGTTGGAGCGTGTGCCGCCTTCGCTCTTCAGTGTGGCGGAATCGTCTCCGACATTCAGATTATAGACGCCAACCGGGAGACTGCGGAAGGTGAGGCGCTTGATCTGCTTCACGGTGCGGCCATGACGGCCGATCAGCGCATCCATGTCGGAAACTACGCCGATGGAGCCGACAGTGACGTTTTTCTGGTCACGGCGGGTCTTCGTCGAAAGCCTGATGAATCGAGACTCGACCTGATTAATCGCAATCTCGGCCTTTTCAACCAAATCATGGAGAGCATCAAGTCCGCCGGCATGAAACGAGACGCGATTGTCTTCGTGGTCTCCAATCCCGTGGATATTCTGACCATGCAGGCTGTGCGAGTACTGGGATTGCCGTGGCAACAAGTCATCGGACTCGGAACCATGCTCGACACATGCCGTTTCTCGTCACTGATTGCGGAGGAACTGAGCCTTGCGGCGACACAGGTGAAGGCCCTTCTTCTGGGTGAACACGGGGACACGATGGTGCCAGTCTGGTCCAGCGCCAGCGTCAACGGCCTGCCACTGACAAGTGTGCCGGGAATGAACGCCACTCTACAGGAACGCCTCTATAAACGGACAAAGGGGAGCGGCGCGGAGGTGATCAAACGCAAGGGTGGCGCAGGCTGGGCGGTCGCTGTCGCCATTCGTGAAGTCATTGATGCCATCGCGCTCAACAAGAGGACTTTGCTCCCGGTTTCAACACTCCAAAGCGGCGCGTATGGGGTCCGTGACGTCTGCTTCAGTGTTCCGACCGTGATTGGACGCGAAGGAGCGATCGAGCACGTGGAAATCGATCTTTGGCCGAAAGAGCGAATGGGTTTGCAAAACTCGGCACGCGCGCTTCGGGACATGTGGTCAAAGGTTGCTTGAGAAGAGGGGCTCGCTCTGACATTGCACCGAAACGGGCTCTGTCGATATTTGCACCACCATGACCATCGATCTTAATGACGTTCCTCATCGACGGTATAACCCGCTGACGGGAGAATCCGTTCTTGTCAGCCCTCATCGAATGAAGCGACCCTGGCAGGGCAAGGTCGAGATACCACAGGAGGACTCGCGCCCGAAATACGACGAGAAGTGCTATCTCTGTCCCGGAAACGAACGTGCGAACGGCGCCATCAATCCGGTCTATGACAACACGTATGTCTTTACGAACGACTTTGCGGCTCTGCTTCCCGACGAACCGAACAAAAACGTCATTCACGATGAGTTGCTGGGAACTGAACCGGAATCAGGCATTTGCCGTGTTGTTTGTTTTTCCCCGCGCCATGATATCACGCTGGCGGAAATGGATGAACGGGCGATCCGCCATGTTGTTGAAACATGGATCCTGGAATATCTCAACCTCTCCTCTCGGGAGAATATTCACTATGTCCAGATTTTTGAAAACAAGGGTGCAATCATGGGATGCAGCAACCCGCATCCACACGGTCAGATATGGGCAACGGGATGCGTTCCCTTCGAGGTCGAGCGTGAAGATCGGCATCAATATGAATGGTTTAAGGCAAAAGGCTCATGTCTGCTCTCCGACTACCTGGCTATTGAAACCTCCCGAGGAGAGCGTGTGGTTTGCGAGAATGATGCATGGGTCGCTCTGGTTCCCTGGTGGGCAAAATGGCCTTTCGAAACGCTTCTCCTCCCCCGCCGCACCATTCCTTCACTCACGGAACTGAGTGAGTCCGATCAGGACGCACTTGCCGATTTGACAAAACGGCTGCTGACTCGTTACGATAATCTCTTCCAGGTCTCATTTCCTTATACGATGGGATGGCATTCAGCTCCCTGCAAGAGCGGGAACACGGACCACTGGTGTCTGCACGCACACTACTATCCACCACTCCTTCGGTCGTCCACGGTGCAAAAATTCATGGTTGGTTTCGAGATGCTGGCAATGCCGCAACGGGATCTGACTCCTGAAACCGCTGCGGGCATGTTGCGGGAACAAAGCGAGATACACTACAAACATTCCGCAGGAAAGCCTGGGAAGTGATTGAGCAGGCCACTCTCCGGCAGCAATACGCGGAAATCTGGCGCACCGATCCTCAGTGGATCGCATGCGCCCCCGGGCGAATTAACCTGATAGGTGAACATACCGACTACAACGGTGGCTTTGCAATGCCCGCAGCCATCGACCGAAACCTCTGCATTGCGGCGGGCCCCTCAGGCAGCGATGAGTTTGAGCTCCACAGTATCACGTTTCAGGAAAAATGGACAACCCGAGCGGACCGGCTTACGGATTCTCCGGGGATGGGGACCTGGCAAAGCTACTTCCTGGCCGTTATTGATCAGTTTCAGAAAAAAGGCTGCCACATACCGGGTCTTCGTGCCGTGATCGACGGGGATATTCCTCATGGAGCCGGCCTCTCATCTTCCGCCGCCTTCACGGTGTGTACAGCCGTTCTCGTCAATGGAATCCGCAAGTTGAGCATGAAAGACCGTGAACTTGCTCTTCTCTCTCAGGCTGCGGAAAACGGACCTCTTGTCGGAGTCAGCTGTGGAGTTATGGACCAATACACATCCATCTTCGGACAACATGGCCATGTATTGAAGCTCGACTGTCACAACCTCGAGCATGAACTGGTTTCCTTCGATTCCTCGCTCGCGAACATTCTTGTCATTGATTCAGGAAAAAAGCGTGGCCTTGCAGACTCGGAGTATAATTCCCGTCGGAAGCAATGTGAGGAAGGACTCCACATACTGAGAGAAAAAGCCGGGGAGAGTTTCCCCACCCTGCGCCATGTTCCCGCCGAGGTCGTCGATCAATACGCAGAGAACCTACCCGGAGACATTCTCAGACGCGTACGCCACAACCATCGAGAGAACCGGCGCGTTTTCGACTTCCAGCAGGCTTTGTCCCGAAGCAATATGGACCGCGCGGGAAGCCTTCTTCTCGAATCGCACGAGAGTCTGAGAAATGATTTCGAGGTTTCCTGCACGGAACTCGACACTCTTGTCGAAATCGCAGCCTCAACTCCGGGTGTCTACGGTTGTCGAATGACGGGTGCGGGATTCGGAGGAAGCGCAATTGCACTTGTTGATCCTGAACACACTCGATCAGCAGAAGCGCACATTGGCGGTGAGTACCGGAGAAAAACAGGCCTCAGTGCCGGTTTACACGTCGCGACACCATCCGGCGGTGCCGGCTTCAACAACATACTCTGAGAGAGCCCTAAAGCCCGAACGTCAGGCCGAAATGCAGACTTCGCTGTTCGTCAGTGTCTTCACTGAGAAGCTGCTCCCCGTAGTAGAGATAGGCCCTTTGTTCGGTTCCAGGGAGCTTCATTCGAATACCAAGGCCGGCGGTGGCGTTCGGTGTGGAGAATTTCAAGGCGCTGTCATCCAGTGTACCCACATCGAGAAACAGGGGAAACTCCACACTCTTGTTGTAAATGTAGCGAATCTCGTTCTGAAGTGCGGTCATCGTTGAACCACCAATGTGCAAATCCTCGTTCCTGTCATCCACCGGTCCGATACCGCGATATTCGAAGCCTCTGATCGTGTCGAGACCACCGGACTGAAAGCGGTCACTGATTCCGACATCCTGAGCATCGTACGGCATCAGGCCAAACTGACCGCGACTCACCCATCCCCAGTGACGCGAAATGGGGCGGTGCCACTCAGCATGGTTTGTCCACTTGATCAGCGTTCCGTCGGCGTCACCGAGCTCAAGTCCGGTATCAAAGAGCAGACCGCTTGTGGAATCCACGTCTCCGCGATCGCGTGTATCGTGAGTCAGGTGCCAGGAGAGTGTTGCGGCCAGATAGGACTCGAAACTCTCCTCAAAGTCATCCTCGCCACGAAAGGGATTGTAGTCGATATGCTCCAGTCGTGCTCCCCAGGAATTGGACCAGGGCCCCATGGGGTCACCCACCAGATAGCGCGTCCGCAACCGACCGCCAGTACGACGCTCCGAATAGACACGATAGGAATATTCCGTTAAGAATGCGGAATACATCAGGGACGGCTCGCGCCGCTCCCCAACAATCTTTTCCCCGAGTTTCCAGTAACGATCCAGATACGAAACCTCTCCTCCAAAATCCGTCTCGCTGAAACCGAGAAACCCCGAGTAGGTCAGGCGGTCAGCACGGCCGCCGACATTACCCTCGGAAAAAGTTGCACGAATGACGGGACCAATCTGATCGTTAACCCCCAGTCCCACATCGAGAATGCCGGTACGCTTGTCCCGAACCTTGACAACAACATCGCGAGTCAGCGTGTCACTGGTCGCAGCTGTGGTAACCTCCACGCTGTCAAAAGTTCCCAGACGCCAAAGACGACGTTCCGCGTCTTCGATCAGTTTCCGGTTCAATTCCTCGCCCTCCCGCACACGAACCTGCTTGCGAATGATTGATTCCTCGACCGGCGGAACAAAGGCGCGATGATACCAGGATTTTCCGTAGTCCCGCTCCGGGCGTTGGCGTTCGATCAAAACGCGCCGCATTCCACTCTTTTCCCCTTCCGTCACCGTGACATCAACGGCGACAGTTCTGTCAATCCGGTTGGACGTGAAATCGAGCTCCACCTCCGGAGCCATATAGCCCCGGGTCTGTGCTCGCTTTTCAAGAGCCTCTTCCAACTCCTTGACTCGTTTTCCGGTCAGTTTCCTGCCTTCGAGACCCTTTGACGCAGGCTTCCAGAATTCGGGATCCGGTATTTTTGCTCCGGTTATGTATGTGGCTCCAACTTCGTAGCGCGGCCCCCGGTCAATGACATACCTGATCTCGAGGCCTTTTCGAGCAACCGATGTTTCCAGCAAACGCGCTGTCGCGTCAAGATAGCCCTGGGACACCATGAGATTTGCCGCCATTGTCTCAACTTCTGCAAGCCTTGCAGCTGTAACCGGCGAGCCTTTGGAGAACGGATCTTCCTCTTCCTCCTTGAGAAACTTGCGAATGGCTGAGGCATGTCCGAATCCGGCATCTTCAAAGCGCAGCTTGTGAAGAAGGGGTGATACCGACCCCTCAACGATGAACCCGAGCTCGACCTCTCGGTCACTGAGCCAGCGATGGTGTGGAATGATCGAAACATCGCGATGCCCCGCGCCCTCCGCCGTCAGTCTGATGGCATCGAGAATTTTCTTTAGCGAATCCTCTGTGAAGCCGTCGCCTGCATAAATCGGAATCGGCGCCCACAGCTCTTTCGCATCAATGCGAACAAGCGGAAATACCGAGATGGAGGCAATTCGCGCGGGTGGCCGAAAGTCCAGAGTCAGCTCCGCACCCGTCGATGGTTTTCCAATATCTCCACCGTCCTCCACCGTATCACTGTTGATTGGCTGAAGACTGATTTTGAGATGCTCTGTTGGAAGGTTCGAACTCACCAGCCTCTCTTCAAGTTGCAACATCGCCTGCCGGGTCAGGGGTTTGCCGAGAGGCATCGGAACCGCTTCCCGCGCAACGGCCTCGCCGGTCTCATCAAGCCCGAGGACAACGATGTTTTGAAGCACCGGGCCCTGCCCCGTCTGCTGAGCCGGGAGTCCGGGCGGCGAGAGAAGGGCAACTCCCAGAACAAGCAGAAATACCAATGCACCGGTCGCATTGCGAGTCGAGCGTGCACGATGATCAACCTGCGGTAGGTTCAACGGTTTCATTCGAGTCAACTCTGAGCCTAGAATGATGCTGTCAGGCCAAGGGAATACTCCCGCCCCTTTTTGTACGACGTCTTCACGGTGTCGCCGTCAAGATGCTCAGAGCGGTAGACTGTCTGTATTTCAGGATCGAGAATGTTCTTCACCTGAAGCTTGACCTTGAGATAGTCCGTGATTTTCTGAGTCAGGCTCGCATTCAGGGTCTCAAACTCCGTTTCGTAGACACTCGGAACAAAACGTGAGAAGTCGGTGCCCGCACCGGCGACAAGCGTGTCGCCTCTTACCGTGTAGAAGACCGCCAGTTCGGTTCCCCTTAACCCGATCTTGTCCATCTTGTAGGTCATGTAAATGTTGTACAGATGCTCGGGAGCATTCGTCATGTCCCGAGTCTCGATGGGCTTGTCGACATCCGGATCAGAGAACTGAGCAGCCTCCTCCTCCGGCAGTGTTACTTCGGAATCAATAAACGTCGCGTTGCCGCCGATCATGAGTCCTTCAAGACCTCCCCAGATACGACCCATCTCCTGCCGTATCTCCAATTCCCAGCCACTCAACTCGCCCTCGGGGTAATTGATGGGAGTCGTGTAATCGAAGTTGTTTGCAACCCGTTGAACGTTCTCGATGGGGTCTTCGATTTCCTTGAGGAAGTAGGATACGGAAATCAAAGTGTCATCCGTCGGTGTCAGGTCCAGGCGAAGGTCGTAGTTCTTGACCGCACTCATCTGCAGCTCGGGGTTACCAATGAAAATGTCAGAGCCGAGAAACTCCTGCTGCAGGATCGGACTTAATTCTCTGAAGGTCTGACGTGCGACGGTCTCGCTGTAACTACCGCGCAGTGTGATCAGATCAATCGGATGAAATCTGAATCCAAGGGATGGAAGCGTGTCGGACTGCTCGAAGAAGACATCCGCGTCTCCCGGACCCAGTTCAGAGGGACTCGTCTCTCCCGGCCGAAACCAGGTCGCGTTTTCCTCCGGATCATTAATGATTGAAATCTCGGTATCCTCATACCGGTAGCCGCCAATCACGTTAAACCAGGATGTCAGCGGAATATCCGCCATCCAGTACCAGGCTCCTATCTCCTGCTCGCCGGTATAGTTAACATCGATTTTCGCCGCGGTGATGAGATGCTCCTGCTCTTCCCACACATCACTCCAATAGTCCTCCCAGTCCCCCACATAGCCGTCATTGGGATCCGAAAAGTTGCTGAAGGAGTCCTGATCGTATCTGCGATCCACTTCATCCTTGAAGATGCCGAACTTGAGAAAGCCTTCACTGTCGGTCCACTGCTCGAAGGGAAGCTTGACATTGACGGAATACTGATCGCTCTCCTCTTTGACTTCCTTGTCGACCCGCTGAAGGTTGCCGAGAGTGAAGTTTGCGGAGGGCTTGAATGCGGTGTAGGTCGGAGGAAGATTGAACTCATCAATCCCCGGTTTCCATTGTGAACCAAACTGACGTTTGTCCGGCTCTTTCAGCTCCGAATAGCTTCTCGAAACCGTCCAGTCCACCTCGGGGCTCAGCGTGTTGAGAAAGCCCGAAATTTCCATCTCGGGATCCGGCAGGGTGTGGGCTCCGTGCAGCTGCAGAGTTCGCGTCTCCCGCTCACGAAACAAAAGAGTCTGCAGCCGCAGGTAAGGGGCGGCATCCCGGGAATCCTCTCCATGACCTGGTGTGCTCTGATCATCCGGATCATGACCGGGAAAATAGTACTCTTTTCCGCGCGTGTCCTCAAGCAGCGAGGCGGTGTCCTCTGCATCGTGTGTCAACAGACCCGAAGCGGTAATCGAATGATTCTCGGTCTCAATGCCGACTGCCCCGAGCATGCCCCATCGAATCTGCTGACTGCCCTCCGTCACATCGAAGAGAGACGTCAGGAATTCGTCCTGGCTTGGCGATCCCTGACTTGTACGTGGAGTGAGTCCCTCCCCTTTTTTGGCAACCCACAGCTTGTCATTGGTTCCGT
Organism: Candidatus Sumerlaeia bacterium; assembly: GCA_028284075.1. Taxonomy (GTDB): domain Bacteria; phylum Sumerlaeota; class Sumerlaeia; order SLMS01; family JAHLLQ01; genus JAJFLJ01. Next base: position 27,908 of record JANQSL010000192.1, on the reverse strand, counting down.
TTTCAAAGTATGAGCTGTCCCGCTCGTAAAAGAAGCTTCCGAAGCCACCCACGGTCACCCCGTCGTCCAGTTCAAGTCTGTCACCAAGAGCCATGTTCCATTTGTAGTCGATGGGAGCTCTGTCGCGAGTCGTCCCCACAGCACCGTCCCAGCTCTGTCCGGTGAGCTGTTCGTCGAATTCCCGAAACCCCCAATAATCATCGAAACCGCCTCCGTTCGAGGTCAGGAAATCATCCTCGTAGGAAAACTGCTCATTGTAGCTGGTCGACACGCCCGCCTGAATGACTCTTTCGTCCGGTATGCCCTTGAGAACAATGTTCACGGCACCCCCGGATGCGTCGCCCTGCTGGTCCGGGGTAAAAGTCTTGCTGACCTGAATGCTCTCGATCGCGGCAGCCGGAAACTGATCGAGTTGAACGGCACGCTTCTCGGGATCGGCTGTCGGAAGCCGGACCCCGTTCATCTGGGAGTTCACATACCGATCCGGCAGGCCACGGATGACTGCAAACTTTCCATCCTGTACTGTTGTTCCGGAAACCAGCGTGAGAGCCGCGGCGGCATCGCTTGCACCGGCTTTGCTCATCAACTCGGCACTAATGGAATCCATGAGTGCCGGGCTTTCGAATCGCAGTTCCAGAAGAGCCGCTTCCGTTCCGCCGGCGAACTGAATCTCCTGAACAACAAACTCCTCCATCTCCACAAAATCACCGGACAGCGAGGCATTCACCTCCGTCAGCCGGCCGGGAGAAACGACGACATCCGCTTTGACCTGACGAGTGTATCCATCCTTCGAAAACACCAGTGTATAGGTTCCAGGAGGGAGTTGATTAAACACATAGTTTCCCTCGTCCGTACTCGTGACTTCTTCACCTGTTTCCGCAATTGTGACACGAGCCACGGGAAGAGGAGCATCGAAGTCGTCGTCATAGAGAACTCCCCGAATACCTCCCGCCTGCTGCGCGAAGGACACCGCAGCAAGCAGTGTCCAGACCACCAGGAATAACCCGCGGCAAGGCGGGCGGACCGTCATTGGGTCTTCAACTCAGAATGAACTTGATGGATGCGCCTCCAGAGAGCGTCATCGGGCTCGAACGAATGCAAAGCCATGGAGCATAGCGTGGCAGTCAAATCCTCTCCACGCGGCCTCAGGTTCGGATTGGCAAATCCTTCTTCAACCGCCATCGTGTATACTCTGGCAGCAGTCTCCATATCTCCCATGGCAACGTATGCTTCCGCGAGAGGACGAAGAGCGCGGCACCGAAAAATATCAACAATGCCCGGCCGCTTCTCTTCGTAGTATTCGAGGAATTCATCCGCCTGCTTCTTCGCCTCTTCCCGCAACCCCGCCTCATGGCGCTTTCCTGCAAGCTCCGCCGCAAATCTGATTTTGTCTTCGGGCTTCCCCCACGGATAGTCGAGATACTTCATGCACTCGTTGAGCAGTCTCTGCGCCGTTTCTGAGTCGCCGTTGTCAAGAGCCGTTCGCGAAAGACGCATCAACACCTCAATGTTTATAATTACGGGAACTTTCGTCCAGGTTTCCCTGATCGCGTCCTCAACCTGACCCCGTCGTTCCTCGTCCTCATAAAATCGTTCATAGAGCGCCGCATAAGCCCCGAGTATGTTCCTGTTAACATCCATGTTCAGGTTGTCGATGGCGACAATGGCCTTCATTCTCTCAAGCTGCTCGCCGAACGATTCCTCATCCGCCATTGTTGCTCTGACTTCCGAAACCTTCCCGATCTCAGCCCGACCGACGCCTCTTGCGTACCTGGCTGATATCGCCTCGTTACCAAGTCGCAGCCAGGCCTGGGCGATGTGGATACTCAACCTCTCCCGGCGCCAGTCTTTGGCGCTGTCCAGGTCGTCCGCCGCCCGCTCGAGAAACGGTTCGACCTGCTCGAAATCGTGCTCTGCAAGATAAAGCGACAGACGGGCATACGATAACCCTCTCCGCCAGTTTTCAATATACGGAATGTAACTCAGTGCAAGCGCGGGCTGGTCCAGTTCGAGACATGCTCCGACAACGGACTCCTGCGCGCGCGACCGGTTCTTGATATGAGGCTTGATGTGAATCGTGCTGGCGGTGGCAAATGCCAGATCGAGCAACTCCGCCCGATAAAGCTCAATGTCCTGATTCCCCGGCTTCGGCAATCCTTCAATGTCAGGATGTTGCCGAGTGATCGCCGTCCCCGTTGAATTGTCCTCTTTTTCAAAACCCACCGCCGTCGTGAGTAACAGAGCAAAAACTGCGAGAATCGCGTTTCTTCTGATCATTCCTGTTGCTTTCCGTTTTGTGACGTTCCGAAGCGAAACAATCTGGTGGCGAAAGAACCTATCGCCACCAGATCGTTTACTTCTCATGTTTCGCACTTTTACCGTCGGCACTCTCTCTTCCCTGAGTGCATCAGGTTGTTTTCTTCTCTCTTCCTGTTAGTGGAACATCCACCCATCCACCGAGCTGAAATCCACATCGGCGGAAGAAGCGAGCAGACCAAAGGCGTCAACCGCCGTCCAGCGAAGGAGCCAGTTGGAGTCAGCAACGCCCTTTGAACCCACGGGCTCGAAACCGCCACGGTAGTTGGCCTGGTCGAAGAAACCGTCGTTCGGGGCGGTGTCCACGCTGGTGAGCGCATCGTTGGCAGGGAACGGATCGATTGCCGTAACCGGCTGCCAGGTATGAGCACCGCTGTCATATGTTACGTTGGAGCCAAGACGTGTCAGCGACGTGATGGGCATGTTTGTGGCCGCAACATTATCGTAGTTGGTGACGAACAGGTCAATGCCCGTCAGACCCGTTGCCGAAGTGTCGGAAACGTTGAAGACAACGCTGTCACGGATTTCCGCGAGACGTCCGACATTCGCGCCGTCATACTCGAGGGACTGGGCCGTGTAGAGTTCCGCGGGTGTAAAGCCGGCAACGGCACTTGCGTTCACCGTCGGGAGCGTATCCGCGCCCGTGTCCCAGGTCTGCTGCCAGGAAAGCGTCCCGTTGTGACCATAACCGTTGGCTCCGTCGCCGTCCACATCGTCGAAACGAACGAGATCGTCGGGAGAATCCATGAAGATGCAGTTGCGGTACTGAACGCGGGCGTTGTCACGCCACGTTGTCATGCCGTCGGAACCACCAGGTGAGAAGGGCTGACCGATGACGGTGTAGTTGTAGACCGCGGCGGTCGTAACAGGCTGCCAGTCAGAATCCTCGGCACCGTCAACCTCGAAAGCGTTGTCGCCCATGCCGGAGCCCTGGTCGTCGTTGATGCTGCCGCCTTGAACGATGAGGCCGTGCTGGGTCTTGCCGCGCCATCCCTGGTCAACGTCGAAGCTGTCATCGCCAACGTTCCAGATATTGACATACTTGAGATTGACGGTACCGCCCCAGATCTCAATGCCGTCGTCGACGTTGTTGAAGATTTCAACGTAGTTAATGTCGGTACCCCGGCCAATCCCGCCAAGAGACAGACCGTTCAGCTCGTTGGCGAGACCAATCACCTTGCCGCCATAGCGAATTGAAAGGTAGCTGATGGAGCCGCTGTCGTCGTCATCGTTGCCACCGCCATACTGAATGATGCTGGCGGGCTGACCGCTCGGAACGGTGAGGCCTTCCATGTCGGCGACATTGCTGGCCGTCGGAACGGCGGTGTTGCCACCGGTGGCGTTTTCGGAAATGATCGCATCGCCCATGATCGTGAGATTGCCCCACTCAAGAGCACCGATGTTCTCGTTCGGGCCGCCGTCGCTGTCGCCGTAGCGGTGCACGCCGGTCCTGGGGTCACCACCCGTCGGGTGCGTCCCGTCAACGTCCCATGTCGCGATGTCTTCGCTGGATGTCATGATGACCGGCTCCGCCGCCGTACCGTTGACGAAAATCTGCCCGCCATTGGTCACGGCAAGGCTTCCCTGGAGAGCGGGAGTTGACTGAACAACCGTTCCCGCCTCGATGGTCAGCGTGGCGCCTGGCATAACAAAAATCTGGTCTTGAAGAACGTACGTGTTGTTTGCCGTCCAGGTTTCGGTTCCCGTGATCCGGTCCGCAGCCTGCGATCCGGCGGCCGAATCACCAATATTGACCACCTGAGCGTTGGCAGCGCCAATGCTGGCCGTAACCAGCAGAGCACCAAGCACGATTACTTTGTTCCTCATGTGAATCATCTTCCTTTCCGAAGGTTGTTTTGGGAAGTCTCGTCTTCGCCCCGGCCACACCTCCACTGTCCCCGCCTTCATGGGAAAAAGGTGCATCGCCTGGCTCGAAGCGGGATGAGGCTACTTTCCGAATGTTAGAAGAACATGATCCGTGCTGTAAGAAACAGTATTATCCACGCGAGAAAAGAATTTTCTGAAGACCGGCGGAGCAGTGCACACTCCAGGCACTTTCGATACAAAAGCATTCATCTTCACCAAAAAGACATGATACCTCATGCGTTTTTAACGAGTCTGCCGAGCGCCATCGATGAACTCACGTTCACCGATCACTTCAAGGGCGCCTTCAAGCTGTTCGGCATCAAGTTTTCTCTCAACACGGTCTCTGAGAGGAACGGTCCCCTCATCTCCCGCCAATACCGCAAGACTATACCATATGTAGGCCTGAATGTTGTCCTGCGGAACGCCTCGCCCGTGTTCGTGCATGGATCCGAGCCTGCTGCGTGCTGATGCGAGACCCTGCTCCGCCGCTTTCCGGAACAACTCCAGAGCCTCAGGATCACTCTGCGGAACGCCCGTGCCTCGTAAAACGAGCAAACCAAGGTTGGTTTGAGCCACGGCGTTGCCGGCATCGGCGGCCTGACGGAGCAGGCGAATGCCTTCCTCCAGATCGATTTCAACACCAGCTCCCTCTACATAGGCCATTCCCAGCTTTTCCATGGCGGAAACGTCTCCCTGGCGGGCAGCCCGGCGAAGCCATTTAATGCCTTCTTTTTCGTCTTTTTCGACACCCCGGCCGCTCATGTACAGGCTTCCAAGAGAACACTGCGCAACCGCGAGCCCCTCTTTCGCGGCCAGCTGAAACCACTTTGCAGCCTCCGCGTCATCCTGGGCAGCGCTCACGCCGTCAGAGTGCAAAAGGCCCATCGCGAACTGCGCACGTGCCACTCCCTGCTCCGCGGCTGCCGTCAACCAGGTCCTTGCCAGCTTCGCATCCTTCGGCACCCCATCACCAACGAGATAGAGGAGTCCCAGATTCATTTGAGCGGGACCGTACTTCTGCCTCGCCGCCTTCCCGTACCAGTCCGCCGCATCTTCGTGGCTCTGCGGAACACCGTTACCGTCTGCATACATTAATCCAAGGCGGAACTGCGCTTCAGGATCTCCCCGCTCGGCGAGTGGACGAGTTTCCTTGAGAGCCTTTGTATAGTCGCCTTCATCGTATGACTGCCAGGAATCCCGATCCTGAGCCAGACACTTGCAAGCGCTCGCAAGGAACAAGAGAGAGAGAAAGAACCACTGACTTCTGAGAAAATCCATCGCACTCGTGCTGTTCCAGATCAGATCACGCTGACGTCAGCTGTCATTTCAATGACGGAAAAGCGACATACCGCCCCGCCCGTCTATCGCGTCCGGGCAACCCGTTCCACTTGTTCAAGATACTCCTGAACGTTTTCACGAAATTTAATCTGCTGCGCGCGGCGCAGAAGAGGCAGTGCCTCTTCGTACCGTCCGTCGCCAACGAGAAGCTGTGCATGGCGAACGCTCGCATCCGCTTCAAAACCTTCGATGGCGGCGGCCCGTTCGAAATAGAATGCAGCCTGTTCCACATCCTCATTTCGGCGGGAGTGTTGGCCAAGAAGGATCAGAGCTTCTCCATCCAGTGGATCGATTTCGATGATCTCCTCGAGAATACTTACCTCTTCGTCACCTGCCCCTTCGGCAACGGCAAGCCGCCCCCGGAGTTTCAGGAGATCTTTTCGCTCGTCCGTCTCAAGACCGTTTCCGTGAATCTGCTCAATTTTTGAAACCAACTGTTTTGTTTCATCGAAAGCCCCGCGCGCGGCAAGAATTCTGGCAGAGCGAATCGCGCGATTGGCGTTCGCCTCCTCGTCGCTCTCCATGGCACGAATATAGGACCCGCTGGCAAGCTCGTACAGTTCTTCGTTGATATAGATATCACCAAGCATATTCAGACTATCCGCTGTCGAACCACCCATGTGATCGACTATCTCGTAGATCTCCGCCGCTTCCATTGGCTGCCCGAGCCCGATGTAGGCATTGGCCTGCAGCAGCCACAGGTCTGTGCGTTCGGGAAACCGCTCAACCAACTGCCGGCAAAGCGCGATGGCCTCGGCAAATCGCTCCTGTTTGAAAAAGGCGCGAGCCAGTCCCATCTTCCAGTCCAGAGTTTCCGGATCGAGAAGGATGGCCATGCGATAGGCTGATTCAGCGGAGAGGAAATTCTCCACCGATGAGTAGGAGTAACCAAGCAAGCCATACGTTATGGAGTCTGCGCCGCCGAGCTCCACAACCTTCGTCAGAACGGGAAGCGCCTCTTCAAAACGGTTCTTTCGAACATGAATCAGGCTTAAGTTCTTCAGAGCTCGGCGAAACTTCGGAAATTTCTCAACGGCGGATTCGTAGTACGGAACCGCTTCGTCCAGCTGATCCTGCTGAAAATAAATGTTGGCGAGTGTGAAATCAAATACCGCACTGGCGGTTTCCTCACGCTCGAGTTGATTCCGAAGAAGATCCGCCGCCTCGTCCATGCGTTCCGTGGAGATGAGATCGAGAATTTCCTGCATCACTTCGCGCTCTTCCGCATCGACCCGTGGCTCGATGTCCGTCTCCGCCATGTAACTCTCCGCGAAGCGCTTCTGAAACGCCGGATCGCGCCACACATCAAGAGCCTCCTCACTAACCCCCGAAGGCTGTGCCCCGGCAAAACCGGTAACAAAAAGAGCACAACAAACCACCCCACAGAGAAGACTTCCTTTAAGCGGTATTGTCCGGCGAAGAGTGGAGGTAAAGTAATCGTTTGAAAATGGCATGAGTGATTCAGCTCCTTGCGGAATTACAGACCTTCCGGAAAAGTAAACGGTACGCGCATACGGAATCGGACAGCCTGTCCGTTCCTCTTGCCAGGATCGAACTTCCATTTTCTGATGGTATCGAGAGCAGGCTTCTCGAACACCGGGTTCGACGATTTCTGAACGATGGGATTCTCAACGCGTCCGTCCCTGTTAACAATGAAGATCAGATAGACGGTACCTGGCGCGTACTTGCGAACTTCCGGAGTGACACGCGGACCGGGTTGATAAATCACCCGGGGCTTCTGGTCGAGATCCGCCAGAGAAAACAACTCTTCCACATCCTTCCCGCCGGAAGCCATGCTCACCAGGTTCACGGTGAAATCGCCCTGGAGAAAACCGCCGCTCACACCGGGATTCAGTGCAAGTTCGAGCTGAGACAAATCGAGAGGTGGTGCTTCTTCCATCAGCTCCGGTGGAGGTTCCTCCTCCTGCTCCTCCTCTTCAGGCTCTTCCTCCTCGGGTGGAGGGGGAGGAGGTTCCAGCTGAGCCACATCCATGTTCTGGAGCATCAAGTCCGCTGTCGGCGGCTTGTTCAAAGTCTGAATCAGAGGGAGCACAAGAAAGCACAGCAGAGTGAATGCCGCCGCGCCGAGTACGACAATCACAGGGTGCAAAATGTCTGCGAGGATCCGGAACGGACTCCGCTTTCGATGCCGCATAACGGTGTTCGATCAACTCTTTGATTGGCTGGTGGCCACGCTGACCTTGTTCGCTCCCGCCAGTTTCACTTCATCGATAATGCGAACCAGGAGACCTGTCTCAGCGCCGGCGTCCGCCTGAACGATTACCGGGACATCTTCAGCCTGAAGCATACGCTTTACCAGCGGGCGAATCCCGCTCACACCGATTTCGCGGCCCCCATAGACGACTTCACCCTTTTCGGTAAGCGCGATCAGAATACTTGTTTTCTCCAGCTTCACCGCCGATGCAGCCTGAGGTTTGTCGACTTCAACGCCGGTCTCCTCCACAAACGTCGTCGTCACGATGAAGAAAATCAGAAGAATGAAGACGCAATCCAGCAGCGGAGAGATATCGACTCCCGTTTCGCTGTTGTCTTCCGCTGACATACGGCTGAATCGGCTCATGCTGACCTCAGGGTCTTGTGGCTGAATCGGGAAGTGCAGACCGAGCATCGCTCGTCAGGGTTCCGCGCAGCCGTCGATAGAGTCGCTGCGTGCAAACCGTCTCGAGGTGTGCCAGAAACGCCTTGTAGGACTCCAGTTTCCGCACCAGTTGGTACTGAAAAAAAAGGCCCGGCAGTGCGATGACCAAACCTGTTTCCGTCGTCACAAGCGCCTCGGAAATTCCACCCGCCACCATCTCCATGGTCTTGTCGCCTCCGGAACCGCTGGACAAAGCGGCGAACGTGGCAAGCATGCCCGTTACCGTTCCCAAAAGCCCGAGCAACGGAGCAGCCGTAACGCAGATACGCATCACTCGGAGATCCCGCTCGAAGGGTGCGATCTCTGACGTGCGAAGCTCCTCAAAATACGTTACCGTGTCCTTGATTGTCCGGCCGCCGGTCACAAAATCGAGCATCTCACCAATCGGTCCGCGACGTTCCTCGGGCGTGTCATCGATCCAGCGCCGCCACGTTTTCTCACCCACTGAACCGAAACGCCGTGCCGTCAGTCTGAACCAGACATGAATGCCAAGGCCGAACATCAGAAACGCAATGGCAGCGATGGCGATCATGGCCCAACCGCCTGAAAACCAGATCACCGTGGCTTCCTGCCAGAGGGCCTCGAACCGGCTCGCTGCCGCCTCTGTTTCCGCAGTTTCCATCATTGTTATTGGCTGCCGACGAGCTGAGGTTCGGTTTCAGGAATCTCCTGCGTGTCGGGTGATTCCGGGGCCGCTCTCTTCACGTCCGGTTCGGGAGAGGTCCGCGGAGGAATCGTCCTGCCGTTGCCGTCACTGTCGGCAAAGGGAGTCTTGCTGACCTGATTCACAAAAGCAACAGCCGCCTTTTCCATCTGATTCACAACACCGCGCGCCTTCCGCGATAGAAACGCGTGAATCAGCAGGGACGGAATGGCAACAATAAGACCGAACTCGGTCGTAACAAGTGCCTCGGAAATACCGCCGGAGAGTGTCTTGACATCGCCCGAGCCAAAAACCGTAATCAGTTTGAACGTGTTAATGATACCGGTCACTGTTCCCAAAAGGCCAAGCAACGGAGCGGCGGCGGCGCTGATGGCGACAAAGGGAAGGAATCGTTCCAGACTCAGCCGCGTCGAGAGCATCTGTTCATACATGACTTCCTCGATTAATTCCGGCGGCTCCGTGACATGGTCGATTCCAACAGCCAGCATTCTTCCGACGGGCGATGAACCGACGATACGCATCAGCAGGAACTGAAGCGCGGCACCTCCCGCCGCGAAGGCGATCACATAAACGGTAACGTCCGTGCCAAGATTGATGGGTGATACAAAACTTCCGAGATCGACCCGGTGGATGCTCCAGGCGGCGGCTCCGAATGCCGCTCCGAAAAGCCCTCCATACAACCAGTCGAATACGGGATGAACACGAGGCTTGCGAAGAGCTTTCTCCTCTTTTGCAAGAACCTCCCGGTCATGCTTCTCAACAGCCAGCAGCAGCCTGTTAATTCGCCCCTGAGAGGGATTCCTGACCAGAATCATGCAGAACCATTTGAACAACGCGACAAGCAACGCCGCACCCGCAAGACAGAAGATCGGAATCATGACCGGTCCGCCCTTGCGAACGTGTTCGATAAAGGTCTCTTCTGTCTCCTCAATCTTGTGAGCGTTGCCAAGAGTCGGGTCCAAAGGAAAGAACCCCGTGGAACCGGCAATGAGATTCCTCGCGGCTTCCATGTTTTCCGCATCATTGAAAGGGATTGCCGCAGCCTCAAGAGACCCGAGGCGCTGCTCGGCGGTTCCCACGATTTCGCCGTCGTCGGAGCTGAAAATCGCGGCAGGACCGAGAAGCACAAAAGTGCCATTCTTTACAATCCCCGCCGTGTCGACGGCCGCCCCGTTGAAGCGGTCACCGCCCAGGGATTCGTCGAGACGATCCAACGAAGCGGAAAGCATGTTTGCCTGGACATGAAAAACCTCCTCTTCGGAGAGCGCACTGTTCTCAGGAGCAAGCCTCGCCTCTTCCAGTGTCTCACGATAGAGCTGAAGTTCCGCTATGTGCAGACGTGACTCAAAATTACGAATGTATTCGCCAAGCAGGTTCGACAGATACGTCGCCTCCTGCTCACGGCGCTGAATCTCTGTGCGAAGATTGCTGAGATCCAGTGTACGGCTGTCGAGAATCCGGGTCGTTTGTTGAAACTCGGAGCGAACCTCTGTCAGCTGGTCCTCAAGCTCACGAAGTTCCCGGCTGAGAGGAATGGTTTCCTCCGCTGTGCGCTCACGAAGCTGATTGAGTTCAGCAATGCTTGCCTCAAGCTTCTGCTGAACGGAGCCAACGGCATTGCCGAAGGCTTCTCTGCCGGAATCCGGTCCTTCCTGGCCGTGAGCGAACACGCCAATCATCAGGCAGGACACAAAAAGAAGAAGTCGTTTCATAGTCACAGTGGTGAAGTCACCCTCACTTGATGTTGACAGGTACGTGAACAAAGGAAGCCACCTGTTCGTTTTGCAGGATGGCAACGAGACCTGCGATCTCCTCCGCGGCTTCGTTGGCAGACTCCCATGTCCAATCAGTCTCCGTCGCTCTGCCGACACCCGCGATGGTGCCGCTCGAACCTGTGTAGAACGCCTGACCAATGCCAAGATAGAGTGCCGTCACTTCCGCCGAAGTCCCGTCAGGAAGCTTCCGCACTTCGCTGGTCACAGTGATCTCACGATTGAACTTGTTTATCTCGTTGAGAATGCCAACGACGTTCTGAAAACGCTCCGACATTGAAAGCTTCGTTTCTTCGGAATCTTTGGGAATCCGCTGGCTCAGAGGACGAACGCGCTCGCGAATGGGTTCCGGCAGGCGTCCAAGAAGATCCGCCGTACGCTGTTCAAGGGAGGCGAGCAAGTGAGCCAGTGCCGCAGAGGCTTTTTTCAGCTGGTCGTTTTCCTCTATCAGAGTTTCGCGCTTCCTGTCCGCTTCAGCGACACTTTTTTCCGCTTCGGAGATTTTCTCTCGAAGCGACTCGATCTCCCGCTGAACCAGCGTGATTCGCTCTCCAAGCATTTCCTTTGAGAGAGCGAGATCCCGCTTTTCCTTCGAAATGACCCGCCTGGTCTCGACCCACTCCTCCAGGGAGGAACGAGCCTGCCTTATCTCGGCCGCAGTCTCATTGGCGACAGCCATATCTGTGGAAAATCCAAGTGCCATCACCGCGAGTAACAGTGGCCGCCATGCCCGGGCAGTTTTCATTCAGGGAAATCCCTTTCTGTCTTGTTCAACCGGAGTCTGAAGCAACTTTCACCGAACCAAACGCGGCGGGACTGTGCTTGCCGGATTACGGATCGCAAGCGGGGAATCCCGATTTCACGGGTCCACATATGAAACGAACAAAGCGCTAACAAACGAGGACGGTGATGATGAAACACCGAAGGATTGTTTGTTGATCACCGACTGTTTGCTCGATGTGAGGGAATCGCGTGTTTTTTGTTTCGACTGTATGATCGGCGTGAGGAGGAATGCTTGACGCACACAGCCTCAGACTTCATCCCATCGGAAGAGTTGGAGAATCGCATTGAAGATCGTAACCCGCCCTGCATGGGCAAAGATCCTGGCAGTCGCTCTCTGCTTTCCCGGCCTGACCGGGATCCTTTATGCCGCCGGAGTTCCGCAATCGGCTGAAACAACCGCGAGCCATGACAGTACGGATGTCGTGATGCTTTTGGCATATGTGTTTCTGGCGCTCGTCTTCTCCTTCCTCTGCTCCATCGCCGAAGCGGTGCTTCTCAGTATCACGCCATCCTTTGTCGCCAGACTTGAAGAGACCCACCCGCGACGAGCGGAGCTGCTCCAAAAACTCAAGCAGGACAACGTCGACCGGTCTCTCGCCGCAATCCTGACACTCAACACGATCGCCCATACCGTCGGCGCCATCGGATCGGGAGCCAAAGCAACGGTGGTTTTTGGCAGCGCCTGGTTCGGAGTCTTCTCCGCCGTGATGACGCTGCTGATTCTGTTCCTCTCTGAAATTGTCCCTAAAACCCTTGGTGCCCTTTATTGGCGCGCTCTTTCATGGCCTGCAGCTCTCTTTATTCGAAGCCTGATCGTCATAATGTACCCACTCATTGTCGTTTCCGAGGCACTCACCAAACTGATCGCCCGCGGCCGAACCGGTCATTCCTTTGATCGGGAGGAATTCGTCGCAATGGCACGCATGGGCGGGCAGTCCGGTTATCTGAAAGAAGAGGAGTCGCGGATCATCTCCAACCTGTTCCTCCTCGAATCACTCACCGTCCGCGACATCATGACGCCCCGAACCGTTATCTCCGCCATCCAACGGGACACATCCGTCTCGGAGGCAATCGATGAGCATGCACAGGATTCGTTTTCACGTCTTCCTCTTTACGGAAAAGACCTCGATGATGTCATTGGCTTCGCGCTCAAGAGCGATCTGCTTCTCGCAAAGGCGGAAAACCACGGTCATCGCCCCGTTTCCGATTTTCGCCGGGACCTGATGACAGTCCCGTCGAAACTGTCTATTTCCGGCTTTCTCGAGAAGCTTCTGGATAGCCAGGAGCACATTGCTCTCGTGTTCGATGAGTTCGGAGGCACGGAGGGGGTTGTCACCCTGGAAGACGCCCTTGAAACACTCGTTGGTACGGAGATCGTCGACGAGGCGGACAAAACGAAAGACATGCAGGAACTTGCACGAGAACGCTGGGCGCGGCGTGCCGGAGCGCTCGGCGCCAACACAGAGGATCCGCCTCGGAAAGACTGAAGAGCCAACCGGTCGCTCCTGCAGGACTGCCCGCTCGAAGAAAGCGGAAAGCTCTCGGAATGCCGTAATCCATGCTGTTGGATTGAAATCCAGGGTGTAGCCGTTGCCGGACCCGCTGCGCACATCGATCTGCCTGTTGCAATGGCCCGGGGAGCCTGGCTCTTTGAGCCCTCAATTCACCCAAAATACAGGTTTCCTCCCTTGACGAAGGCGCCGCTCGTACCCTAGCGAATCATGTCTCAAGGAAACACTGATACTCACCGTGAACGCCTGACCTGACCTGATTTGGACTCCGACCCTCCAAGTACCAGCCGATTACCCCTTCTCGTCACTGCCTTGATGGTACCGGCCGCCGTGGCGTTGAGCGCCGTCGAGACATCGCCCGATGCAGACTCGGCAACCGTACTGCCTCGTGCCGGAATCCTGTTCATGATCGTGCTGGCCTGCTCCCTTGCCGCAGGAATTCTGTATTCCGTGCAAACCGCGCTCGGAGCCCTGACAGAACTCGAGGGCTCGGGTGAGGACGACGAAACTCCTGTCCCTGCGAGCGTACTCCCGGCGGATGCCGCTGTTCTTGAACGCTCCTGCTGGGCCGGAACTCTTCTTCTCAACCTCGCAGCCGGACTGTTTTCCGCCCTTCTGGGAATTTCCATGCTGCCAGGGATGTGGGTCGCGGCCTGTATCGCGGGAGGGCTGCTCGCGGCGGTTCTTCAATTCGCGGTATTCGATATTTTTGTCCGTCAGATAACACTGAACCACGTCGAATTCGTGGTTCGCATCTTCGATTCACCTGCGAGAATTCTCACGATACCGGTCCGGCCCCTCGTAACCCTGACTCTTGGCTCTTCGCTGAAGCATGCCGACAACGAAAGCCGCCTGATCGCCGGACTCGTGCACGACCGCGAGCTGCGGCTTCTTCCACATGTTCAGGCCGTGGACACGGTCATGGAGGAAGAAGCCGTTGAGATGATCGATTCCGTGCGTGAATTCTTTGAGCGTACGGCGCGCGACATCATGACACCGCGCACGGATCTCGAAGGTGTCCCTCGCAACATCGGCCGCCAGGAACTCTTTGAACGGCTGAATGAAACCAGCTACAGTCGTCTGCTTGTTTACGACCAGAACCTCGACAGTATCGCCGGGTTCCTCCTGGCAAAGGAAGTTCTCCTTAACCTTCCCGGAAACCCAATGGATTTGCTGCGCAAGCCGGCAATCGTCAGCACCGCCACGAATCTTCCTGACCTGCTGATATTGTTGCGGCGTGAGCGCAGCTATCTCGCCGTTGTTGTCGATGAGTATGGCGGCACGGCCGGCATTGTCACCTTTCACGACCTCTTCGAGGCACTTATTGGCGAGCACATCGCTGATGAAGAAGAGGAAGAGGAATTCTGGATCGAGCGAAAGGGCCCGGATGAAGCCGTCATTTCCGGTCGTGTGGAACTGTGGGAAATCAACGAACAACTCGATCTTGATCTCGATGAAAAAGTCGCGAGAACACTCGGTGGACTGCTGATGCACGAATTCGGCCGCCTTCCGAAGGAAAGCGAGGAGATCGATATCGACGGCGGTCACTTTATCGTTCGCGAAGTGGTCAACACCCGTATACTTGCGGTTGCTTTTCGTCGTAATGAACAAACCGGAGCGGATGCAGTCGCGGAAGCCATCCCTGTGGAACAGAGGGAAATCTCCTGATGATTCTCGCGACATCCGCCGGCTTCCTGATTCTGGCACTCATCCTTCGCATGTGGGGGGAACTGGTTGAAGCGCGCCAACTGCGTCTTGCCACTGCCATGCTGCGAGTGGCTCCGGAGGATGAATCCACCGATCCCGTTCGTATTTCCACGGGCCTCGACCGCACCAGAATGGTTTTGAGCACGGCAAAACTTGCTCGAATCTCCGCCCTGTTCCTCCTCTATCCCTCTGCTGCAGCACTCCTCTGGCAAACAATCAACACCGGCAGTTTGAACGGATCCGTCACAGCCATCGTTCTGCTTTTTTTTGCGCTAACCGCCACAACGTTTCTCACAGCACTCCTGTTGCACGGTGTTTTTGCACGACAATTCCCGTTCCCACAACTGAACGAGAAAGTCTCTTTCCCCAACTGGCTTGTCGACCGCGAAGCCCAACCGCCTCTCCCCTACCAGGCCGGACATCTCGTCTGGGAACAGATCCACACTGGATTCGACTGGCTCTTTAACCACATCGGCGCAGGCCGGCCCAAAGCACAGCTGTTTGAACGCGACAATGAAATTCGCCTCGGACTGTCGGAGGAAAGCGTCGGTATCGAGACATCACCAGGACAGACAGAGCGTGTTCGATCCGAACGCGATATGGTGCGCTCCATCGAGCGCCTGCGACACACGCTTGTGCGTGAAATCATGAAACCCATTAACCATGTGACAGCCATCCGCTTGTCGGACTACACGGCACGTCGCTTCCTGGATCTTGCGCGCCGCACCGGCTACACTCGTGTCCCTGTGTATGAAGACCAGATCACCAACCTCTCCGGCTATATCAATATCTACGATGTTCTGGAGGAGGAAGGCGACCGCCGTGGCGATCTCCGGGAGCTGATGACAAAGCCTCTTTACATTCCGGAAACAGCACGCGTGGATTCGGTTCTGCAACAGATGATACATGCCAAGCAACAGGTGGCCATCGTGTTCGACGAATTCGGCGGCACCTCCGGCTGGCTTTCCCGCGAAGACATTCTTGAGGAAATCGTTGGCGATATTGAAGACGAACTCGAGCGTCCTCAGCGGATGTATTTTGAAATCAAGGGCGGCTGGATCGTCGATCCCTCCGCTGACATTGATGATCTGCGGGAGGAGATCGGCCTCGATATCACCAAATTCAACGCTGAAACCATTGCCGGCTATGTTTATGCCCGCCTTGGCCGCGTTCCGCGCCGGGGCGAGACTCTCGAGGAAAACGGCTGGATTCTCCGGGTTGCCGCAATGGACGGTCATCGCATCCGACGCATGCGCGTTACACCACCTGCACCTGAAGACAAGGAATAAGCTTTTCCCGGATGTTTGGACAGGTTCTCAAACAATGGTTCTGGGATACGTACGATCATCTTGGGCGCCTGCTGCTGCTCAACCTGCTGCTCGTACTGATCGCGGGACCGATTCTTTTCTACTCAGGCCTGCTGCTCCTCTCCATCGCCGCAACGCTGCCCAAAGCCAGTGGCCTTCTCGTGCTCGCCGGTGGCGGTTTTCTTGTGACAGTGATCTCCACGACGTTTGTGTTTTCGGGTCTGCTGTGGTTCGGATGGCGCGTGAGCGAGGAAAAGGATCCTCCCGCACGTGATTTCCTGTCCGGCATTGTGAAGTGCGGGCGGCGGGTGGGATCCGTTGTCCTGTGTGGAGCAGTCATCGCTCTCGTGCTGCTGGCAAATCTCTGGTGGTATTTTTTCAGTGGAACAGTTCCCGGGCCATGGCGCTTCGGCGGCTATGTGCTTGGAGGCCTCTGCCTCTGGCTGCTTTTGATCGTCGCGGGCGTACTGGCTCATACCCTGCCGCTCGCAGTGCGAACCGGGCACTCGCTATGGACGTGTTTCAAACTTGGAACACTCGCAACGTTGAAGTATCCGATCCTCACCCTGACCGTACTCCTTTTCATTACCGTCGTTCTCACCCTGGGGACCTTCCTCAAACTTGCCGGGCTGTTGATTTACGGATTTGTTCTGCCGGCAATGGTTATCAACAGCCTTCATGACGTGATTGCAGCCGCAGAGGCGAGGGCGTCGCGGAGAACCGACGCTGCGGAGAATCGCCCCACGTCCTGGCGCCAGATTCAGGAGGCAGAGGGAGAGGAAGAGGAGGAGCGCCTCGACAAAGCGCGCTATGACCGCGGCTGGGCGGATCTGCTGCGTCCGTGGGAAATGTAGTCCTTCAGAACTGCAGCTCTCGCCACTTTCGAAGTCCCAACCACATTGGAAGAACAATTGCCGTCATCTGAATCACCACAAATCCCATCACATACACCGGCCAGAATGTGTCCCACCAGGGCCAGTTATCAAGGTGCCCCTGAATAAACACATGCATGGGAACCCCGACCATCCCGACTGTCAGTGCGATATAGAGCATCGACAACAGCGCATTCGCCGTACCTCCAACGCCGTTGGCGATACGAGCCGGATTGTCTTCACGGAAATTGGGCAGCAACGCTCCGAACCCAATGGAAAGAGAAGAAAGCCCGAACGCCAGAAGGATCGTTGTCACAAAGCCGACAAGCTGCAGGTGCGGTTCAATCTGAAGAACCCAGCTGCTCAACACCAGCAACACCAGAGACAGCAGGAGCGCCGAACTCAGACAAAGCGCGTACTTCTGCCAGACAATCGTTTCTCGCCTCATCGGTGCCAGACCGATTGACCAAAACTGCCGCCCCTCCAGACTCAGCATGGGGTAAATGAACCGTGTCGTCAAAATGGACAACACGAAGCCTGTGGCACCAATGTTAAAGAAGGCAAGAATTGACCGCCACTGGGTAACCAAAAACTCAATCGTTGTGGAATAATTGCGCGCGGCCTTCAGGTTCGCGGTGTAGATAACCAGCAGGCCGAACAAAATCACCAGCTGCGTCCATTGTGCGGGATCACGCCAGAAAGTCCGCATATCCTTGCCCAGCAACGCCGCCTGCCGCATCGGCAGGAATCGAATCAGGCGATCAAAAATCACAAACGGTGAGAACCCGGACTTCCTGACATCGCCCCGGCTGGACGAATCCTTCGTAAGGCACCAGCCGCGATAATACAACGGCCGAACGATCCACTCAGACACCTGCCAGAGAAAAAGCGCCGTGGAACTCAGCATTGCGAACCAGTAGACAAACTGAGGCAGGTTTGCCGGGCCCATGGTTCCAGGCCCCAGGGACAAAACACCGTTCATCATCCACGTGCTTGGAACAAACGGCGATGATCCGAATTCCAGAAAATTCATCACCGCCAGGAAGTTCTCCTCCTCCGCCCTCGCAAAGAGATTTCGCAACCCCATCGCCCTTGCCATCACAAAAGAAACGATAATGGAGAGTATGACCAGGCCTCCGACAAGGAATCGAGTTCGGCGGGCTGGAATAAACGCTGTCACAACCACCGTGAGAATCGATCCGATGATTGCGGGAATTGCAAGAAACGGAATGATCAGAAGCGCGACAAGGGGATAGAAATACCACGTCACATCTCTTGCCAGGCCAAACGCCAGAAAAAACGGCAGCGACAGAACCACGAATGCCCAGGAACTGTAAACAATGGACTCAATCAGCTTCTGGCGAAAAATGGCGGCATGAGGGACCGGTTGCGCCATCAGGAAATCCACTTCTCGCGAAATGTAGGAGGTGGACAACGTGATAATCAGGTTGGAAAAAATCAGCATCGAGAAAAACGCAAGGAACACAATGCCGACAAGCTTGTCCATCAGTGGCGGTCCGAAAACCTCCTGAGACATGAGAAATTCGAAAACACGGTGGAAGAGCCAGGCGCCACCTGCCAGAAAAATCAGAAGCACCCCGATCCCGAACGCCACGTGAAAATACATGTGGCCGGGAATGTTCCGAATGCCGTTGGCGGCGAATCTGTACTTGGCCTCGAGAATGCGCGAATTCATGAGGCCTCCGCCGTGAGGGAGGGCATTCCTCCAACAAGGTCCGGCTCTTCCGTGCAACCGTCTTCCGTGAGTTCCAGAAACAAATCCTCCAGGTTCGCCTCACGGGACAACTGCCGGCCAAGCTCCTCGGTTGTCCCGAGAAACTTCATTCGGCCGTGAGTGACGATACCCAGACGGTCCGCCAACTCCTGAGCAATATAAAGAAGATGGGTCGAAAGAAAGATCGTTCCGCCGTTTTCACAGAACTCCCGCAGGAGATTTTTCAGTGTGCGAGCCGACCGCGGGTCGAGTCCCACCATCGGCTCGTCAATAACCAGCAGCTTCGGTTTATGCATGAATGCCACCGCGAAGCATAACTTCTGCCGCATGCCGTGACTATAGTTCTCGATCAGCTTGTCGGCATTTTCGAGAAGACCGAACACCGAGAAATAACGCTCCAGCGCCTCGTCCTGTTCACTCCGGGGAATTTCATACAAATCACCGATGAAATTCAGAAACTCGCGCCCCGACAGCTTCTCATACAAGTACGGGGTGTCCGGAATGTAGCCGATACGCCGCTTCGCCTGAATCGGATTCTCCTGAATATTCTGTCCGTCGATGACAATACTGCCCGACGTGGGCTTTAGAAGACCGGTGATCATCTTGATTGTTGTGGTCTTGCCGGCGCCATTGGGTCCCAGAAAACAAAAAAACTCGCCCGTCGGAATTGAGAGGTCCAAATCGACAACCGCATTGAAACCGTCATAGTCCTTGGAGACCGTGGAAATTTCCAGCATCATTCGTCGCCTTTGAAATTTGTATTCCGTGCAAGTGATTCGAACTGACTCTTGAACAACAACGGCAGCAGCCCGAAGGCTTCCAGAGGTTCACCCTCGTTCTCGCCTCGAAGCTCATCGCGAGCAAGGTCGGGAGGCTCAGGTTCAACGTACAACGTCTCGAAGAACGGCGTCCGTTTTTCCGCTTCACTCATCCTGTCCATGCGAAGAACAAAAGAAGGCTTCATCGGCTCAAGCCTTGCCTGACCGTTTGATGTACCGGGTGAATAGGAAACTTCCCTTCGAAGCGGCATTTCAACATCGTCCAGCCAGATTCTCATACGGATATTCTGCATCTTCGCTTCCGCAACCTTCACCTCAACGACTCCCTGCTCCGTTTCAATCTCCTCTGTCCCCACAAGCGAGACACGCATCTTTCCCGCCTGCATTCCCCAGAGAGGATCGTAAACATCCATCAGATAAGACTCACCCTTCTGCATCATGCGCCCTGCAAACAGCGCGTCAGAGGAAATGTTCAAAGTGGGAACCTGTCGAAGGGGGATTTGCGTGTATCGAACACCCGTACCGCTCTTCAGACGCAGATAAAGTGTAAGGCGTTCCACCATTCCCGCGAGCTCGATCTCCTGCCCGTTCCCCAGCCGCAGAACGAGGCGCACCTGCTGGAGTTCCAGGCGTTCATTCATGGTGGCGGCGGTTTCCAGAGTGCCCCCCACGAAACCGGCGCGGATCAGAGTCTTCCCGGTGGCGGCAAAGCCGTCCGGCAGTTTGGTGACAGCCTGACGCATTCCGCCGATCTGCTTCCCATTGAAGGAGAGAGTCATCCATTCGTCCGTACCGCCCCAGGATTCCGCGAGTTGTGCTCCGCTGACCACCGCGGAATCGCCGTACTCGAGCATCGGCAGAATGTGATCCTTCGTGAGCAAACTCATCATGAGCAGGAAAAAAGCGAGAATCAGAAGTGTGCTCAGGTGACGTGTCATGTTAATCGCCAAGCCTCCGCGCCGCTTGCCCTGTGAACGCCGGAAGACCACTCTCTTGTTGAGTTGGCGGCCCACTCAGTGAACCCAACAGGTCCGGCCGTCGGAGTTGCGAGCATGGATCAATCCAACTTTGCCAATAAATTCATTTCCCGTCTGGAAAGGATCGATCCCCCCCAGATCGAGTCCTTTCTGACCCAACTCGTCAAAGAGAAAGACTTCCAGCGAGCCGTCTTTGACTCAATTCAGGAGGCGATTCTCGTCGTCGATGCCGAACTGAAACTGGCATTCGCAAACGAATCCAGCCGCTCCCTCCTCGGCATCGATCCGCGCAAGGTTCTCGGATCCGACCTCAAAAAGATCCTCAAGGACCGCGAACTGAAAAACCTTGCTGAAGAATACCGCCATCATCCGGAAGCCAGATCCAACGTTGAAATCCGGGCGGGTCTTCCGGAGCGGAAAGTCTACACGGTCTCCGTTGTACCGATTGAAAGCGACAGTGCGGAACCCGCTCACAGCGTATGGATCATTGGCGACCGGACCGCGGAGTATGAACGTCTTGAGGAAAAGCGTCAGTTCGAGAGCATACAGTCTCTCGCCACACTGACTGCGGGAATCGCCCATGAAATCAAGAACCCTCTTAACAGCCTGAACATTCATGCCCAACTCATTCAACGGCTGGCGGTGGACCTTGCGGCTCGGGGAGTTGAGGAAGAGGAGGCCGGTCGTCTTGAAAAAAGCACCGGAATCCTGCTGGAGGAAATTGCCCGCCTGACGCGCATCGTGGATCAGTTCATCAAGGCCGCCAAGCCACCCAAACTCACTCTCCAGCGTGGCGACCTGAACGAAATTGTCTCCGCTGTTGCAGGCCTGATCGAACCGGAATGTGAACGCCGCAGGATCGAACTTGAGATCGATCTCGACCCGGTCATTCCTCCGCTTGAACTCGACCCTGAACAGATCAAACAGGCCATTCTTAACCTTGCCCGGAATGCGATGGAGGCCATCGATAAACCGGAGGGACGGGTGGCTCTTCGCACCGCGGTGCTTCAGGACGGGGTCCTTGTCGAAGTCGAGGACAACGGCTCAGGCATTCCGGAAGGCGACCGCCTCCGCATCTTCGAGCCATACCACACAACGAAATTCGACGGCTCGGGCCTGGGTCTCATGGTGGTTTTTCGCATCATAAAGGCCCATCGGGGAGCCATCGGCCTGGACAGTGAAACCGGCCGTGGAACGGTGTTTCGAATCGCCCTCCCGCTGGCGGAAAAACCTGTCCGCCTGCTGGAATCAGAGGGCCAGTCAGTAGTCGAGTTCAACGATTCCGAACCGCTGAAAGAACCCTGAAAAGGGCCTGTGACGCGGCTTTTAGGCCCTTCGAAGTATGAAAAGTGCGAAAAATCACGGTTTTTTATTCACAACTTGCTGCTTTTCGTTGACTCTACTGGGGAAAAAGCAGGCATTCACCGTTTGAAAGGTTCAATCACGAGCCATATGCCGGGTAAAAACCGGCGAAATCATCCCGCAGACGAGGTGTTCCCGATGGCCAAGAGAGTGCACAAGCCCCTGACGAAATCCCAGTTGATGAGCCACCTGGCCGACCAGACCGGTCTGACCAAGAAGGATATTATTCTGGTTTGGGACGAACTTCTGGCAATTGCCTACAAGGAAGCCAAGAAAGAGAAGGGCATCACCCTTCCCGGCCTTGGCAAGCTGGTGGTCGTGAAGCGCAAGGCTCGCATGGGCCGCAACCCGCAGACCGGCGAAGCCATCAAGATACCTGCCCGCAGGGCTCTCAAATTCCGCCTCGCCAAGCAGGCCAAGGACGAAGTTCTCTAACTTCCATCTCCTCAAGTTGATCAGCGGCTCCCGGCACATCTGCCGGGAGCCGTTGTCATTGGAGGACTTGTCGTCTTCTCTTGCGCGACCAGGTGATGAGCGTCTTTCCTTGTTGGCGGAAGGAAAACCTCGTATGACATCAGTTCTTCGCGAAGCTGTCCGCGCCGTGAAACGCGCCAGACTTGAATCTGATCTCCGTCGCGCAACCGGCGAAGACGTCAAGCTTGCGAACTCGCGGCTGAACTGGCGCGAGTACTGGCACAAACGCGTTGAACTGAACTCCAGACCCCGCCTGATGCAGATCGGCACAAACTGGACCTGCAATCTCAAGTGCAACTTCTGCCGCCTGACTCTTGAAAGCACTCAGAAAGAACTCAAAGCAAAACCGCCCCGCGAACTGGAAATCAGCGACCGCGTTTTCGACACCGTGATGGAGCTCATGCCTTATCCGGAAACCATCACACTCACGCCCCTGGGCGAGCCGCTTCTTTACAGCAAGTTCGGCCGTGTTCTTGAGCGTCACGGTCAGCTTGGCAGTCACAACCTGGCAATGACTTCCAACGCCAACCTCATCACCGACGAACGGGCCGAGATGCTTGTCGACGGCGGCATGAACCATATCTTCGTCAGCGTCGATTCAGACGATCCCGACGTCTACGCCTCAATGCGCGTTCGGGGAGAACTCCATAAAGTCGAAAACGCCCTGCAGTCCATCAACAAGTGGAAACGCAAACTCGGCAAACCACGCCCGACCATGACCCTTGCATCGACCTTCATGGAGAGAAACGTGCGCCAGATGCCGAGCCTGGTGGACTTTGCCGTCCGCCACGGTTTCGAAGTGTATAGCGTTCAGTTGATGGAGATGGAGAATCCCGAACTGGAGGATGAATTCCTCGGCAACCACATCGAGCTCGCACGTGAGATGGTGATCGAAACAATGAAGCGGGCCGAAGGCAAACCGGTGAGAGTGCATATCAACATCGCCCTGCGAAACCTCATGACCAAAGGACTCTCACTTCCCGAACGCCGGCAATTCGATCAGGCAACCGATGGCCGGACGGACGATCCAATGGCCACAGTCTCGACAAAGGGACAAACACTTATGGAGAAGTGCCATTACCCCTGGTACTTTGCGCTGATTGATACGGACGGCGACTGCAGACCCTGCTGTTGGACGGGAATATCCTTTGGCAATCTTAACAAACTGAGTTTCGATGAAGTCTGGAACGGCGAAGGCGCGGTGGGAATGCGCCGTGATTTTCTGAACAATCACATTCCCAAAGCCTGCCAGAACAAGCATTGCCGCGTCGATCTCAATCACTCCGGCACGATGGAATAGCAGTCCATATGGATTCAAACGAACTGAACGAACGGCTGGAACAACTTCACAACAGCGCCGAAGCGGCTTCGAGCGAGGGACTGGCGGAAGAGGCCATCAAAAAATGCCAGACGGCACTGGAACTTCTGGATTACAACTTCGATGAGGACTGCAAGTACGCTCCATCGGATTTTCTGATGATCGCCGGCCATGCCTGCTGGGAGGATGGTGATCTGGAATCAGCCCTGCGCTACTACCGCCAGGCATCCGAATCCGACCCGGAACGGCTTGATTCCGCCGTTGCCATGGGAGTTTCTCTTTTCCATCTCGGGCGATTCGTCTCCGCCGCACAGTGCTTCGAACTGGTCACGGTGGAAGACCCGGAAATCGCCGAAGCATGGTATTATCTGGGTCTGCTGGCCCTTCGTGATCGCAAACACGAGCTTGCGGATATCTTCTTTGCACGCGCCAACGAACGCGAGCCCGCCCGCTGGCTCAAACCGAAGTTTCTCGAACCCGAAGCAATCGAGAAAATACTCAACAACATCTTCAACGAACTGCCTCCCGACGTCCGTGAATCACTCAGCAACGTGGCGATCATTCTTGAAGATCAGATGCCGGATGAGATCATTCACAGTTCCAATCCACCCATCGATCCTCTCGCGATGGGATTGTTCGACGGAGTCCCACTGCCGGAACAGAGTGCCTTTGGAGTGGAAACCGATGTGACCCGGATACTCATCTTCTCGGAAAACATCGCTCTGGCCGCATCCGATGAAAAAAAACTCATGGAAGAACTGGATATCACACTCCGCCATGAAATCGGACACTTCCTTGGTCTCGACGAAGAGGAGCTTGCCGCGCGGGGACTTGATTAAGTCCGGCTACTGGAAAAACCACATCGCGGTGCTGAGATGATCGCCACCAATCATCAGCTGAATTTCCGATTCGCTCAGTTGATCGGCCGGAATCGAATGCACCACCTCGAACAGTGGGCGATTCACGGCACCTTCAACGCGAATTTCTCCCACACGGCGCTCATTGACGAGAACCGGCAGGATCATTGGCAATTCAAACGCAAACGGAGTGGAAGTTCTCGCCGCTGAGTGATTTGCGAACACACGCACGGAAGCTTCTGTCGCAAGCCGAAGCACCACCACCAGGTCCTTGTTCGGGTCGATCCTGAGGTTCAACTTCTCGTAACCGCTCACCAGCCTGCCCGACTCCAGCAACTCCGTTTCGCCAGGACGGCCTTTCACCACAAACGCTTCCGAACGCGACTCAGGATACCGGCTGACAATGCGGTAGCCTTTCTCTCTCTCGTCCTTCAGATATCCAACATCCAGGCTGCCTATTCTTGTCAGCCCCTCGACAGCTTTTTGAACCTGTGAATCCAGCGGGGTATTCGGGATATTGACGAGTGACATGTCGGCCCGTGCGAGTTGCATCGTTGCCGCCAGAGAAAACACCGGAAACTGATCGGAAACAACCGCCCCCGCCAGCGGTGCAATATACTCCGAAGCCAGATCTCCCGGCTCAACAAGCCACCATTCAAAACGTGCTTCCGGTTCGTGCTTCAAAACCTCGATTGCCGCAGCCAGCTCACCATTCGTGTGAAATCGCGGTGATGCAAAGCCCGCCGGATTAACAACCGCACGCCCGGGCAGAACCGCGACATAGCCCGCATTGCCCGGCGAAGCGATCCTTTCGCCTTCTTCAATCCGCTCCGCCAGACCCTTCACAAAGGAAAGACGTCCTTCAACAACGCGAACGGAATCTCGCACGGATGACCCGTAT
Source organism: Candidatus Sumerlaeia bacterium (assembly GCA_028284075.1). Lineage (GTDB taxonomy): Bacteria > Sumerlaeota > Sumerlaeia > SLMS01 > JAHLLQ01 > JAJFLJ01. The sequence goes on along the minus strand of JANQSL010000192.1, from coordinate 2,710 downwards.
GCCACCAAACCGAGTGCCTGATAACCCAGCATTACTCCGACAACAATGAAGAGACCGGAACGAGGCAACTCCCAGCGCTCCGCAACAAGGCAGAGACCCGCGACAGCGAAAACGAGAAGAAGTGGTGTCATCCAACTGCTGAGACGAAACCAGCCTGAATCATGATAACCGCCTGCCGCACCAATCGCAATCGTTGCCACAACGCACAAACCGGCCCACAGCAGAACCGAACCGGAATCCTTCCGCGCCCGGACAACAAAACAAAGCCCGGTCATCGCGAGCACAAACGTCACCACCGGAAACACCGTGTGGAGCCGGGTGGAGGGAATCCCGAGAATCACGTTTTGAACCGTCTCACTCATTCCCAACGCCACAGTCCCCGCGACTGCCCAGAGAGGACGGTCTGCCAGAAGACGACGGGATTCCATCGAACTGAATCCCGGTGAACCCGTCAGTATCAGGTTGAACAGCAGCAGCAGCCCGAAGGACCCAATCCCAAGCACCGAGGCGAAAAGAAAGGCCCGATGATTCTCCCCGGATCGGCACCTGGCAAGACACACCAAACCGAGCAGGACGGCAAAGAGAACTCCTTCGGGACGAATCCAGGGCAGGAGTCCAAGCAGGACTGTCAGGAGACGGTCCCTTTTCTCAAGAGCCGCCAGAATCGCCGCAAGAACCGCCGGGATATAGATGGCAATATCCACCTGGGAAAACGCCATCATGGCCGTCTGTCCCGCCATCGCCACAAAGAGGGCCGCAAGATCCTCAGTCCCGGGACTGATAACACCTGCGATGCGTCCCGCCAGCCGGATCGTCACAAGCCATGCTCCAAACCCGAGAAGCGTTCCCCAGGCGGCGATCGCGGAAACACCCCCACCAATGAATGCCGGAATGGTCATCAGCCAAAGCCAGAGGTGACTTGTGGCAGCGGTTGTGGCGGGATCCCCCGGGTTAAAGCTGTACGGCATCCCCTCAGCAGCCTGTAGCGCATATCGCGAGTAGATCAAAGCATCCGGCTGAACCACACCAATGCGGATGCCGGAATCCGTCACCAGGAGCGCCGCAACAAACAGCAGACCGACCACCCCCCCAACGAGGAGGCCGGCACGCGAACCGGGAGAGGAAACAGTGGGGCGAGTTGGTGGCATCGGACGATTCCAGACCACGGGACTCTCATTTTGCCGCGGGAGCAAAGGCGAAAGCGCCTCTCGGCAGCCATCCCTTCCGAAGTTCTTCAACACGATCCAACACGTGTACTCTCAACGGTCAATGTCGGCTTCCCCGGCCGGGTGTGGTGCGGGAACGGAAGCCAGATTTCCCTTGATCGGGCAGGGTTCCATCACTTTACTCCGGCGCTCCCGCGGAGGCTCATCCGCGAATTTCCCGACACAGTACGTGTCCAGCGCAGGAAGAAGACCAATGGCCAAGAAGGGCAACCGCGTGCAGGTGATCCTTGAGTGCACCGAAAGCCGCGAATCCGACGTGCCGGGCGTTTCCCGTTATGTCTCGGTTAAAAATCGAAAGAATTCTCCGCAGCGTCTGGAACTCAAGAAGTACAACAAGTTCCTCCGGCGCCACACGATCCACCGCGAAATCAAGTAATCGCTCTCCAGCATTGTTTGTGATTTCCGGCCGGCACTGCCTTCTCCGACGACTTCCCTGGCAGCCGGCCGCTTTTCTTTGCCTGTCAATCCTCCTCACCCTCCTCGCCGGTGGATGTTCCCGGGAACGGGGAGTGCCCCTGGTCGAGACTCAACCCTCTGTTGTCACAACAAACGCAGCTCTCCAAAGCTGGACAGCTTCTCTCCTCGATGGAGTCGATGAACCGCGCCTGCTTCTGACACGTGAAATCGACGACGCGCTGAAGGCTAAAAATCTCCCTGCAAACAATCCCATACCCGGGGCCTCCTGTCTGGTGGCGTCCGATGGTGTGCGCGACGAAAGAGCGGTGGAGGCGTTTGAACGCTTTGAGGGGAAAAACGGGAAAGCGGTTATCAAAGTATCTGACGAGGAACTGGAAGAGCTCGTCTGGCTGAATCCCGCTGAATCCGCCGCCGCAGTGAGCCTGCTCTCCAGCCAACTCCATTCACAGTATCCCGAATTTACAGATCGGATCAAATCAAACGAGGAAGAACTGCTGGAAGAACTCGATGTCCTGGCTGAGAAGCTGAAGCGCGACCTCAGCCCCTGGCAGGGCAGGATGTTGATTTGTACCCGGCGCGACATGAAACCGTGGTTCGACGCCACAGGTCTTGAACCTCGCTTCGTTGAAGATGATCCGGCGCGAACAGACGATAATCAGGAGTTCCGCGATGCTCTTGCCCGGGAATCGGAGCGTGTCGCACTGAGAGTTGTTGTAACCAACGGTCGAAGCCGGAACCCTCTTCTTGCCGAGGAAGCCGCGGAACTGGGACTTCGAGTTGTCTCGCTGGACACCTTTGAAACCGGTGCATTGACGCGGGACCATTACCTGGATCGCATGCGCCACAACGCCTTCATTCTTGCGTTCGCTCTCTCCGTCGCCGAGTCGCCGGAAAACTGAAGCTCACCCGAGGTCATCGCCGTGACCTCCTGTCTGAACAACTCGCACCTGGGTCAGTCGCATCAGCGCCGGAAGAACCAGAACGGCTGAGATCAAAGTCAGTCCGACACCGATGATGCACAAAATGCCAAGGTCGTGAATGCCCTTGAAATCCGCAAGTGCAAGCGC
>JANQSL010000182.1 GCA_028284075.1 Candidatus Sumerlaeia bacterium | reverse complement strand
AGCACCAGTGCAAGTGTTCCCGCCGAAGACTATCTGTCTTCTCTCAAGGGTGGCAGCCTTGCGGGGCTCAAGGTCGGCCGGCCACGTCAGTTTTTCGATGTTGACGGAGTTGATGCGGAGGTCCGATCCGTTACTGACGGGACTGTGGAGCTGCTTCGCAACGAGGGCGCTGAAATTATCGACGTCAATATGCCTTTCGCTGAGGAATACGCGGTCGCAACATATTACGTGATCGCCGCCGCCGAGGCGAGTTCAAACCTGGGTCGCTACGATGGCGCTCACTATGGCTATCGCGCGAAAGACACCTCCAACATTGTGGAGATGTTTTCCCGCAGCCGGGCTGAAGGTTTTGGCGCCGAGGTGAAACGGCGCATCATGCTGGGAACCTTCGTTCTTTCCGCGGAGACATTCGATGCTTACTATTTGCGGGCACAGAAGGCCCGCACGCTGATCAAACGGGACTACGACAATGCGTTGAGGCGGTGTGACATCATCATTGCTCCCGTTGCTCCGACACCCGCCTTTCCCATTGGCGAGAAGACCGGTGACCCTGTTCAGATGTATCTGGCGGATATCTTTACGTTGTCTCTCAACCTGGCGGGCTACTGCGGTTTATCGCTTCCGGCCGGTTTTTCCGGGAGCGGTCTCCCCATTGGAATTCAGCTCTTTGCAGGTCCGTTCGAGGAAAACCGTCTTCTTCAAGCCGCGTGGCAGCTTGAATCGAAGCTTGGGCTTGCAGGCGCTCGAACGCCGGTCCACTTCGCGGGCTGATGTCCTTCGGACTGGAAATCAAACTCGATTGCAAACCTCGCCAGGCTGTGGGGACGGAAGAGCTCTATCGCCTTGTCGGGTATCGCCGTCTTGCGGTTGCGATTCGTACAAGGGCTTCTGCTGCGGGGGCGGATGATCCTGCCCATTTTGAGGTGACTCACCGCGTGGAGACAGCAGCCGGCGGGGTTGTGGAGGAGCAACTCACCGCGGCAAAGCTCGACGATTGTGCGGAGCCGCTGAGGGTTTGCGAAGGATCTTGCTCCGGTTGTTCCGCGAATGTGACAGGCACTCCTTTCGGCTGTATCCTCTCCCTCTCTCTGCCGCTTTCCAAAGCGGCGGAGGAGTGGCTGGCGAAGCTGGTTCCGGCGCAGGATACCCTGTGCGGTCAATTGTTCCGGCGCAGTGCCGAATTGATGAAGTACGGCGATTGCGATACGCTTAAGGAGTGGCGTCAGGCGGGCTTTCTGGCATCGGCAGCACCCGTGGAGCACGAAGGCGTGACGTCGGACATGGTGCTGCACGCCCTTTTGATGTCCGGAGATCTGCCTCCACATCAGTCTCTTGCATTGTTGCTGGCGCTGGGACGTCTGACCAGCGAGGGAGGCACAGCGGACGATGCGCTCAGGGTTGTCGAGAGACTCCAGACGAATCCGCAGTCAAAAGATGAGGGCCTCAGTCTGACGATGGAATTGCCTGTGGCGTCCGCTCCCGATCCCTGCATCGAGGAATTGCGTGCGATTCTCGCCGGACTGTTTCGAGCATTCACCGCAGATGCCGTGGTCTGTATGCACCCTCAGGGGTGACGCACGGAAGCTCATGCGGGTGTATAGCCGAAGAAGGGGTTCAACGTGCTGTTCATCCGGTCTGTCAGATACTCAACATCATCCGGTTGCAGATAATCCACAAAACCGCCGGTCTTTCCACGACGGGTCTTGTAGGATTCCTTGTCGTCCTTATCGCCTGGTTTTAACCGTGCGCTTCCCAGCTCGTTTCGTTCCTCCATTTTGCGCATGTTGTCAAACCCTGCAAATTCAACGGCTTCCGCAATGCTGTCGTCAGTGATATCCGGTCGCTGAACGAACTCCGCGATGCGTCGAAGCTCCCGGCCGGGATTGGCATGAAGATCCTCATAGCGAACCGCAACAAAACCCTCGGGGACGCGGCGGTTATCCACCCACAGATTGAAGTAGCGAATGATGCTGTCGAAACTGCCAATATCATCGCGAATGAATTCCTCGATGGAGCCGACGTAGGGTTTGACGCGATTTGAAGGAAGTTTTTGCAGCGCTGTCTTGGAGGCCTGCAGTTTTCGAGCTTTCTTTTCCGTCAGCCGTTTTGCGTGTTCGAAGTAGAGGGAAACAACAATGTCGCGCGGATCCCGCACCAACAGTATCACTCGTGAATCGCGGAATCTTGCACCCGGCTGCTCGAGTTCATCGGGAGTTTTCCAGTCGGGATAGTGATCGTGTGTAACTCGGAATCGCGGGACGCGCGGGTCGAGTTCCGTCAGCGCCTCAAGGTTCATGATGTACTCAAGGAACGCCGGGTTTTCGATTCCATAGTGGTTCTGGAACGCGCGTCCAAGCATGAGCCGAAGCCATGTTCGTCCGGACTTGGGAAAGGAAATCAGGAAGGTGTCGGTGGTCCAGACATCCAGCCGCCACTTCAGAGGTGACAGCCCTGATGGATCGTCCCGTTTCTTGAGACGCCGTTCCTCCCGGTTGCGAATAGCCTTGCAGGCGCCGGCCCTGTAGATCGTGCGCAGAGTCCGGATAAATGGTGAAGCGGCACGGATCGTGGAGTTTTCCGCGAGTTTTCGAGGTGCGATGACCGGGGAGCCGGTGGACTCGGCCTCTGTATCGGAAGTCATGGGCTTCATAACGGGCGGTTTGCGAAGGCTGTCAAGCCCTGCCCTTTGCGGCCAGAACGTTCTCGTAGAGGGTCATGGTTTTTTTCGCCAGGTTTTGAACCGTGAAGAGAGAAGCTTTTGCACGTCCCGCCTCGCCAAGGGTTCGGCGGAGTTCAAATGAGCCCGCAAGAGCGGACACATGATCACCAAAGGACTTCATGTCGCGCAAGTTCGTCACAAAGCCGTTGATTCCATGATCGATGATCTCTCGTGTGCCACCGGCGTTGGTTGCCACGACCGGAAGTCCTGACTGCCACGCTTCAAGGACAACATTGGGAAGTCCTTCCTTGTGGCTTGGGAGTACTGCGATGTCCGACGCGGCCATCAGTGATGGAATATCATCGCGAAAACCGAGAAATCTCACGGCATGATCGATTTTCAGTTCATAAGTGAGTTCTTTCAGCTTTTTCTCAAGGCGGCCGTCGCCCGCCAGCAAAACTCTGAGATTGTGATGTTCGTCGAGCAGGCGCGGAAGCTCAAGAAGCAATCCCTCGTGGTTCTTCTGCTGGTGGAGCCGCGCCGCATGAATCAGCACCACGTTTTCATCAGTCAGACGGAGTTCGGTTCTCACGTCCGCACGGGGACGCGCAAGCGAAGGGAAGTCGGCATCTATTGCATTGTAGAAAACCTGAAAGCGTTCGGGAGGAAGCCACAGATTTCGGGCGACATCGTCCCGTACGGCGCCACTCACGCAAAGGAACTCATCTCGCCATTGATTTACAAGACGATCGAGGATTCGTTGTCCCGGGTGTTCATAGGTGTCCACATTATGGATCTGGGAAACGATACATGGGACACCAGCCATTTTTGCCGCGATGGTGGCAGGGAGGTTGCTGCTGAACATGTGCGTATGGACAACATCAAAACGTTGCTCTCGGAAGTGCAGGGCCAGGCGGCGAATGCTTCCCGGATGGATTCGACCGCTGACATGGATATGAGTTGTTTTGATGCCGGTGCGGTCTCGGAGGATTTTTGCAACCGGACCCTTCATCCGGGTGACACAGACGGCTGGTTCGGCTCCCAGGTCCTTAAGGGCCGGGAGCAGCTTGACCAGCATCATCTGGACGCCCCCCAGACGCATGGCATTGATGACACGACAAACTCTGATAGCCCGACCCATAAGACGCAATCCTTGGTGATTCGGGAGGACCGGGGCAAGTGTCCCGCCTTGCAACCAGGTCCGCTCCAGGGTTTCCTTGACGAGAGAGGCGTTTTCTCTCGGGAGTGGCGTGTTCGTTATGCCCATTGAATTCGACGAAATCCAGCGCGGCCGACGCCGCGAATGGGACAAACTCAAGGATCCCGAGCAACGCCGGGAAGAGGAGCGTCGTCGGCGTGAGGAGGACGAGGAACTCCAGGAGAAGAAGAGCAGGCTGAAAAAAAAAGAGGAAGCAAAGGCCACTCAGCTGGAAAAGGATCAGGAGGAGTGGCAGCGGGCAAAGAAGCAGGTCATTGTCATCGTTTCCACACTGCTCGCCGCCCTGGCGGTCTATGTCGGCGTGAAATGGACGATCGGATACGCAGTCCGCCAGACCCGAGGTGATCGCATTGACGAGTTGGCGGCTCTGGTGAATTCGGGGGAACCCTACGAGGGTTATGATACGGCTCTCGAGGCATGGGCGACGTGGCGCACGGCCTGGATTCACAGAGATGCAGCACTTCTATACCGGCTTTATTCTCCAGGCCAGCGTAAACGGGCCACCCGAAAGGGCTCCGATCGCAAGTTTATCAACTCGATGCAGAAGCGGATGGAGGCGGGCGTTTTCGACAAATATGTCGCCATCGCCACACAGTTCAGCAAACCGGAGATCTTTCGCCTGCCGGTCTCGCCCTCGGATGGCGATCTGGCGGTCCTCAAAATGACGTTTCACGATCCTCGGTTGCCGGAAGGCAGCAACGAAATGGTGTGGGTTCTGGCTCTGGCTTTTGACGGGCGCCTCGACCGATGGGGATTCGAGGACCTTCGCTCCGACGACGCATGGCTCGACCGGTGGGATGCCGTGGATGAAATTTCCGTGCGTCGCGAGAGGCTTGAGGAGCCATAGTGAGTGTTACTCGACGCGACTTTTCAGTGCAGTTTTTGCGGCGAGGAAATCGAGACCACCGTGGATGTCTCCGGTGGCCGCCGTCAGATCTACACGGAAGACTGTCAGGTCTGTTGTCGGCCCAATGTGCTGCATGTATCCGTTGAGCCGGAGGGCGCCATGCTTGCCGCATGCATCAATGCCGAGCCCGAATCCGACCCGGACTAAGAGCCTATGCTTTCACAGAGAGATTTAATCGCAGAGGCAAGAGATGCTCTGAAGGCCGCTCCCGTTTCCAAACCCCGTGCCATCGTTGGTTTCGATGGTTTCATCGACGAGATCGCACGCATCGTCGACCGGCGGACGGACCACGAAACATGGACACCCATCAAAACGATTACAGACTATGCCGTACGGCTCGCCGAAGCGGCAGGAAAATCGACGAACGTTGAACTCGTGGTTGAGCAGGTGAAGATGGGAGGCAATGGACCACTACTAAGCGATGCTCTGGGCCGTCTCGGAACGAACGTCACGTCGATCGGTGCATTCGGAACTCCGGATCTCAATGCGGCTTTCGAGTCACTTCGTTCCCACGGGGAGATTGTATCCGTCGCAAACCCTGCCGTGACACTGGCTGCTGAATTCGACGACGGCAAGATCATGCACGGCAAGCTGCAAACACTGGACGATATCACCTTCGAGGCAATCGTGTCATGCCTTGGCGGTATTGAAGCGCTGGATGAGAAACTCAGCGATGTCGATTTGCTGGCGATGGTAAACTGGACGATGATTCCCCACTTGACTTCCGTCTGGAAAAGCCTTCGGGAACGCGCTGTGAGTTTGGGAGATGGTTCGCCACGCCTTTTCTTTTTCGATCTCTGCGACCCTCAGAAACGAGGGCCCGGTGCGTTGCGTGAGGCCTTGCAGGTGATCACCACGTTTAACGATTCCGTCGGTACACCGATCCTTGGACTCAATGAAAAGGAGAGCGCTGAGGTCTGCGAGGCCATGGGCATTCCGGTGGGGGAGAGTAACATGGATGGTCTTGGCGCGCGAGTCGAGCGTATCCGCAAGTCGACCGGGATTTCGGAAGTCGTTATTCATCCTCATCGGTTTGCCGTTGCGTCAGGTCCGGGCGGAACGGGTGAGACGGAAGGACCTTACTGCCCGAGCCCGAAGCTGACTACGGGTGCGGGTGATCATTTCAACGGGGGCTACTGTTATGCACGCCTTGCCGGGCTCGTTCCGAGGCATGCCGTGGTGATTGGCAAATGCGTTTCCGGTTTCTACGTTCGCAACGGCCGAGGCCCTTCCACCGGCGAAGTGTTGGAATTTGCGTCGAGATGGATTGCGGGGACGCTGGATCCATGGGAACAGGGCGGGACCGGTAGGTGAATAATGCGATAGCACACTGATTTTCTGATTGGAGGGTGGTGCCATGATGTATCGGATGAGCGTTTTTTTTGCCTCATTCATCTTTGTCGTATCGTGCGCGTCAGTACCGGAGGTCGACAGCGGAGAACCGGTTGCCGAGGACCCGATGGTTCAGCGTCTGAATCGTCTTGCTGGACGGGGTCACCTGGATCGGATTCGAGCCGGGACACTTTGCCGGATGATCAGCAGTCACGACCGGACCGGTGGAAACGACGATGGCTTTTCCGGAAGGTTTTCCGCTCTCAGATTGGAAGATGGCGACAGTGTCATTGCGGAGATGGAAGGGGCCGGCTGCATCCAGCGCATGTGGTTCACTCACTCCGAGATGGAAAAGGACGGGCTTCTCGGAGGGGAATCGGAGCACATTCGGATTTACCTCGACGGTTCCGAAACACCGGTGGTGGATGTTCCGCTTGAGCAATTGTTTTCCGGTGAACTTGAACTTTTTCCGCACCCTCTTGTCGGCGAGTTGCTGGGTGGGTTTTACTCCTACGTTCCAATTCCGTATTCGAACGGCTGCAAGATCGTAATCGAAGGTACGCACGTTCGCTACTATCATGTCACTTACACAGAGGACGACTCGGAGAGAACATCCTCTTTCAGCGTTACACCAGAGCATCTTCACACATTCGAACGGATCAAGAGTGTCTGGAAATCGCCCGGCGACCCCGCGTTTCTCGATGTCCGTGGTGAAGAGGAATTCTCGTACGAGCTGCTGCTTGAGGCGGGAGACGGAAAGGAAATCGTACTGCCGCAGGGTCCCCGCCGTTTGCGGGCGATCATGCTGAGTTCGGAGAATGGCGTGATCCCTGATGCGCGTCTGCGGATTTGGTTCGACGATTCGAAATCCGCCGCCATCAACGCTCC
>JANQSL010000176.1 GCA_028284075.1 Candidatus Sumerlaeia bacterium | reverse complement strand
GGAGACGGCGGCTTGATTCGGAGGACACTCTCAATGTCACTGTTCGTCTGTCGCAGGTTGGCGATGTGGAATTCGAGGGCGATGTTGCCTGGTGCGATTTTGAGAAGGGTGACGGATCCCGCGGGCTGTGCACGGCAGGAATCCTGCTGAACGTTCCCAGCGACGCGCAGGCGAAGGCCATCCGGCGTATCCTGGCTGACCGCGAGCGCGAGTCCATCGACTCGAGTATGACCCATGAAGGCTCGGCTGGCTGATCTTCCCATCCCCCGGTGGCGCTCCCATGCGCGCCGGATCAAGACACACGCCACAACTCGCGTTGCAGGAAAGCCCGTTCTTCGGCGCAATGCCGTCCGGGCGCTGAAGGGTATTGGCGGCGGCATCGGATATGCCGTTCTGGTCGAGCCGTTCTGGGTCTCGGTGACACATGTGGACATCCCTGTGGCGGATCTTCCGGCGGAGTTGGACGGTTACCGTATTGTCCATCTCACGGACGTTCATCATAACATGGTGTCCGGCGCTTCCTACCTTCATCATGTCGTGGAACTGGCAAACAGTCTCGATGGCGATCTCGTTGCTCTGACCGGCGACTTTGTCACTCACAACGCCCGGCGGATTCCCCAGTGCTTTCGCATACTTTCCAGACTGCGTGCCTCCGACGGTCTTTTTGCGACACGCGGCAATCACGATTACGGACTTTCTCTCGACCGAATGCGCCGTTTTGCCGACCGGTCCGGCATTCGTCTCCTTGAGAACGAGCATATCGTGGTTCCCGCTTCGCGCCATCGGATTGCCAACGGGAACCCCGCCCATGTGGTTGTTGCGGGAGTCGGAGATCTGTGGAAAGGTCATCCCAACCCCTCGCTCGCACTGATGGGCGCGCCGGAAGACGGCGTTCGTCTTTTGTTGTCACATAATCCGCAGGTCGCGGAAGTCGTTGCTCCCTGGCATCGCGTTGCCCTGCAGCTCTCGGGGCACACCCACGGAGGTCAGGTTCGGCCTTTCAAGCGGTCGCTCAGCGTGTTGTCCGACGGGACGAGGAAGTATGCTTCCGGTCTTGTCGAGGCTCCCGCCACGACAGTCTACGTCAGCCGGGGAGTGGGCACCAGCGCGCTGCGGCTGCGATGGAACTGCCGTCCGGAGATTGCGCTGGTTGTTCTGAGAGCGGCTTAGAAGCCGGGAGCGGTCAGGACCAACGGCCGGCACCTACTTCTTTCCAAGTTTCTCGACTTTCTGAATGACGTCTTTGTAGCCCGCATCGATTTTCATAAGCTGTTTGTACAGCTTCGAGGCGCGGTCGAACATGTGGGCATCCTCGAGTGCCTCGCCCGTGCGGTACATCCACACCATGAGCAGATCCAGTTCCTGCGGATCGTCGTCGAGTGTCAGTTTGATTTCCGACAGTGTTTCGCCCGCCAGATCGAACATGCGCTTGCGAGCGAAACTGTAGGCAAGCTTGACCTGAGGAATGCGGCCCGCGCCTTTCTGACGCGCGGCGCGTTGAAACGCCGTGATGGCTTCGTTGAAGTTTTCGTCTTCGATGTAGAGATCGCCGAGTTGTTCAAAGGCTTCCTTGTCGCCCGCTCCTGAATCGACCTTCTCCCGCAGTGAGGCGATTCGCTGGTCGCGGACGGATTCTCTTACCCGGCCGCGGAGCCTGCGCATTTCCTTGTCCGTGGCATCGCAGATGCGCTCCAGCTTCTCCTGAAAACGCTCCGCCTCAGCCGCGTGGCCCGCATCGATGGCCATGGGGATCAGCTTCTTCAGCAGTGTCTCGTTTTCACGATTTCCTTCCGCGTCGGAGGAGGTCTCAATCAATGAACCTATGAAGCGCTTTGCGTTCTCATATTCGTTAAGAGAAAGATATGCTCTGGCCAGAGACCGATCGATCTCCTCGCTCTCCTCGCCTCCGTTGGCGAGATACAACGACCATGCGTGAATCATTTCAGTGAACTGTCCGAGGTCCTGATACAATTCGCCCATCGTGCGCAGCGTTCTCAGATGATGCGGGCTGCGGCGGAGAATCTTTTGTGCGCCTTCGCGGATGGCGCTGGCAGGGTTGAGCGAACGTTTCGCCATGAGCTTCACGGTTTCGAGCGCGTCGTCGTACCGGGCTTCAGCGACCTGCAAATCGGCGAGATAGCTCAGAATCGGAAACCCTCCCTCTTCCGATTTGATCACGTTCTCGCGCAGAAGTTCAATGACCGTGGCTCTTGCGTCATCGTGGTATCGCAACATCAGATCCGCATGGGCGACGGCACGATCGCTGTGCCCCGCGGCCACAAGGCGTTGCAGAGCCTCGACCTGAAGTTCCAGATTCTGAGGCTCTTTCGTGCAGTGTTCCAGCAGATCCGCCAGTTCGGCGGTGAATTCCGCCCGCTCGATTTTCCGAAGGAGCATGCGCATCGCGGTCTGCTGCTCCTCGTCGAGTTCAAGCGACAGGGCTTCGTTGGCGCTCTCCTTTGCGGCGCCAAGGTCCTCCCGCTCGAAATGGATTTTGGCAAGAGTTGCGACCGCTGCCGGAGGAACCGACTTCGCATCGCGGATTTTGCTGAACTGCTCCGCGGCCTCTTCCAGCTTGCCGTTTTCATAGAGCGTCATGGCGTACCGCTGACGCAGCGCGTTGTCCTGCGGATTGTCGACGGTGAGATCGTGAAGCAGTGACTCGAGACGCTTCGACATTTCCGCGTCTTCCAACAGATCCGCCAGTTTCATCGCAACCTGGGGCTGTGTCCGGTCGATGGCAATGGAGGCATCCAGCCAGCGAATCATCTGATCTTTGCGCGCCATGCGCTCCGCATGGAAAGCCAGTGCGTTTGCCGCCGCCGCGCACTCCTTGTCCAGATCCAGCGTGCGCCTCAGAACCGCATTGGCGTGCTTCATGGGAATTCCTTCAACCTCACCCATTTTCAGGGCGACTTCCACCGCGTCCTCATACTGCCGCGCGCCCAGCAGCAGGTTGGCGTAACGTTCCAGCGCCTCGGCATCATCCTCGGCGACACCAAACTCCTCGATGTGAGCGAGGGCATCGGCGTGGCGCTTTTGCTCAAGCAGCTCTTCCAGATAGGCGTCCTTCAACTGGTCGTCTTCGGGGAACTTCTCGAACAAGTCCTTCAGGTAGCGAAGATACTCGTCCGGTTTTTTTTCCTCCGCCGCGAGCTGGCACAGCAACTCCAGCAGGTCCGGATTCCGATCGCCTTCGGCGTAGGCGCCGCGAAGCCGCTCCACCACCTCCCCGCGCTGACCTCGTCGAAAGAGCTCCATTGTAACAGACAGCAACAGCTCGTCCTGCCCGGGCCGGAAGAGCAGCGCCATGCGGCTGGTCAGCAGTGCCGCACCGCCCATGCGCTTTTGGTCGAACTTGAGAACCATCGACTGCCACAACCAGCCGTTTATGAACTCAAAAGCGAGTACGAGGAGAGTCAGAGCGAAAGCCCCTCCGACGGCAAAGCCGAAGGACGCGTACCCGATTTGCCAGAAAAGCCAGTAGATGGACCCGGCAAAGCCGGAAAGCCATCCCAGAGCAAAGAACGCCGCTCCGATGGAGATCAGCGGTCGACTCTCGGCGCGCGGATCCAGTGTCAGGAGGTAGGCCGGAACCGTGAAGCCCGCCAGGCCCGCCGCAACGTAAACAAAGGGCCGTCCCACCGTCTCGTCGATCAGGCCGAAACGCCCCTGAGCCCAGGTGGCAAACTGCTCGTCCATGAAAAAGGCGACGATCAGCCCTGTGGAAGCCAGAGCGACGACAGGACTGAGCCAGAGCAGTACGAGGCTGATTTTACGGCGCATTGGTTCTGAGGCTCCTCCTCTTCCGCAGCGCGGAGGGAAACAATGGCGCGGAACGGGATAGTGTGGATCAAGTGGAGATCGGTGACAACCCCCCAGACTTCGATGAAGTAATCCTTGCGGTGTGGAGGGCCGGAGCCCTCAGGATTGGGCGGTTGGCAACTCGCTGGAGACGATATTGGAGTGACGGTGGACAGATTCAAACGACTCTCCAGGGTGCTTTTGGCGACCCTGGTTTTTTTGACACCCGGACTGGTCCGGGCGCAGGACGACAAAGGCCCGGGCTGCACATATCAGCTGACGCCCACCTCGACCACTGTACTTCCCGCAGGGAAGAGCGATTTCATCGGCGTTCTCACCGACCAGGGGTGCGCGTGGATTGCGGAAGCCAGTCAACCCTGGATCACGATCACCTCCGGGGATTCCGGAACCGGTCCGGGGACGATCAGCTACACCGTCGCGGCGAACACGGGCCCGCAGCGCATGGCCCAGATCACAGTCGCCGACCAGGTTTTCCAGGTTACTCAGTTCGACGGTTGCGAGTACGATCTGCAACCTCCGACCCAGAACTTTCCCACTGGCGGAGGAACGGGCAATATTCTGGTGCAGACCGCAGGCAACTGTTCCTGGACTGCGGAAACAAGCGACCAGTGGATTTCGATCACCTCCGGCTCTTCCGGCACCGGTCCGGGGACCGTCGGCTTCTCTGTCGCCTCCAACGACGGCAATCAACGGAACGGTTTTATCAACATTGCGGGCATCCAGTATGCCGTGACCCAGGACAGCGGCTGCAACTTTGAGCTGACACCCACCTCGTCGTCTTTCGGCTCCGGGTCCGCTTCCAGCAGCTTCAGTGTCACGACGGAACCACAGTGCTCATGGACCGCGACCACCGAGGAATCATGGATTATTGTGACCAATGGTGAGGGGCGTCAGGGAAGTGGCACCCTGAGTTTCAGCATCGGTACCAACTCCGGACCGGAACGTGTTGGAACAATCTCTGTTAACGGAACTCTCTTCACGATCACACAGGCGGATGGTTGTTCCTATTCGCTGAGCCCCTCCATTGCGACAATATCCGCCGATGCGGCTCAGGGCACGTTCATGATCAACACAAACAATGGTTGTCAGTGGACGGTGCAGTCCAACGCACCGTGGCTCTCCATTGTCAGCGCGACCAGTGGTTCCGGCCCGGCGGAAGTCACCTATGCCGCACAGGAAAACACAGGGCCTCCACGAGTCGGAACCATCACCGCTGCCGGACGGACCTTCACCGTGAACCAGTCCGACGGATGCGTTTACTTCGCGACACCGACGAATCTCCAGTTCGAACCGGAAGGTGGTGACGGTGAGGTTTCCGTGGTGACCGGATCCTCCTGCGAATGGCAGCCCCTGGCGGGAGTGAACTGGATCACCGTCACCGACACCGAGACTCAGTTCGGTCCCGGCACGTTCGGGTTTGACGTGGAGGAGAACCTTGGACCTCCGCGCAACGGAAGCATTACGGTGGAAACGGAAGTGATTTTCGTTCAGCAGGCGGACGGCTGTGTTTATCCCCTGGTTCCAACGGAGGCGGATTATCCCGCTCCCGGCGGCAGTGGTTCATTCGACGTCAACACTCAGGCCGGATGCGACTGGACAGCCAGGACTGACGATTTATGGATTTCCATTACCAGCGGTGGCTCCGGCGAAGGGCCGGGTACGGTAGACTACACCGTTGCGGCGAATACACTCGATCAACCGCGTACCGGTACCATCGAGGTCGAGGATTCCGTCTTTACCATTACTCAGGATGAGGCTTGTCTCTACACCGTCGATCCGGTTGCGCGTCAGGTGCCCGTGGAGGCGGGCGAGGCGTCCTTCGATGTGGGGGCGGATGAAGCGTGTTTCTGGATGGCCGTTGCGGATGTGAACTGGCTGACGGTTACGGAAAACGAAACGGGATTCGGTCCCGCAACGGTGATGTATGAGTTCGATACCAACGAAGGGCCCGCACGCCAGGGGACCATTACGGTCGTCAACGCGATCCATACCGTGACGCAGGAAGACAGTTGTGAGTACGACGTGGATCCCCTTGCGGAAAGCTTTGAATGGGAGGGAGACGACGGCACTGTTGATGTGTCGACTGCCGAACTCTGTCCCTGGACGGCGGAATCCAACGATTCATGGATTGTGATTACTGATGGCGAAAACGGAACGGGTGATGGAACCGTCGAATACACCGTGGCCGAAAACACAGGACCGGCACGCACCGGTTCACTGACTGTTGCCGGAGAGACGGTTGTTATTGATCAGAACGAACGCCCTCTGAGTGCGGAGTTCGCGCGCCTGGGTCTTGTCGGTGCTTTCGGTTACACCGACCTGACAAACTATGAGATTGCCGGCCATACAAAGGGAGTCGATAATCAGGAGTTTATGCTTCCTGACACGAAGACCGGTTCCACCACTTATGCCGTTCTCGAAATGCTGAGCGTGAACAGTTCCGGCGAAGTAACCGGCATTGCCGACATGCGGGTCGAGGACATCGATGGCATGCCTGTCGAGATGAGAGAACTCCCCGTTGCCGGGAGAATTTCATACAGGGGAAGAAACCAGGAATCCATCTTCCCGAAAGCGCAATCGACTGAAGGTGAGTTGACCATGCTTTCGGTCGTCAACGCGAGGGCGAAAGTCTCGCTTTCCGGTCGTTCGGATGACAGGTTGTGGCAGCTCAGAGCGAGGGGCAGCGAAAAGAACACGCAGTTCTTTACGGACGACACACGCACCGGCATCATCGGTCAGGAAGGCTTTACCGTAAAGCTCAGCACGAAAGCCCCCTCTGCAAGGGGCAGAGCGGAGGCGGTTGTGCGGGGCTGGGTTCCGGAAGACGGTGAAGTCGTTTTCTCGCGGGACCTGTTCCAGCCCTTCGACGAGAAGCTGAAAAGATGGACCGCCGACGCTGTCCTGCTGACGCCCTTCTCTCCTTTCGTACCCGTTGCCGGGGGAACCAGTTCCATTGGCACAAAGTGGTACGACCCCGTTCGCGACAGGCCGGGCCGGATCAGGATCAGGTCGCTGAACGGAGACGCGAGAGTGAGCGGCAGCGGGTTGCTTTTCACGACCTTTGACGAGGCGGCAATGGACGGGTTTATACCGGACGATCTGCAGTCCTTCCTGCAGAAGGTGAGGATTGCAACCCGGGGCGCGAGGGAGCAAATCAGCATCGACTGGGACGACAGCCTCCTTGTTCCCATCCCGCCCCCGGCGGAGCAGCCCACGGAGCCAGCACCATGAAGCTTTCGAAGTTCGGACAAAAACTCGGCCAGCATTCCGGCATCGGCGTCTTGATGGACGATCTCGGAAAGGCTTTCCGGGCTGGCGGCAAGCACATGCTTGGCGGTGGCAACCCCGCCCATATTCCCGAGGTGCAACAGCGTTTCCGGGAAATCACCGAGGAGATTCTCGCCACACCCGGTGCGTTTGAGAAATGGATCGGCAACTACGATGGTCCCGCCGGAAAGATCGAGTTTCACGAAGCCCTCGCCCAGATGCTTTCCCGTGAGTGTGGCTGGGACATCGGTCCCGAGAACATTGCGCTCACCAACGGCAGCCAGACCGCGTTCTTCATTTTATTCAATCTTTTCGGCGGTGAATTTGACAAAGGACCTGATCGGAAAATCCTTCTGCCTCTTGCGCCGGAGTACATCGGTTACTCGGACGTTGGTCTGAAAGATGGTCTCTTCCGCGCGGCGAAGCCTGACATTCAGCGTCTCGACGAACGCATGTTCAAATACTACGTCGACTTTAATGCCATCGACATGAACGAGGAGATCGGCGCGATCTGCGTGTCCCGTCCGACGAATCCGACGGGCAATGTTTTGACGAACGAGGAAATCGCGCAGCTCGACGTTCTCGCGCGGAAGGCCGGTGTGCCGCTCATTCTCGACAATGCCTACGGCACGCCTTTCCCTGACATTATCTTCTCCGACGCAAAGCCGACGTGGAATCCCAACACGATCGTGTGCATGAGCCTGTCGAAGTTCGGCCTGCCGGCTTCGCGCACGGGTATTATCATCGCTTCGGAGGAAATCATCCGCGCCGTCACGGAAGTCAGCGGTATCCTTTGTCTGGCTCCCGGCGGCATGGGAGCGACGCTCGCCATGGAAATCGTTCGCAGCGGCGAGATCATCCGGATGAGCCGCGACTTCGTGCGTC
>JANQSL010000166.1 GCA_028284075.1 Candidatus Sumerlaeia bacterium | reverse complement strand
ACTGGCTGCGCACCAACAGTCCAGAGGCCCCGGAGCTTGTCGAGCTCACGAGCAAGGTTCGGGAACGAGCCCGCGAGCGGGCTCTTGAAGACTTTACTGATGAGACAACAGGCGGCGGAGCCCTGCGCCGTCTTCTGCGCCGCCTTGGCCGGTCTCGGCCGAAACCATGACTCGGAATTTCCCAAAGCTTGAGCACGTTCTTGCCCGCGTGGCGAACGGTGAGCTGCCCCCGGATGAGGCAACCTCCGTTTTGCGGGACATGATGACTGCAGACATGGGCTTCGCACAAGTCGACCTGCAACGCCAGGCTCGCCGGGGCCGCGCTGAAGCTGTCTTTTGTGAAGGCAAGACCACCCCTCAGGTCATCGCTATTGCACAGCGCATGGTCGATGCGGGCCAGAACGCAATTCTCACCCGGACGAGTTCCGAGCAACGGGCCGTGCTGATCGAGTCCTTTTCTAATCGGGCGATCATTCGTCACGACGAGGCGCGCTTTGTCTGCATCCAGGTCGATCCACCCCTGAAAAAGGAAGGCATCGTTGGGGTTTTTGCAGCCGGAACAACGGATATTCCCGTCGCCGAAGAGGCTGCACTTACCGCTGAAGCCCTTGGAAGTCCCGTCGAACGAGTCTACGACGTCGGCGTCGCGGGCCTTCATCGTCTTCTGCGCCAAACAGACACAATGGACCGGGCGCGTGTACTGATCGTTGCCGCCGGAATGGAGGGTGCACTGCCGTCCGTGGTCGGCGGTTTGACTCGCGCTCCGGTCATTGCGGTTCCAACAACCGTTGGTTATGGCGCCTCCTTCAACGGACTGGCGGCGCTCCTCGGGATGCTGAACTCCTGTTCCCCGGGAGTCAGCGTCGTGAACATCGGTAACGGTTTTGGTGCGGGTTACCTGGCCGATGTCATCAATGGCATCGGGGAAGCGTCCGGAAAGTGAGTTGCAGCCTGCCGGGGCTCTGGGGAATGTGGGTTGCTATGCCAATGAGAGCGACTCGTGCCCGGCCGAATTTTGAGGGAGCCACTTCATGACCGCCAGTATTACCAGCACCGACCAGCCACTGTCCCGTGGCCGACTTGGGGCCAGCCTGGGCCAGCATGCTCTTGAGTGCATTCTCGGTGTTCAGATCGCGAAGGACACCTTCGATGAGATTGAAGACCGAACCCACTCCCCTGCCGACGGTGTCATCTGGCGTCGTCGCCGTGTCGCCTGGGATGATGCGGGTTCGTCTGATCTGTGTGGTCTCTGCGTAAACGAGATCCGCGTCTCCCCCGGAGCAGCGGGCCGGATTCGCCCGCGGGTCGCCATGGCGGCTCCCGGTCTTGTGGATTTCGAAGCCATTGAAAACGCGTACTGGCAAACTTGCTGGGCCGGAGGAGCCTTGCGTCTTGAACGTGGACAGAAGGAATCCCGCCTTTTCGTCAACACACGAGAACTGACGTGCTCACGGTCCGGTGCACCCCGCGGGCCATGGGAAGACCTGGCGGAGCTGGCACGACGTATCGAAAGCGATGAGTGGAAAGACGGATACGTCGACCTGATTCCCGCGCTCCAGCCAACACTGCGGCGCGAGGGCGACACTCCTCTTCATGTTGCACGATACCTGCCGGCCTTTCACCCGTCCGGTACGGTTCAGGCGGAGGAGCATGTTCTTGCCGCCACCAACGCAGGGTATTTCCTGAACTTCCCGGAGGAATATGAAGACGGGGTGAGCGCGCTGCATCAGCCCATCGGTGCGCTCTATTCCGACGGAGTACTTCACATGCCTCCGTGGATTGAGCGCCCCTGCATCGTGGAATGGCTCGACGGCCGTCGCAGCATTGAGCTTATTGGACCGGAAGACATCGTTCTTACGGTCGACGACATGGAGCCAATGAGACTGGGGCGACCGCTTCTGTCCGGTTGCGTCGCTTTTGCCTGGCGTGAATTCGATGGTCCGCTTCCGAAGCCGCCCAAAGGCATATCGACCGCCGACCTTGTTTTTTCAGGGTCGGGTCTTGCCGCAGTTGTTGAACCCGGGACCCGCAAACCGCCTCTTGGTGGCGCCATCGTTCGTGTTACAGGGCAGGCGGCATTGCCGTGGCGGCGCTGGATCGAAAGTCCCGGCAGCGGACCTTTTCCCACCTGGCGACTCGACATCATGACCTCCCGGCGCGATCAGCCGTCTCTGGTAATGGCGTCCGGCCCCAAGCTCATAGTTGACGGGCGAGTGCTGGAGGAAGAGGTGATGTTCAGTCCTCTTGCGGCCGGCGAGTTTCGCCCCGAAGGCCCCCCTCCGACCCGCTTTCCCTACGACGCGGCCAAAACCCGCGCTCCACGGACAGCACTTGGACTGACTCGTGATGAAGACTGGGTTCTCGTTGTGGTGGATGGCCGTTCCGACATGGCACACAGCGTTGGCTGCACACTGGAGGAGCTTGCACGCCTGATGGCACACCTCGGCTGCCGGAGTGCGCTCAACCTCGACGGTGGGGGATCCAGCGTCATGGCGCTGGAAGGTGTCGGCCGTTTGGACCAGTTGAAACCGGGCCTCGCTCAGGGAGTTGTCAATATCCCCAGTGATCCCGGCAACCGCGAGCGAGTTGTGCCCGTCGCCATCAACATTGTGGTTTGATAAAACGCTGTTGTCCCTCAAGATGGCCGTTTGAATGCTCCGGGTTTCATGCACCCGGAGATAAATTCCTCCATGGTTTCACTGGAAACGAATCGGCGTCGCCGACCACGTACTCTGCTCTGGGGTATCCTGATTGCCATTGGCGTCGTATTGTTCAGCGGCGGCGCGGGCGCCGAAGATACCGCGCATTCCAGTGAGACAACGACACATGCCGCAGAGACCGTGGATAACCATTCCGGCGTTGTTCACGCCGAAAGCGAGCACGATCACAGCGAATCCGGACACGCGGACCCCGTTGCCGGTGTTCTCTTCGAGATCGTTCTGATTCTTCTTTTGGCACGCATCGCCGGGCACTTTGCGGAGGTGGTGGGTCAACCCGCGGTGCTTGGTGAATTGCTTGTTGGCGTCTTAATCGGAGCCGTTGCCCTCATGTTTCCCGATCTCGTGCAGGGGCAGCTGATTGCGGATGCACGAACGGAGGACTCCCATATCGATATCATTGCGCGAATCGGCGTGATTCTCCTGCTCTTTGAAGTCGGTCTCGAGTCCAGCTTCATCGAGCTCATGAAGGTTGGATGGCCATCGTTGATTGTCGCTGTTACAGGCGTGGCCGCACCCTTTGCGCTGGGTTTTTTTGCGACTGAGTTTCTGGTTCACAATTTTCCTCCGGGCATGGCGCCTTACAAGGTCGCGCTCTTCCTGGGTGCGACGCTCGCCGCCACCAGCGTTGGCATTACCGCTCGGGTGATCAAAGACCTCAACAAACTCAATGCCCGTGAATCGAAAATCATCCTCGGCGCCGCGGTAATCGACGACGTGCTGGGCCTCATCATTCTTGCTGTCGTCAGCGGCATCGTCAGCGCCAAGGCTGCCGGCGGAGCAGGCGGTGGCGAAGAGTTAAACGTGATGGCGCTGGCCGGTGTTGTGACTTTGAAAGCGGGCATCTTCCTGATTGCGGCCGTGGTTTTCGGCCAAAAGGCGCTTCCGCTGATCTTCAAGGCCATCAAGAGACTGCGCGGCGCCAAGCTCGACCTCGTTTTCTCCCTGGCGTTCTGTTTTCTGATGGCTTTCCTTGCCAACGCCGTGGGACTGGCCACGATTGTCGGAGCCTTCGCGGCGGGGCTTGTGATCGAATCGGAAACCCTGAAGCCCTTCAGCATGTCGGAGCATTTCGACGAAGCGTTACATGAGTTGCGGGAAAAGATTAACTCCTTCGCGGCGATTTTCGTTCCCGTCTTCTTCGTTCAGATGGGTATTCAGGTTCGCCTGGAAAAGTTCGTTCAGCCCGAAATTCTCATGTTGGCTCTGGGGCTCACGGTTGCCGCGATCATTGGAAAGCTTCTCTGCGGTGTGACAATGAAGGGTGGTTTCTGGTCTCGCGCCAGCGTTGGCATTGGCATGGTGCCTCGCGGCGAAGTCGGCCTGATCTTCGCAAACATTGGCCTGGCGCTGGGTGTTGTGACGCCGGGAACATTTTCCGCTATTGTCATCATGGTGGTCCTGACGACGTTCCTCACACCTCCGCTATTAAAGATCTGTCTCAGCAAACTGCCTCCAACGGAGCCCTCTCCACGTCCGGTATGAAAACTCTCGTTCCCGAAGACCGAATTCGTCACATTCTCACACGCCGCGATTTTGGCGCCTCTGTTGTTTTGCACGGCTGGGTGCGGACAAAGCGCGACTCGAAGGGTGGATTCTCCTT